>CAYYHG010000160.1:0-6467 GCA_964471665.1 uncultured Halobacteriales archaeon | reverse complement strand
TGAAAAGCGAGAGGTGTGTGTGCATTCCCGACCCGTTGATCCGCGGGATCGGTTTGGGCATGAACGTCGCGTGCAGGTCGTGCTGTGCCGCGATGGCCCGCACCACCGCGCGGAAGGTGGCGACGTTGTCCGCCGTCGTGAGGATGTCCTCGTACTTGAAGTCGATCTCGTGCTGGCTCTCGGCGACCTCGTGGTGGCTGGCCTCGACCTCGAAGCCCATCTTCTCGAGGCCGTAGATGATGTCACCGCGGACATCCTGTGCCAGGTCCTTGGGTGCCAGGTCGAAGTACCCTCCGTTGTCGGCGAACTCCGTCGTCGCGTTGCCGTTTTCGTCCTCCTGGAAGAGGAAAAACTCCGGCTCCGGGCCGGCGTTGACCGTGTAGCCCATCTCCATCGCGCGGTCGACCGCGTCCTTCAGGACGCGACGCGGATCGCCGACGAACGGTGCGTCCGTCGCCGTGTCGTGGACGTCGCTGATCAGCCGGGCGCTGGTCACGTCCGGCCCGTCCCTCCATGGCAACACCGCGAACGTCGCCGGGTCGGGCTCCAGGCGCATGTCCGACTCCTGGATGCGGACGAACCCGTTGATCGAGGACCCGTCGAAGTAGATCCCCTCGGTGAACGCCTTCTCGGCCTGGTTGGCCGGGATCGAGACGTTCTTGACTGTCCCCAGGATGTCGGTGAACTGGAGCCGAAGAAAGTCGACACCTTTCTCGTCGATCTCGTCTAGTACGTCTTCTGCGGCCGCTGAGAGATTTTCGCTTGTCATCTTTCGACACCTGACAGGCTATTCCGCTCCCACAAAAACCCTGCTATTTTGCGCAATCCTTGCCGTCTGCGAACAGAATTGAATATTCGTAAAATTCTAATGCCTCGGCTCCGTTCATGCAGTTGATGACGTACGAAAATCTGGACCGAAAGTTGGTGAATGCGCTTCTGGGCGACGGCCGGGCGAGTTTGCGGAGCCTTGCCGAGGACCTCGACGTCTCAGTGACGACGGTTTCGAACCACCTCTCGGATCTCGAAGACGACGGCATCATCCACGGCTACACGCCGAAAATCGACTACGACAAACTCGGATACGACGTGACAGCGATCCTGCAGTTGAAAGTCGAGGGTAGCGGCCTCCAAGAGGTCACACAGGAACTCCACAACCACCGCCAGATGGTCAGCGTCTACGAGGTCACCGGTGACCACGACATCATCGCCGTCGGGAAGTTCAACGACACCGACGACATGAACGACTCGATCAAGACGCTGTTGAACAACCCCGACATCAAAGAATCCAACACGAGCGTCGTCCTCAACGCTCCGAAGGAACACGAACAGTTCGAACTGGAACTGGAGTAGCTGGCTACCGGTTGTTCACTGGGGGCTCGTCCCCGGTGGCGCGGATGACCCAGTGGTTCTCGGCCTGCCGTTCGAGCGTCGCCCACTCGCGGAGTTTGGCGATGTAGCCGGTGAACTGCTGGAGGGACTCGTGGTCGGCGTCCACCCGGACGAGGTGGCCGATGACCTGTGCCGAGGGCGGTTGCTGGGCGGCCCCACAGTCGTAGACGGTGATTAGCCCCTCCCCGTCCGACGTCTCGTGGACGATGACGTGGGCGTGCTTTGGGAGGTACCACTCGTCCGTGCCAGCAGCCGGCAGGTTGTTCATCTGCAGTTCGCAGTTGGAGCCTGCGGGATTACGTGTTGCGTTTCCCTGCAGACAGGGGTCCCTACGCCGCGTCGACGGACAGAAATCCCCGACCCGCCGTCCCCGGAAACCGGCCTCCGAGGTCACCGTGCTACAGACCGCTTCGCGTTTCCGAACGCTTTTGCCCGGGCGGCGGGTGTGTATGGCCGATGCCCTCCCTCGACGGCTGCCCGGAGGTGAGCGGTGCGTGAGTCTCCGTGACCTGCTGGCAGTCTTCGGACAGGCCCGCCCACGCCGTCTGCTCGGGAGCGTCCGGTCTCTGTTCAAGGGCCCCGAGGAACTGAACCTGACCGAGGGCAGTATCGGCTGGCCGCTGTTCTACCTCTCCTTGCCGATCGTCATCACGAACCTCCTCCAGACGGCCTACAACCTCGCCGACACCTTCTGGCTGGGCCAGTACAGCACGAGGGCGCTGGCGGCGATCAGTTTCGCATTCCCGATGGTCTTCCTGCTCATCTCGTTTGGCATTGGCCTGACTGTCGCTGGGAGCGTCCTCGTCGCACAGCACACTGGCGCGGGCGAACCCCGCAAAGCCGAGTACGCCGCTTCACAGACGGTGACGTTCGCTGCCGTCGTCTCTGTCATTCTGGGAACGCTCGGCTACTTCCTCGTCGACAACGTCCTCGCCGTCCTGGGTGCCGGGCCCGACATTCTGCCCCTGGCCGCACAGTACATGCAGGTCGTCTCCCTGGGCCTGTTCACGCTCTTTGGATTCCTCGTGTTCATCTCGCTGATGCGGGGATACGGCGACACGGTCACCCCGATGGTCGTCATGCTCGGGACAGTCGTGCTGAACATCGTCATCGATCCCCTGCTCATCTTCGGCGTGTGGGTGTTCCCGGAACTCGGCGTCACGGGTGCTGCGATCGCGACGGTCTTCTCGCGCGGACTGGCCATGATTGTCGGTCTCGGGGTCATGTTCGGGGGCCGGCGCGGCGTCACGATCAGCCTCGCGGACATGCGCCCCGACTTCGGATACCTGAAGACGCTGGTCCGGGTCGGCGGCCCCGCCTCGGTCGAGGTGACCGGCCGCGCTCTCTCGGTGAACCTCCTGTTGATCATCGTCGCCACGTTCGCGACGCCGGTCGTGGCTGCCTTCGGCGTGGGCATCCGCGTGTTCTCGGTCATCTTCCTGCCCGCCATCGCCGTCGGTCGGGGCGTCGAGACGCTGACCGGCCAGAACATCGGTGCCGGCAACCAGAACCGCGCGGCCCGCACCAACGACTTCGCCGCCGTGACGATGTTCGGCGTGCTCTGTGTGGCCGCCGTCGTCACCTACTTCACCGCGCCGGCGATCGTCTCGGTGTTCACCGACGACCCCGCCGTCATCCCGGTCGGTGCCGAGTTCCTCCGGACGGTCGCACCGACCTTCGGCTTCCTGGGCGTGGTCCGTGCCTACAGCGGCGGCTTCCGGGGTGCCGGCCGGACGCTCACCGCGGCCGCCATCGCCATCTTCACACAGGGCATGATCCGCCTGCCGGTCGCGTGGTTCGGCGCCCAGCGGTTCGGCACGATCGGCTTTTTCAGCGCCTTCGTCGTCTCGAACGTCATCGGCGCCGTCATCGCCCTTCTGTGGTTTCGGCGGGGCACCTGGCGCGACGCCGACCTCACCGACGAGCCCGGCGTCTCGGCTGTCGAAGATCGTCCCGACGCCGGTGACTGATTTTCGCCAGTATGCAGCGGATGTGCGACTAGACGCCGTACATCGCCACGGAGCCGCGCTTATACAGTCGGGCGTCGAACGCTACGCCGATGACTGACGAGCTAGTCCACAACCAGACTGACGAACGCCTCTGGGACCTGCTCGGCCTCGTCGAGCTCACGTACCATCCGGCCCTTGCTGTTGCCCTCCTCCTGGCCGTCGACGCCGTCGTGTCGTGGTGGCGGTCGTCGCCGCTCGACGGCGTGGTTCGACGGGTACTCGCTCCGGGCCGGAGAGTGATCCGGGACCGGCTGGTCACCTTCGAGATGGTCTCGCCACGCGACGCCGCGTCGACCGCTCGTCCGACCCCCGTGACCGGCTTCGTCGACGCGTCGGACGACAGCACCCGGGCGACCGGGACAGCAGTCACGATGTGGGGCTCGACAGGGTCGTTCTGACTGCCATCGAAGAAACCCCCGCCGACCGACACCAGACCGTCGCCGAGTTCCGGACCGAACTGCTCGAGGGCGTGCTGCCGGACGTGCGGGAGACTCCCTAGTCCCGGAGCACCTCGCCCCGACGAACGCCGACAGCACGGAGGACGCCGATCTCGCCGCGCCGTTCGATCGTACTCATCAACATGACGTTGAGGATGGCGACGTTGGCCACGACCAGCGAGATCGAACCGATACCGAGCAACGCGAGCTTGTATCGAAGTACTCCTGTTCGGAGAGCGCAGAGATGGGTACCACGAGCTCGTTGCCACCGCCGGGACCGAACCCTTGCTCCGATTCGAGTATCCCACGGAGGCGGTAGAGCTGTCCGTCGTCCCTGATCGGGTCGCCGAGTTCGAGCCCCAGTTCGTCGGCAGCCTCGCTGCTCATACTGTCGGCTATAAGCCCGTGAGCAGTATCGGCACCCCGGAGCGGGGAATATCTTCACGAAGTTATAGCCGACAGTATGAGCGTCATCACGGGTGCAATCACCCAGCACGCGACGACTGAAACGGATACGTCTTCGGTGGTTCGTAAAGAACTCGGAACGTAGATCGAGACGCGGCTCCTGTCGGGCAGTCACACCTGACGACCTGTCTTTCGCTGCGCGACAGACCTGTTGCGTGACTACCAGTCGCTGCGTGTCGGTTTACCGGACCAGCCACGGGAGCGGGTTCGCGAGGGTCTGATAGTGATTACTGTAACGAATTACCGTTTCGACCGCGTTGCGTCCTGCGGTCGATCCTGTAATGACTTTCGAACATCCCTATATCGCCGGCGGTCCGGATCCGCCGATGGGTATTGTAACTGTTAAGAGATTTAGTAGGATTTAGTAGTAAGTAGTAGCTATTCTTCTTCACTTTCACCGCGGATGGCGAACGTTTTTTATATTGACTGGAGTAGTGAAGATTGCCACATGACCGCGACCATCGGCCTATATGGACGCTCTGGGCGGTCAGTGTGGCGGCCGCAAAATCCACACACTTGCTTGCCGTTCCGCAGGTGTGCGTGCCTCGATGACCGACCCCGCGCTTCGCTGGTGCCGGGACCGTCAATTGAAGAGTATCCCCATGGCTGCCCGGTGAGCCGACCGAGAGGCACGAAAATAGATGGTAGCGATGGACGTGGCCCAGTCGTAAAGCAGTGTACCCGTTTCTTACGGTGTACTACTGAAAGCTACTGAAAATCGGAACGGTTGCCCGCGAGCACGGCGGCGTGGACCTGCCAGACGGTCCTTCTAGCGCGGGCATTGAGATTTCTAGAACAAACATCTACTACAGTAGAGCACAGAGGGTTACCCAACGATGGACGTCACATCTGTTCCACATCCTCATACTGTCGGCTATAAGCCCGTGAGCAGTATCGGCACCCCGGAGCGGGGAATATCTTCACGAAGTTATAGCCGACAGTATCAGAACGCCCGCATATCCAGGTTCGAGGCCAGCAAAGCGTCTCCAGACAGGGGTGGGTGACCCTCCAATGGCTGGCGACTCCGGGGACTGTGTCGGGGACGAACGGACCATCCCGTTCGATTCATTGCCTATCCCAGTGACCAGCTACAGTATCCGTGATGGGTCCCCGGTTCTGGAGCGTGCCAACCGAGCGTTCGAATCTGCGTTCGGAGAGTGCGAACCCCAGACGTCCCTCCGCGAGTGGTGGCACAGCACCAACACTACCTCTGAAGACGTTTCTGTCGAAGAGCTCTTCTCGACGCTTGCCACCGGCGACCAGCTCGACGTGCGCGTCACCTGCGGGTCCGGAGCCACCGGTGACGGAGGGCGAACGTACCGGCTTCGGTCACGCACGGAACCGGCGTCAAATCCCGGGGACGGGTATCTCGTGTTCACCGAACTCGGCTCGAACTCCGACTGCGCGGTCGAGGTAGACCGGATCGCGAGCGTCATCAGCCACGAACTCCGGAATCCGCTGGACGTGGCGAAGGCCCACCTGCAGGCTGCCCGCGAGCGGGGCGACGAGGAACACTTCGACCGACTCGCCGACGCGCACGACCGGATGGAACAGATCATCAAGGACGTGCTCACGCTGGCGCGCAAGGAGGACGCAATCGCGCCGTCGCCAGGTATCGAACTCGAGTCCGTTGTGACCGACGCCTGGGCCACGGTCGACACCGCGAACGCGTCACTCGCTCTCGACGAGGAACTCCCCACCATCGAGGCCGACCGCGATCGGTTGCAGCGGCTCTTCGAGAACCTGTTTCGGAACAGTGTCGAACACGCCCGTCCCACCGGGAGCACAGCGGACGAAGACGGGGACTCGCAACCGGACGCCGGGATCCAGGTTCGGGTCGGCCAGACGCCCGACTGCGGGTTCTTCGTGTCCGACAACGGAGTCGGGATCCCGCTCGCGGAACGCGACCGGGCCTTCGAGCCGGGGTACAGTTCCGACGAAAGCGGTGTCGGACTCGGACTCGCTATCGTCGAGCAGATTGCGGAGGCACACGGCTGGACGGTCTCGCTCGAATCAGGTGCGAGTGGCGGTGCACGGTTCGAGTTCCGCGGATTCGAAACCGACAGGTGACGGCGGAACGGACGGGTTCGCAGGGACGGCTGGAGCCGTTTTTCAGCGTCTTCGAGGCGGAGCCTCCGGCCTCAAGGAGCGAGCGAAGCGAGCGAGT
>CAYYHG010000159.1:0-6497 GCA_964471665.1 uncultured Halobacteriales archaeon | reverse complement strand
TCGACGAGGTCCACCACCTCGGCGGCGAGGGCTACCGCGACATCGCGCGCCTGCTGGCCGCCCCTGCTCGCGTGGGACTGACGGCCACGTTCGAGCGCCCCGACGACGCTCACGAGGCCGTCACAGACCTGCTCGGGCCGCTCGTCCACCGCGTCGGTGTGGACGACCTGGCCGGCGACCACCTCGCGGACTACGACATCAAACGCGTCGAGGTATCCCTGACTCCCGAGGAACGCGAGGTCTACGAGCGCCACCAGGAGACGTTCACCGACTACCTCGCCCAGTCGGGCCTCCAGCTCCGGAGCGGGAGCGACTACCAGGAACTGGTCAAGCGGTCCGGCAACGACCCCCGGGCCCGGGACGCACTGCTGGCGAAGCAACGCGCACGCGAGGTGATGATGAACGCCGAGCGGAAGGTCGACCGGCTGGCGTCGCTGCTGGACCGACACGGCGGCGGCTCGGACTCCGGCACGGCCGGTCGAGACGGCGAGTCCGGCGGCGACCGCGTCATCGTCTTCACCGCCCACACGGACCTGGTTTACCGGCTCTCCGAGCGGTTCCTGATCCCGGCGATCACCCACGAGACGGCCACCGACGAGCGCCGGGAAATCCTCCGCCGGTTCCGGGACGGCACCTACTCCCGCGTCGTCACGGCGAACGTCCTCGACGAGGGTGTGGACGTACCCGACGCGAACGTGGCGGTCGTGCTCTCGGGGTCGGGCAGCGAGCGGGAGTTCACACAGCGACTGGGCCGCATTCTTCGTCCCACAGACGACGGCGGGCGGGCGTTGCTGTACGAACTCGTCACCGAAGAGACCGCAGAGGAACGGGTCGCGCGACGTCGTCGCTGATACTGCCGGCCATAAGCCCGTGAGTAATTTCGATCCCCCGGGGTCGAATATCGCCACGTAGTTATGGCCGGCAGTACGAGAAGTGTGGCTTCGGGAAACGATCCCGGGACGCGAAAGTACATATTCGAGACGCCCGTAGAGAGGGACGTGCCAGTCGGTTACGATCCACAGGACGTCCCACTCTACGAGAACCGGGAGACTCTCGAGCGGGAGTACGATACGGCAGAGCGCGCGGGGAAACCGTTCTTCGCCGTCGAGGCCTACGACGAGGGATACGCCGTCACCTACGACCTGCTCCCGGCAGGACAGGAACTCACACCGCCCGCCGCCTCGGAGGTCGGGGAGTTGCTCACCCGCGAGGTCGAGGACATCGTCGGCGACGAGCGGATGCCGACCACGGAGGTGAGCAAGTCTGTGAGCGCGTCGCTGGGCCACGTCGCCTTTTTCCAGCGCGAGCACAGCGCCCGCCGGGTCGCGGCCGTCATCTCGACGGTCGTTCTCGACGACGCCAACTGGACCGAGGCGTCACGACCCCAGGACGCACAGGGCTCGCGGCGGAACTGACAGAGGCGACAGTCTGACAAGTCCGCGGACTCGTATCCACGGACAGTGCTCACGAAGGACCTGCTCCGCGTCTCCCGCGCTGGCGGGGGCTACCACCCGCAGTTCGCCGACACCTCCCGGGAGCGCCTCGCGGCGCGGGTCGTCGGCTGCTACCAGGGTCACGTCGGCGAACCGCGCGAGCGCCTCGACGCGGCGCTGACCGACATCGAACGCGACAGTGACGACTTCAAACTCGTCCGGGGGTTCGCCAAGCTGCTCGACCGCGAGACGACCTACGAGACACGAGCGCCGGTCGATCCCGGGCGGGCGCGAGGGGCTGCCTTCGCCGCTGCCGAGGCGGTGGGCGTCGTCACCGAGAGCGACCGCGAGGAGGCGCTGGCCCGCGCAGGCGAGCGACTGGACGCCACCCCCGAGGCGGTCGCGGAGTCGCTGTACGCCGACCGCGAGAAACGGCAGGTGCTCGCGGACGTCGACGCCCGGTGGGAGCCCGCCGAACTGGTCACCCAGTACAACCTCTCGCTGGCCCAGACCGCGCTGTTCGACGCGACAGAGATCCGCGTCCGGAGCACCGATCCCAAGCGCGTCGTCTCGGCGGTCAAGCGGCTCCGCCTGCTCTACGAGGTACGCCGCCTGCCCGACAGCGAGCGGCGGCGGATCGGCGAGACGGACCGCGAGGTGGTGGTTACTGGCCCCGACGCGCTCTTCCGCCGCAGTCGGCGGTACGGCACGCGCTTTGCGCGCCTGCTCCGGACGGTCGCGAAAACGGGCGAGTGGCGCCTCGAGGCCGTCGTCGACGACCGCGGAACCGAACGTGACCTCGTCCTCCAGGACGGCGACGTCTCCGTGCCCGAGGCCGACCCGGTGGCCGAGATGACCTTCGACAGCGGCGTCGAGGCCGACTTCGCGACCCGGTTCCAGTCGCTGGACCTCGACTGGCGTCTCGTCCGCGAGCCCGACCCGATCCCGGCGGGTGAACACGTCGTCGTTCCGGATTTCGCGTTCGACTGGCGCCACGGCGATTTCCGCGTGTACTTCGAGATCATGGGCTTTTGGACCCCCGAGTACGTCGCGAAAAAACTCTCCAGGCTCGCCGACGTCGACGACGTCGAGATGCTCGTGGCGGTCGACGAGTCACTCGGTGTCGGCGAGGAGATCGAGGCCCGCGACCACCGCGCCATCCCCTACTCGGGGAGGGTTCGTCTCAAGGACGTCCGGGACGCCCTGCGGCACCACGAGACAGACCTCGTCGCCGCGGCCGCCGCCGAACTGCCCGGACAACTCCGGCCAGACGCGGACGTGGTGTCCCTGGCCGCGCTGGCGGACACACACGGCGTCAGCGAGAGCGCCATCGAGGACAAGCAGTTCCCCGACCACGAGCGCGTCGGGCGGACGCTCGTCCGACCGGACGTACTCGAGGCTCTCGCCGGGGAAATCGAGCCCGGGATGGCACTCGACGACGCCGGGGCCGCCCTCGACGGGTTCGGGATCGACGACGCCAGTGCCGCGCTGTCACGACTGGGCTACCGCGTCGAGTGGGAGGGACTGAGCGGGGGTACCGTTCGCGAGCGGGAATGACCGGAACGACTCTCGACGTCCTCCCCGGTGTGTGGTCGCGAGCCACCACAGCCGACTGTGCGCGGGGTTGCGGAGCCAGGTCCGGCGGCGCCGTCGTTATCGTTCGCTGAAATCTGCGCGGGTTGTTTAAATAGGGTGGTCACGTATCCCGCGACGATGTTCCCTCGTGGACGGGCACCAGCGACCCGACGGTCGGGCGGGACCCGCCCGAGGGACGGACCCCGGGGGTGGGTCAGACTCGCGTCGCTGCTTCTCGCGGTCGCCTGTCTCGTGGCCCTCGGCACGGGTCTGGGAGTCGATCCCGTCGCCGAGGCCCTCGCCGCACACGGAGACGGCGACGACTTCGAGCCACCCGAAGTGACAGAACTCAGGCGGGAAGGGACCACCACCATCGAGATGCGGCTGAGTGACAACCACGACGTCGACGAGTCCACAATCAACGCCAGCGATTTCAGCGTCTCGCCGGGCACCATCTCGGGGCTGAACGTCTCGGAGAACGGGACCGACGCGGACCTGGAAGTCACGCTCGAGGAGGGGGTAGACAACCAGGCGGTCACGATATCGGGCACGAACGACACGGACATCGCCGACACGAACGGCAACGAGTTCGATCCAACCGATCAGTTCAGCGCGGTGGTACCCGCGCCCGGGAACCCGCCGCAGCTCCACGACGCCTCGCGGGTGAACGCCTCGGCCGTCGAGGTCGTCATCACCGACGACGAGGGCGTCGACAACGACTCGATCGACACGGCCGACTTCACGCTCAACCGGTCGACCATCGAGAACACCTCGGCCACCGAGGAGGGATCCAACGCCTCGGTGGTGCTGACACTCGCCCCGGAGACGGATACGCGGCCACTGCTGGTCGGACTCAGCGGCGAGGCCGACATCGAAGACGTCGACGGGACCGTCGTCGACTCGACGTTCCGGACCATCCGCGTCGGCGGCGTCGAGGCACCAGAACTGCAGTCCGTCTCGAAGGCCAGCGACACGGAGATCGAACTGTACTTCCTCGACGACGTCGACGTCGCGGAGAGTTCGTTCCAGGCCCACGACTTCCTGGTGGCGGGATCCAGTACGGACACCCCGGTGTCGGCCTACGTGCGCCGGAACGGCGTCTCAGAGAGCCTTCTCCAGGAGTACCGGCTCGCAAACGTGACTGCGACCGAGGACGGGAGGAACGCCTCGGTGGTGCTTGCGTTGCCCCGGCCAGTCGACGAGGACGAGTTACTCGTTCGGGTGCGGGACGGGGCTGTCCTCACGGACACCAGCGGCCACGAGTTCGATCCGACCGACGAGGACACGACACGCCAGGCGGTCCTCACGGGGATGGACGGCGCCGCCCCCGAGATCGAGGAGTTCGCCGTGACGGGTGGCTCGGACGGGTCGGCGACGATAACGGTCGTCCCCAGCGAGCGCCTGGGCGGACTCAACGTCTCCGTCGGGGGAGCGGTCAGTGACACCATCGACCTGTCGGCGTTCACACCCGACGAGTCACGCCTCGCCTACGAGACCACCTACACCGCGGCCGCCGAGGGCAACCTGACCTTCCGGCTCGCGAACGCGACCGACGGGGCGGGCAACACCAGGGAACGGTTCCCGAACGGCGAGGTGGGGACCGACCTCGACCGCAGCGGCCCGGACCCGGTCGTTGCGATCGACTTCGTGGCCTCGGAGAACCTGACGCTCGTCTTCGACGCGCGTCACACCTCCGACCTGACCGGCGTCTCGTCGTACACCTGGGCGTTCGACGATGGGACCAACGCCACGGGCGAGCGTGTCACGAAGACCTTCGAGCCCGGCACCCGTACGGTCTCGCTGACTGCCGTCGACACCGAGGGCCGGTCGGGGACAGCGAGTGTCGCGCTCGACCTCTCGCCCGGCGCCGGGGACGCCTCGACGGCCAGCGCCGCGGCCCTCAATGGCGTTCGACGGGTCGCCAGTCCCGACCTCCGGGTCGTCACACCGGGAGGCGGGCCGGCCGAGACGGCGCTCGTCGAGGTCAGGAAACCCAGTCCCGGCGTGCCGGTCAGTGTCGCCGAGGGCCGGAGAGAGGCGCTGGCAGCGAGCAGTGACGTCACGCTCGTCGACGTCGAGGTTGTGCCGGCCCGGTACGGGCAGTTCACACTCGGGCTCTCGGCGAACGACGCCGGATCGGTCGCCGACGCCGCGGCAGCGACCGACACCCGACCGGTCGGTGGGTTCGCGATTGCACACGAGGTGCCCGACGCCGGGTTCCGGTCCGTGACACTGCGCGTGGGTGTCGGCGCGGACCGGCTCGACAGCCTCGGGGCCACCCCCGAGGAGGTGACGATACTCCGCCAGCAGGGCGAGGAGTGGCAGCGACTCGAGACGAGAGTCCTCGGGCGCGACGACGGGACGGTCCAGTTCCGGGCCGACGCTCCCGGTCTGTCCCGCTTTGCGGTCGTCGTCCCGGCCGCCGGATCGGAGAGCGCGGGTGGAGCGACGTCCACGCCGACACCGACCAGCGACGCCGGAGCCACGCCCACGCCGACACCGACACCCGAAGACGGGAGCGTCGTCGTCAGCAACGCGACGCTGAACGCGTCGGCGGTCGAACCCGGAGACGTGGTCCTCGTGAACGCGACCGTCGAGAACCGCGCCGACGGGAACACTGTGTACGTCGCCGGCCTCTCGGTCAACGGATCCGTGGTCGCGACCGAATCGGTCACGCTTCCTGCCGGCGAGCAACGCTCGGTCGCGTTCCGGTACGTGCCAGACGAGACGGGAACGTACCCCGTCGCGGTCAACGGAACGACTGCCAGGGAGCTGACTGTCGGCGGCGGTGGACTGCTCGCCTCCGTGCTGGGGGTCTTCGATCCGATTGTCGGTCTCCTCGGGTCAGTGCTCGGGTTCCTCCCGACCGGGCTGCTCAGACCGCTCGTCACCTTCGTCTTCGCTCCCCTCCTCGTGGGGTTGCTGCTCCTGAAAGGGGTGGCACTGTATCTCGGGTACTGATACTGTCGGCTATAAGCGCGTGAGCAATATCGGCATCCCGGGGTGCCGAATATCTTCACGAAGGTATAGCCGACAGTATGAACCGGGTCCGTTCCCGGGGTCAATGACCGATTGAGCATTTCCAACCGGCCAATATGTAAGACCCATCACCACGTTTATCCCGTACGTAGGCTGAGACTTAGGAGGTCAGACACGTGTCGAACATACTCGGACGCGTCCGGTCGGCGGTTTCCGGAGACGGATCCCACAAGCGACGGATAGGTGTATTGCTGTTGTTGATACTCGTCTTGCTCGGACTCGGTATCGGTACGTTCGACAGTATCGAGGAGGGAGAAAACTCGCTTCCGGGCGTCCACAGCGAGACCCCGGTGCCGACGGTCGAAATGACACCGACGCCCACGCCTGCACCGACACCGACGCCGACGCCGGTCGACAATGGGTCGGGCGCGAGTGGCGGTTCAAGTGGGGCCGGCCTGGACGGAGATGACTCAGAGGAAGTCGATCCCGACAGCAGTGACGATAGTGACG
>CAYYHG010000158.1:0-6593 GCA_964471665.1 uncultured Halobacteriales archaeon | reverse complement strand
GCGTCGGTCCCCTCGACGTCGAAGGAGGGGTCGGCCTCCGCCACCCCGAGGTCCTGGGCCTCCGCGAGCACGTGCTCGTAGCCCAGCCCCTCGGCAGCCATCCGCGAGAGGACGAAGTTGGCGGTCCCGTTGAGGACGCCCCGGGCAGCCGTGATGCGTCCGGGTCCGAAATCGTCGATCGTCGAGAGGACCGGCATCGCGCCGCCGACTGTCGCCTCCATCAGCACGCGCCCGCCGCTGTCCCGCTCGAGCGCGCGCACGTCGGCGTACCGCTCGGCGACGGGACCCTTGTTCGCGAGCACGACGTGTCGGTCCCGTTCGAGGGCTGCCCGGACGTGGCCAAAGCCGGGCTGGGCGTCACCCAGCGTCGTCGGCGTCGCCTCGACGAGGGTGTCGTATGCGGCCTCGAGTGCCTCGTCGGGGTCCCCGCTCCCGACGACACCCGTCTCGTTTTTGCGCTCGAGCGTGGCCTCGACGTCGATTCCGTCCGGATCGGTGGTCGCGGACGTGGAGTCGGCCAGGGCAGTCACGGTGTGGCCGTACTCGCTGGCCAGTTCGACGACCGCAGAGCCGACCGCGCCGGCACCGACGACGGCGAGTCTCACGGGGCATCACCCGCCGTGAGCGGTTCGACAACCCGGAGGTCTTTCTCGTCGGCAATCTCGCGGAGGGTCGCGAGCACCGTGTCGGTCTCGCCGCGGTGTGCGGCCAGGCGCACGCGGGCGCTGGACTCGTCGGTCCGGCCGAGGGGCGTCGACAGCGAGAAGTCCCGCACCGACGCACCCGAGGCGTTCTCGACGCGGTCGAGCGTGTCCGAGAGGTCCGTGTCCACGATGTGCCCGATGAGCACCACCGTCAGTTCCGCGCCGTACCGTTCGGCGCCTGCCTGGATCACGTTGATGCCCTCCTCGCGGAACGTGTCCACGATGGCGTCGAACCGTTCCGGTGTCGCCTCCAGGTCCACCTCGACGGGGATGTGACCGCGGGGTGTGACGTTGCCCCGCTCGTGGAAAATAGAGAGGAGGTTGCCGCCGTGGTCCGCGATGGGCTCTAGGGCCCGGAGCAGTTCGCCCGGCCTGTCGACCAGTTCCAGGCGGACCGTGTAGGCACGCACTCCCTCCGTCGAATCGCTCATCGACCGTCACCCCGGTGTGGGACACGGAGGTACATTGGCCGCTTCTCGGGGGGCCGGCTATAAGAATCCAGCCGTTTGCGCCGGTCACCGGCGCCGGATGTCGAAACTCTTCGAGTCGGGCGTCAGTTCGCGCAGCAGTTCCTTCATTTTCTCCTCGTCGATCTTGCCCTGGATGCGCCCGCTCTGGGCGAGGGCCACGATCTGCTGTTCGACCTTCTCGCCGACCTCGGGTTTGGACATCTTGACCGTGTTGAGACGCTTGCGCGCCCCGTCGGTGAGATGCTGGCGGAGGACGGCCTTCTTCTGGGCCTCGGCCTGCTGGCGCTGGGCCTCGATTGCCTCCTCGTCTTGCCCACCCGCCTGGTCCTGGAGTTGCTCCCGTTTTTGCTGGCGGATCTTCTCGAGTTCCTCGTCGCTGGGTTCGCCACTCATACCCGTGTATTGTCGAGTCGCGGGCAAAACCATTACGGAGACGCGGGACGAGTGCTGTCCCGACTTCTCGGGCACACACTAAAGAACAGTCAGGCGTACCGCGCGAGTTCGGGGTCGTCGATGTCGTCGATGACGCGTGCAGCGACCTCGTCGAGGAAGCTCTGTCCCTCGCTGGTGATCACGCGGCCCTCGCCCTCGGCGGTTTCGACGTACCCGGCGTCCTCGAGTTGCTGGAGGGCGACACGGATGATCTTCCCGGAGCTCTGGGCTTTCCCTCGTGGCCGGACCCGGTAGCGGTTCGAGCCCTGCTTGGCGGTGCCGTACGCGGTGCGGAGGCTGCCGACGCCGACCGGGCCGTCGATGGCGACCTTCCGGAGGAGGCTAGCTGCCCGGTGGGTCCAGAAGTCGTCCTGTTCGGGCGGGAGTTCGCGGTCGGAACTGGACTTGGCGAACTTGAGCCAGCCGGGTTCCTCGAGCGCCGGGTCGTCGGCGAGGTCCGCCCCGACGGCCTCGATGAGGGCGTCCGCCGGGACGTCGTAGAGTGTCGTCATTGACGCGTTCTTCCCGATGGCGTCAGTTAAGTGCGTCGTATTCACTTCCGTGCCCGGCTGCCGAGGACGGTCGCGACGCCGCCGCCGAACAGCATCGGCAGCCAGTAGGTCGCCCCCCGGTAGATGAGAACCCCGGCGGTCGCCGCCGACGCCGGGACGCCAGTGGTCGGGACGAGCAGCGTGATGAAGGCCGCCTCGAGGCCGCCGAGCCCGCCCGGCAGGGGCGTCACCCCGGCGATGGAGCCGATCGGGACGACGAACAGCGCGGCCGCGAAGGGGACGGAGTGGCCCAGGGCGTACAGCGAAACCCACAGCGACGCCGCCAGCGAGACCCACCCGAGTGCCGAAAAACCCATCGCCAGCGCGACGGTCCGCCTGCTATTGGCGACCCGGCCGACGGCGGCGAAAAAGCCGTCGACCCGCTCTTCGACGTGTGCGGGCGAGGGAGCCGATTGTCCTGGAACGAGCTTCGCGAGGGCGCCCGCCACGGGTGTGACGATCCGCACGACGCCGGTCCGGACACGCTGTCGGTTGCGCCAGCCCAGCGTCACGGCCGTGACGATGAGTCCGACGAGGACGACGACGCCCAGGGCCGCGACGAGGAGGTCGTCGGTCAGCTCGACTGCGCCGGCGAGCAGTGAGACGAGTCCGACGACCCCGAGCCCGATCGAGGGGACGAAGTGGAGCGTGTCGACGCTGGCGATGGCCGCGAGCCCGGTCTCGTACTCGCTGTCGGCGGCCGTGGAGATGAGCAACGCGCTGACCGGCTCGCCGCCGGCCTGTCCGAACGGGGTGACGTTGTTCGAGAACACCGCCGCCGAGAAGACTGCGACGGACATCGGCACGGAGATCGGCGCGCCGATGGCCCGCAGGACCGTCCACAGCGCCAGCCCCCACGCGGTGAGCCAGACGACGACGACCGCCAGCAAGAGCGGGAGCACCGACCGGTCCGTGCCTCCGAGCGCGTCGAAGACCTCGTCGGCCCCGATCACCCAGACGACGACGCCCAACACCGCCAGCGCGACGGCGAACATGCCAAGCGTCGTCAACCGGTCGCCATCCATGCACGTGGTGTGTCGCCGCCGTCCGCTTGAACCCACCGATAGGCCGTCTGCCAGCGTCTCCGTCGACAGCGGACAGAAACGGCGAGCCGGAGTCTTTTACTCTGTCGCGTCCTTCGAGTGGGATATGTACCGGATCAACTGCACTGGCAGCCATCGTCCTGCAGTCGTGCAACGCTCGAGTGTCTGTCTCCCGAACTGGTAACCATGCACGAACACGACGTCATCGTGGTCGGTGCGGGCGGCGCCGGCCTCCGTGCGGCGATCGCGGCACACGAGGAGGGCGCGGACGTGGCCCTCGTGACGAAACTCCACCCGGTGCGCAGCCACACGGGCGCGGCCGAGGGCGGCATCAACGCCGCACTCCACGAGGAGGACTCCTGGGAACTGCACGCCTACGACACGATGAAGGGGTCGGACTATCTCGGGGACGCCCCCGCGATCGACACCTTCGCCAAGGACGCCCGGGACGAGGTCATCCAGCTGGAACACTGGGGGATGCCCTTCTCCCGCGACGAGGACGGCACGGTCTCCCAGCGGCCCTTCGGCGGACTCTCCTTTCCGCGGACCACCTACGCGGGTGCGGAAACGGGCCACCACCTGCTGCACACCATGTACGAGCAGGTGGTAAAGCGGGGCATCGAGGTCTACGACGAGTGGTACGTCACGAACCTGGCCGTGACCGACCACGACAATCCCGAGAACCGGGTGTGTCACGGCTGTGTCGCCTACGACATCAAGACGGGGGAGACGGCGGGCTTCCGTGCGCTCGACGGCGTAATCCTGGCGACCGGGGGACCGGGACAGGTCTACGACCACACCACCAACGCCGTCGCCAACACCGGCGACGGGCCGGCGATGGCCTACCGCGCCGGCGTTCCGCTGGAGGACATGGAGTTCGTCCAGTTCCACCCCACCACCCTCCCCTCGACGGGCGTTCTGATCTCGGAGGGGGTGCGGGGCGAGGGCGGGATCCTCTACAACGGCGAGGAAGAGCGGTTCATGTTCGAGAGCGGCTACGCGAACAACGAGGGAGAACTCGCCTCGCGGGACGTCGTCTCCCGGGCCGAGCTGACGGAGGTCAACGAGGGCCGCGGGATCGAAGACGAGTACGTCCACCTCGACATGCGCCACCTCGGCGAGGAGCGCATCCTCGACCGCCTGGAGAACATCCTCCACCTCGCGGAGGACTTCGAGGGGGTCGACGGACTGGACGAGCCGATGCCGGTCAAGCCGGGCCAGCACTACGAGATGGGCGGCGTCGAGTGCAACGAGAACGGCGAGACGTGTGTCTCCGGACTGTACGCCGCCGGCGAGTGTGCCTGCGTCTCCCTGCACGGTGCCAACCGCCTGGGGGGTAACGCACTCCCCGAGTTGCTCGTGTTCGGCGCGCGCGCCGGCCGGCACGCCGCGGGCGCGGACATGGCCGAGGCGAAGATCCCGACTGGCCCCTCGGCGTCCTCGGAGGGTGGGACCCTCGACACGCCGGTCACGCCCGGGATGGTCGGGGACACCGACGACCCCGTGGTCGCCGACGGCGGCCCCGAGGCGCGCTCCGACGGCGGTGCGGTCGCCACCGGAGCGGCGGTCGTCGAACGGACGGTCGAGCGCGAGCGCGACCGCGTCGAGACGCTGCTGGATCGGGACGGCGTCAACCACGCCGAGGTGCGTGCCGACATCCAGGAGACGATGACCGAACGCGTCAACGTCTTCCGCGAGGAGTCCGGCCTGAAGCAGGCCCTGGAGGACATCCGCGAAGCCCGCCAGACCTACCAGCACGTCGGCGTCTCGGACCCCTCCCGGACGTTCAACACGGACCTGATCCACACCATCGAGACGCGCAACGTCATCGACCTCGCGGAGGCGATCACGCTGGGTGCGCTCGCCCGCGAGGAGTTCCGCGGTGCCCACTGGCGCAAACAGTACCAGGAACGCCGCGACGAGGAGTGGATCAAGCACACGATGCTCCAGTGGAACGACGGCACGCCCTCACTGTACTACAAACCCGTCATCCTCGAGGGCCACGAGCAGACCTACGAACCCAAAGAGCGGAGCTACTGAGACTGTCGGCTGTGACTTCGTGGAGGTACTCCCCGCTCCGGGGTGGCGATGTCGTTCATGCGCTTACAGGAGCCACTCCGGGACGTTCGAAAATCGAAAAGTGGTGGTGGGTGGGTGGGGTGGCACAGGCACCTTGCGATGCCCTACCGATCTCTCCGGCGCCACGGTTCATAAATGTATCGCCACAAATATCAAATCAGATAATAGAGGCACGAACCGGAGACAGTTGTGCGTGCTTTTCGAATAGCGAAGAGTTATTCCTCTACTGACTCTTGGATACGTATGCCCAAGTGCCTGAACTGCGAGTCAGTCGTGACGGAATCCTATGTTCGTGTCTTCGCTCCGAACGGGATGACACAACCCCGTGTCTGCCCGAACTGTAAAGACAAAATCCGCGAGAAAGGTGGTGTGCGTTCGAAAAAGTAATCAAGGCGGCGGAGCCGTCATGCGTGGGACCGGATTCGAACCGGCGGACCTCTACAGGACAGCGCCCTCAACGCTGCGCCGTTGGCCTGGCTTGGCTACCCACGCCCGCACACCCGAGTTCGGCAGGGGCTATAAAATGGCTTTCCATCTGCCCACAGCAGCGAGGGGAAACCGGCGGGCTTTTGCCCCGCATGACGGTATCGACCGGTATGAGCGAGGACCCTCTCCCCACGGATCAGCCGGCGGTGGTCACCGTCGGATTACCATACGCCAACGGTGACCTCCACGTCGGTCACCTCCGGGGATACATCAGTGGCGACCTGTACGCGCGTGCGCTCCGGCGTGTCGGTCAGCAGACAGCCTTCGTCTGTGGATCGGACATGCACGGAACGCCAATTGCCGTCAACGCCGGCGAGGAGGACACCGACCCCGCCGAGTTCGCGCTCCAGTACCACGAACAGTACGCGGAGACGTTCCCGCGGTTCAACGTCGAGTTCGACAACTACGGGCACACCCACGACGAGACCAACACCGAACTCACACGCGAGTTCGTCCGGACCTGGATCGAGGAGGGCCACGTCTTCGAGAAGGAGATCCAGGTGGCCTACGATCCCGACGCCGACCAGTGGCTGCCCGACCGGATGGTCGAGGGGACATGTCCGTACTGCGGGGAGTCCGCCCGCGGCGACGAGTGCGACGAGGGCTGCCAGCGCCACCTCGAACCCGGCGAGATCGAGGACCCGGTGAGCACGATCACCGGCAACGCCGCCGAGTACCGGGCCCGCGAACACGAGTTCCTCCGACTCTCGGACTTCCAGGAGTACCTCCAGGAGTTCATCGACCGCCTCGACGGCACCGAGAACGCCCGCAACCAGCCCCGCGAGTGGATCGAGGGCGAGTTGCAGGACCTGTGTATCACCCGCGACA
>CAYYHG010000157.1:0-6598 GCA_964471665.1 uncultured Halobacteriales archaeon | reverse complement strand
ACTACAACAACAAGGCCGAATACATCCAGGAGGCCAGCCGGTTGATCGCCGAGGAGTACGACGGGGAGGTGCCCGACACGATGGCCGAGTTGACCGAGTTGCCCGGCGTGGGTCGCAAGACCGCGAACGTGGTTCTCCAGCACGGCCACGACGTCGTCGAGGGAGTCGTCGTCGACACGCACGTCCAGCGACTCTCGAAACGGCTGGGGCTGACCGACCACGACAGGCCCGAACGGATCGAGACGGACCTGATGGATCTCCTGCCGGAGTCGGAGTGGCGTGCGTTCACCCATCTGTTTATCAGTCACGGGCGCGCGGTCTGTTCGGCCCGGAATCCCGACTGTGAGGCGTGTCACCTCGAGGACATCTGTCCGTCCTCGAAACTCGACGGCGGTGTGGATCTCGCCAGCGGCGACCCCTGGGAGTAATTCTGCCGGCCATAACGACGTGGAGATATTCGACCCCACGGGCTTATCGCTGGCAGTATCAGCTACCCCGGCACAGCGACATGCCGTCGCGGACGGCGTCGTGTTCGCCCAGCAGCGTGAGCCTGTCGCCGCGCTCGACGACGAAGTCAGCGGTCGGGGTCCGCGTCTCGCCGTCGCGGGTGACCAGCGCGAGCAGGCAGGCCTCGGGCAACAGCGACCGGATCTCGCTGATGGGTTTGCCGGCGATGTCGTCGCTCCCGACCTCGATCTCCTGGACGTCGCCGTCGCGGTCGAGGTCGGTCATCCAGTGGGCCAGGGCCGGCCGTTCGATCTGGTTGTCGATGGCCCAGGCCGTCGCCATCGGGGAGTCGATCGCCCGGACGCCGAGTTCCTCGAAGGCGTCGACGTTGTCCGGTTCGTTGACCCGCGTGATGACGTCGTCGGTGTCGAACGTGGCGTTCGCGAGTTGTGCGACCAGCAGGTTCACGTCGTCGTCACCCGTCGCCGCCACGATGGTCTTGGCGTTCTCGGCCCCCGCCGACCGCAGGACGTCAGTGTCGGTTCCGTCGCCCGCCTCGACGGCGAACCCCTGGTTTCGGGCGCGCTCTACCCCGTCTGTGTCTTCCTCAACGAGAACGACGTTTTCTCCACGGTCTTCGAGGCGGGTGGCGAGGGCTCGTCCCACCGTGCCGCCTCCGACGATGACGACTCGCATCGGTATCACGTCCAGAGACTCCGCGATGTGTCGCGCGAAACCGCCCTCGAAAACGACGGTCAGGAGAATCACGAGAAACACGGTTCCGACGAGAATATCGGCCTGTTCGGCCAGGAGCGTCGCCTGTGTGGCGAGTTCGGTAGCCTCGGGCCCGGTCGCGGCCGCGGCCTCGGTTTCGAGTTCTGCCGCCTGGGCCCGCAGTTCGACCGCGAACAGCGTCGCAACCGAGGCGGGGATGATCCCCCGCGGGCCGACCACGCTCATGAACATCTGTTCCGGGAGCGTAAACCGGTTGCCGACCGTCGAGACGAACACCAGTACCGGACGGATGAGCAGCGCGATGGCGGCGACCACGACGAGCTTGGGGACCAGGAGTTCGAGCAGGACGTCGACGCGCAACAGTGCCGCCAGCGCGATGAAGACGAAAGACAGCACGAGCAGCGTGATGTCGCCCTTGAAATCGGTGATTTCCTGCTCGTATGGGACGTCGGCGTTGCCGAGCAGGACGCCAGCGGTGGCGGCCGCCGCGACGCCGGCCTCCTCGAACTGCGCGTTTGCGACGGCGTAGGCGACCAGTGCCCCGGCGAGAACGAGCAGTCGGGCGTTCTGGGTCGCGTTGCCCGGCGAGAGATCGACGTACTGGAGGAGATAGTAGATCACGGCTGCGACGATGATGCCGACCAGGACACCCGTTCCCAGCCGTGCGGAGAAGTCGGCGATCAGCCCCGTGTCCGACGTGCGCGGGTTGACGACCTGGAAGAACACGACCGCCAGGATCGCCGCCGTCACGTCGTTGACGATGCCTTCCGTCTCCAGTGCTGCGGCGACCCGGTCGCGGACGGGAACCACTGCCAGTATCGGCGTTATGACGGTCGGGCCCGTAGCCACCAGGAGTGCACCCACGAGCAGCGCGAGCGGCCAGCCGGTTCCGAGCGCAAAGTGAACGGTAGCGGCTGTCCCGACCAGCGCGATGGCCGCCCCGACGGTGACGAGTCGCAGCGTGGCAGCCGGCGCTTCGCCCAGGCGGGTGAGCTTGAGGTGGAACGCCCCCTCGAAGACGATGATCGCGACCGCCAGCCCGACGATGGCGGGCAGTGCGTCGCCGAACAGATCCGGCGTCACGAGACCGGCCCCCTCGGGCCCGAGTGCGATCCCGGCGCCGAGATAGAAGATGATACTCGGGACCGCGAACCGGCTCGCGAGGATCTGGGCGATGACACCCAGCGCGATGATGCCCGCGACGAGCAGTATCAGTTCGCTCGACGCCACGGCGGTCGCTCCATCAGTTCGGGCCGTCGTGGCCGGGGGGTATAAGTGCGGTGAATCCCCGATTCGCCGGAGAGCGGTTCCGAGGTTATAACCCGGAGCCCGACGAGGCGCCGGTATGCAACACACCGTCTCTCTCGGAACGATGATCGTCCTGCTGGTGGCGCTTCTCGTCGTGCTCGTGGTCGTCGGCGTGGCGATGCTGATACTCTGAGGCTGCAGTTTCCAGAATCGACCGCCAGCTGACGGTCGACACCGAGCCGAAATCCGGTGGCAGTCGAGCCGAAACCCACAAGCGCCGACCCATCGAAGGGAAGCCAATGAACGTGCTCGAGCGGTACGAACCGCTCGTCGACGATTTCGCGGCCTTCCGGGCCGCGTGTGACCGTCCGCTGCCACCGGTCGTCCGGGTCAACACTCTCCGGACCACTGTCGAACGGGCCAGGCGAGCCCTCGCCGACGAGGGGATCGGACACGAACCGGCCGACTGGCACCCCGGCCTCCTGAAACTCGACACACAGCCGGGCGCGAACTGGCCGTACGTCCAGGGGTGGCTCCACGGCCAGGAGGAGGTGTCGGCACTGCCGGCACGGGTGCTCAATCCCGACGCCGGCGAACGGGTCTGGGACGCCTGCGCCGCGCCGGGCAGCAAGACCACCCAGCTGGGAGCGCTGACCGGTGACACCGGGACGCTCGTGGCGACCGACAGCAACCTCGGGCGCGTCGCTGCGCTCCGGTCGAACACCGAACGCCTGGGCGTGACGAACGTCGCCGTCACCAACGAGGACGCCCGCGTCCACTCGCTGAAACCCTTCTCTGGCCGGCAGTACGACCGCGCGCTCGTCGACGCTCCCTGTTCCTGTGAGGGGACCGTCCGGAAGAACCCCGATACCCTCGAGGAGTGGACCCTCGACCACGTCCGCGGGATCGCGGGCGTCCAGAAGGGGATCCTCCGGCGTGCCGTCCAGGCGACACGGGCGGGCGGGACGGTCGTCTACTCGACGTGCACCTTCGCGCCCGAGGAAAACGAGGCCGTCCTGGATCACGTCCTGGAAGAAGAGCCCTGCCGGATTGTCGAAATCGATCCCCCGCTGGCGGCGTCCCCGGGCGTGACCGAGTGGGACGGCGCGACCTACGATCCGGCCGTCGAGCGCGCCCGGCGGATCTATCCCCACCACAACGACACCGGCGGCTTCTTCTGTGCCAAACTGGCGGTGACCGGCTGATGAGCGAGGACGAGCGACGCGACGACCGGCCGGACGACGGTGGCCCGACCAACGACGGGCACCGCTTCGACCGCCTGCCCGAGACGGCCGCGGAGCGCGTCGTCGAAACCAGACCGACACGCCGGGCGGTGCTGGCGTGGTGGGAGGACCGCTTCGGGATCGAGCCGGCGGTCTTCGACGCCCACTCCTTCTGGGAGCGTGGCCGGGGCAAGATCTGGGTCTTCCGCGGCGAAGCCGACTCGCCCGTGGCGATCGAGGGACTGGGAATGACCGCGCTGCGGACCCGGGGCGAACACTGGAAACCGACGATGGCAGCCGTCCAGCGCTTCGGCGATCACGCTTCCCGCAACGTCGTCCACCTGGACCCCGAGCAGGCGCGTCCGTTTCTCGCCGGTCGCGACCAGGAACTGGACTGGGACGGCGACTGGGGGTACCTCGTCGTCACACACGACCTCGCTGGCGGGCCGGAACCGCTCGGCGTGGGACTCTTCATCGACGGCGAACTGCGCTCGCAGGTCCCGAAGGGGCGGCGGCGGGAACTGGATCGGTGAGCGTACGGCGACGTGCGGGCAGTCCGGAGTGGCGGACGGGATGGACACGACTCGCGTCCACGTCTCCCCCGGCCTGGACCGTCACAGCGCGACGAAGACCAGGTACGGAACGACGAACAGCGCGACGAACAGCACAGCGAGGATGAGACCGTATCCCACGACCGTGGCGACGCCGGTCATCCACGCGGGGTGGTCGAACGCGTCCGGAAGTGAGTCCATACTGGCTTCTCGGAAACGGACTCACTTAGAGGTGCGGGACTTATCCGGCTACAGGCCCAGTAGTAAGTATGGCAGACCGACGATTCGTTTATACCACACGCGGGACGGGCGCGTCGAGAGAACTCGACACGATCGAGTCGGTAATCAACGAACACGCCAGTGAAGGCTGGCGGTTCGTCGAGACGATCGAGTCCGACGGCACGACCGTCGGCCTCGTTTTCGAACAGGAACGGTAATCACGCGACCAGTCGGGGCCGGTAGTATCACATCCCCATGTCTGTGGCAGCGTCGGGCACGGGGAGGTCGTGCGGGGCGACACCGAGCAACTCGGCGGCGTGATCCTGCGCCATGTCGAACCCGTAGTACCGCTCCAGTTCGTCGCCGTCGACGGCGGGTCTGACCTTGAGCATCGCGTACCCCTCGACGTTCTGTGCGATCGCGGCGGTCCGGCCGTCGGCCTCGAAGGCGAGCACGCGCTCCGTTTCCGTCTCGGTGTATCTCGCGGTGACCTCGTCCTTCGTCGCTGTCGTGGCCTCTCGATCGGTGTCGGTCATCGAACAGTCGTTGGGGCTGGAGTGCATGAAGTCTGTCGGTTCCTGGAGCGGCGCCCACCACAAGAGGCAACATCGATCCCGCCGGGGTCGCTGTATGACGAAGTTCCTCCGGAGCGGCCGTCGGCGCGACCTCTGTGCGCTGGCGGTCAACGGCTTCGTCGTCACGGAGACCGAGGGCCTCCACGACGTGTACGTGCTGACCGGGCCGGGCGAGCGTCGTCTGCGCGAGCACCACGCGTGGCTGGGAGAGCAACGCGATGGCTGATACAGTTGTAGCCGGCAGGTTGATTGGCGCCGGAGAGTTCAATCTAGCAGCCGGTCGGCGATGGTGTTGCGGAGAATCTCGCTAGTGCCCTCGTAGATCTCGTTGAGCTTGGCGTCCCGCAGGAAGCGTTCGGCGGGGAAGTCCTTCACGTAGCCGTAGCCGCCGTGGATCTGGACGCCCTCGTTTGCGACCTCCCGCGAGACCTCCGAGGCGTAGAGTTTGGCCTGTGCGGCCTCCGTGACGAAGCGGTCGCCGCGCATCTTCTTGTCGGCCGCGAGGTGCATCAGCATGCGCGCGGCCTTGGTCTTGGTGTCCATGTCGGCGAGTTTGTGCTGGATGGCCTGGAAGTCGCTGATGGGCTGGTCGAACTGCTCGCGGTCCTGGGCGTACTGCAGGGCCTGGTCGAGTGCGGCCTGTGCGATGCCGACACCCCGGGCCGCGATGGTGATCCGCCCGCCGTTGAGCGTCTTCAGGGCCTGTCGCATGCCGGCGCCCTCCTCGCCGAGGCGCCGGGACTCGGGAATTCGCATCGCGTCGAAGCGCAGTTCGGCCGTCGGACACCCCTTGTCGCCGAGTTTGTGTTCGGTCCCCTCGACGACGAACCCGTCGTCTTGCCCGGGACGGACGACGAACGAGGAGATACCCGTGCCGCCGGACTCGGGATCCGTCTTGGCAAAGAGGACGACGGTGTCGGCGACCGACCCGTTCGAGATCCAGAGTTTGTTCCCGTCGACGACGTACTCGTCGCCGTCCTTCTCGGCCGTGGTCTCCATCGCGGGCACGTCGCTGCCGGCGCCGGGTTCCGAGAGGGCGAAGGCACCGATCTCGCGTCCCTCGGCCATCGGCGTCAGGTACGCCTCTTTCTGTGCCTCGTCGCCGAACCCGGAGACCATGTTGCAGGCCAGTGAGATGTGTGCGGCGACGATGGTCCCGAGTCCGCCGCTGCCCCGCGAAATCTCCTCCAGGGCCATCGCGTAGGAGTGGTAGTCGAGGCCGGCACCGCCGTACTCCTCGGGGATGGGCATCCCCAGCAGCCCCAGGTCGGCCATCTGGTCGACGAGGTCCTCGGGAAACTCGTCGGTTTCGTCGATCTCGGCCGCCCGCGGAACGACCTCCCTGTCGACGAACTCGGCGACCATATCTCTTATCTGGCGCTGTTCCTGGGTCGGCGTGAAATCCATGCCCGTGACTACTG
This sequence comes from uncultured Halobacteriales archaeon, assembly GCA_964471665.1. GTDB lineage: Archaea > Halobacteriota > Halobacteria > Halobacteriales > Haloarculaceae > SW-9-67-25. The sequence goes on along the minus strand of CAYYHG010000157.1, from coordinate 179 downwards.
GGGCAGCGATTATCAGTGTTCGCGTCTCTCCCGGATCAGTCCCGGCCCGACGGACGACAGGCGTGTCAACCCTCGACGGTCGGTCCCGCGACGGACGACCGACGGTCACGACCGATCCCACCAGGTCACAGCGGATACAGCGCGGAAGCCCACCCCTTCAGGGCTGTCTCTTACCCACA
>CAYYHG010000156.1:0-6745 GCA_964471665.1 uncultured Halobacteriales archaeon | reverse complement strand
AGCCGACCACGTCTACCTCTACGTGCTCTCGAAGATGCTCCGCGACGCCGGAGAGGAGGGTCTCGACGACCGGTGGACCGTCATCCCGATCACCGACGGAGAGAACATCGACAGTTTCGTCGCGCTGTTCGGCGGGGACTCGCTCGACGTCGCCGCGCTGTTGACCGAGGAGCCATCCTCGTACGCCGGGGACGTCCGCCTCGAGACCGTGCCGGAGTACACCGGTGGCGGCGAGAGCACCATCGAGGACGTCCTCTCGGAGTCGTTCTACCTGGAAGTCGTCACCCAGACCTACGCCGCCGAGATTGGGAACGCCGACGGCGTCCCGGACCGCCTCTCCCCGGCAGACCTCGACACCGGCGGCGAACCCATCGTCGCACGGTTGCGGTCGTACTTCAGGGCACACGGCGTCAACGACGGCGAGTTCGACCGCCACGAACCGGCGCTGTACCTGCAGGAGAACCGCGCGGACCTGGCCGAGGAACTCGACGGCGAGTCGCGGCGGAACTTCACGCGGTTGTTCACCGACCTGAACAACATTCTCGTCTCCTTCGAGGGTGTCGAGCGCCGGCGGGAATCGCTACTCGGCCTGTTCGGAATTTAGACCGGCGTCAAAAAGTGCTCGCCGATTGGCCGCTCCCCCGAGTGTCCCCCGCTGTGTGGAATCGATCCCTTCGTGGAGATGTTCGGCACCCCGGGGCCCCGATACTGCTCACGGGCTTATATCCGACAGTATCACGCACTTGTAGCCGACAGTGTTACCGTGGCCGGCCCTGCTTTGGGCGCTCGAGTGCTGACTCGTCGAACTCCACAGCCCAGTCGGCAGCCTCGTCGACGACTCCGTCGTAGATGTGTATCTCGTCGGCCTTGTAGAAGCGTGAGCTGAACTCCCCGTCCGGGGTGAGTTCGTGCCCGCCGCTGTCCAGCGGAATGATCAGCACGCCTCGGTCGACCTTGTCGTAGATCAACTCGGCGAACCGTATCTCTCCGTCGTAGACGCCGACGACCACGTCTCCCGGGTAAATTTGCGGCTCGTTCATACCCTCTGGAACGAACGGATCCGTGTTCGCTACGCCCGGCAGGTCCGGGAGGCCGTCGACCGGCAGGTCCTCTTCGGTCGCTTCTGGATGAATCAGTACGTTCAGTCGGCCGTCTCGTATCTGCTCCATGCCACCAGCACACACGCGTCCATCTGACTTAAACCACGGTGCTAATTGATTGGGCATTACACCGGTCGACCTGGTCTCGTGACTGTCGTGACCGAGTACGGGAGCCCCACGAACGCAGGCGGTCGATCCGACGCACGGTCACGGTCGTGGAGTCACTCCGGCAACGACTTGCAGCAATCCGCGTACAGCCCGTACAGAACCACTGCGAGACCCACACCGAGCGCAGAGACGGGACGGGCGTCCACCCCGATTGTCTCGCTGGGCTGGTAGACTGTGACGCCGTATCTGTAGAGTGTCTCGATGGTGCCGCCCGAGAGGAGCCCGATCACCGCCAGCCCGACAGGAATCAGCACGAATGCCCCGCCCTGGGCGACGAACCACATCAGTACGTCCTCTGTCCGAACTAACCGACGTGCTTCGCTGTCGCTCAGCGAGTCCCGGTGGACGGCGTCGAGCTGACGGACGAGCAACAACCCCGCACCGAAGGTCACGACGACGCCCAGGAGCGCGAGCGCCACGACCGCCAGGCTGAGCGTCCCGGACAGTGTCTCTGTCGCCTCGAAGGTCCGTATGCGGTCGCGGCTGAGATACAGCGCGGGGGCGAGCAGCCCCGACACACACAGTATCCCGACTGCGACGTAGATCTTGCCCACGATGCGGAGCGGGAACGTCCGGCGGACGGTGACCGCTGCCCGGTCGTAGGCAGTGCCCTCGAGAATCCGGTCGGTGACGTCGTCGTCGCCGGAAGTCATGGCCGGGCGCCTGTGGTACCACAGCCACGGGCTGGACGCATAGGATTCTTCCGGTTCATAAGAATGCGTACACTTCCGGCTCGTCCCGGGGAATACGTCGCAGCGGCAACCTCCGACGTCATAGGGACGGTTGTAGTTCTGTACCGGATCACCCGCACGACGACGGGCGGTTGTCCTGAAAAACAGCTACAACCGTCCCTATCAGACGGGCGGACAGACGTCGAGTCGCGTCCGCGTGACGGTTGCCTCCTCGGCGACGTTGTCGATCCAGAGACGGAACGGAGTCGAGGTGTTGGTCTCGATCACCAGCCCGGTTCCGTCGTGTTCGACCGGAAGGGTCTCTCCGTCGGCACGCCGCGCGGAGGCGTCGAGAAACTCGCCCGCGACCGTCAGGTTGAACCGGTAGCCCTCGCCGACCGCTTCCGCCTCGAAGGACTCGATCTCGGTTCCACTCAACACGGTGCGTTCGACCTCGTAGTCTGGCTCGTGGGCAATCTCGAGGTCGCCGTCGAACTCCTCGCAGGCGAATCCCCCGAGGACGTCCACATCTGCCTGCCCGTCGGTCGTCCCGCCGGTCAGGACGACGTACAGGCCGAAACTACCCATGGCGACTGCACTGATCGCGAAGACGCCGAAGATTGCGAACAGCGCGCGGTAGAGCGTTCTGTTCCCGGACATGTCTCAGGCGTCCTCCGGCCGCTGGAGGGCCTGGTAGGTGGAGTGGGTCGTCAGCACGACAACGAGCGGGCCGGCCAGCGACGCACCAACACCGGTGACGCCGGTTCCTCTCGACCGTGCCGGGTCGGTCGTCCGTCTCTCGAACATCACACTGCTCGTTCCTGGGTGCGACGGCAAAAAAATCCGGCGGCACGTGCCGACACACGGCTGTCGTCGGGATCCGAATCGGCCACAGAGTGTGGCCTGTGAGACGGCGACAGCCGACAGTATCAGTCGTCGGCAGGGATGGCGTCGGAGGTGGCGCCGTACTCGGCTCCACCGCTGACCCTGTCGACGTTGTTGACGACGTAGTTGATGACGAGGAACGAGAAGCCGTACTTGGCGACGAGGTCGAAGGCGCTGTAGCCCCAGGAGGTGATCCCGCCGGAGCTGATCAGTGCCAGGCCCTCGTTCCCGACGGCCCACCAGATCGTGTAGCCGAACCACAGCACGACGGTCAGCAGCTTCAGCGTGCTGAATATGTCCACGGTCCCGGCAGCCTTGGCGTCCTCGGGCCACTCGACGAGCAGGATGTACACGACCACCAGGAAGAACGTGCAGCTGATGACGTACCAGAACCACCGCATCAGGTGGGCGGAGGTCGTCAGTGCCGCCGCCAGTCCGGTGATCATGATCCCGATGTCGAAGACGATGGCGGTGAAGATCTTCGTGAAGTTCGATCCCGCGATCAACCCCAGGGCCAACAGAATGAACGGCGTGGAGAACGCCCACGTGAGGTACCGACCCCAGAGGCTGATCGTCCCCTCGACGGTCTCGCCGTTGTGCGCGAGTGTCGTCGTCTCACCGGCCATGCCGTGGCCGGCCGGCATCTCGAGGATGCTTATTGTCAGCCCCGAGGCCAACCCGGTGTAGCTGACGATCGACACCGCCGAGACGGTCATCGCTGCCACCACGATCAGCTGACCCCGCGGATCCGACACGTTCCGCCCGAGGTACATGAAGAACAACAGGGTCAGCCCGGCCACCGCGATATTTATGTAGATGGAACTGCCCAGGGTGGCGTCGTTCAGCACGTGACTGAACATGTCACCTTGCGATACTTGCTGCACCACCAGCGCTGACAAATCTCCTGCCATGATCCACCGAAACATCAGAGGGGTATAAAATAAAAGGAGTACCAAAATGATACGGTACCACCCGGACGTCGTCCCGCCTGCGCCCGGCGTGGCTCGTACTGACGGCTATAACTTGAGCATATTCGACCCCGCGGGGGATCGAAATTGCTCACGGGCTTGTCTCATAGGGACGGTTGTAGCCGTTTTCCAGGACAACCGCCCGTCGTCGTGCGGGTGATCCGGTACAGAACTACAACCGTCCCTATCACTGCCACTCGACGTGCGGGTACGACTGGTGGTGACCCGAGCTGTTCCGGGCGACGACCTCCGCGACAGCGCTGCGGCGACTGTCGTCACGCACCTCGGTTCGTTCGCTGTAGTACAGGACAGTCAGGTCGAGACACGCGTGGAGCAACTCGTTTGCGGCGAACCGGTACCGGTCACCGCTCGGGCCGACATCGACCGGGTCGTCCGACCTGAGGTGGTGCTGGACGAACAGGACCCCGCCGGGTGAAAGCGCCTCCGTTATGTCTGGGAACCGATCGACAGCCCGGTAGAAGCTTACGGTGACGAGGTCGTACGTCGCCGGCGGGAACTCGTAGCTCCCGACGTCTGCCTGGATCCAGTGCGTTCGGTCCGCGACACCCCGGTCGCGGGCGTGTTCCCGTGCGACGCGCAACCCTTCTCTGGACTGGTCGATTGCGTCGACCCGGTATCCCTCCGTCGCGAGAAACACCGCGTTGCGTCCCGTTCCCGCCGCGACGTCGAGTGCCCGTCCGTCCGGACAACTCTCGAGATATCGACACAACACTGGCGACGGGTCCGGATCGGCCGGATACATACCCTCCCGAAACCGTTCGTCCCACGTCGGCATGCGAATTCTCACCCAGGTCCAGTGTGTACGACGTTGGCAGCGCCCTCAGGTATTGGTTTCGACTCGCGACGAGTCACAGTGATTGCTGTACCGAATTACCGTTTCGACCGCGTTGCGTCCTGCGGTCGATCCGGTAATGGCTTACAGCAATCACTATCAGACACACCGTGTTCGACTGCCAGCGCCTGCCGACGGATACGGATTTCGACCCCAGGGGTCGAAATTACTCACGGGCTTATGGCCGGCAGTATTAGTTCTGTCCGGGGTCGGCGAACACTGGTACTCGAACAGCGTCGTGTCAGTACTCGCGTTCGACGAGGTAGTCAGCGATTCCTTCGAGGAGGTAGCGACACTCGTTGTCCGGGAGGACAGTGAGGTGGTCCTTTCCGCTGGCGACGAACTCGCGTGCCGTCTCGCGGGCGAACTCGACGCTGCCCGCGTCCCTGAGTGTCTCGACTGCCTCCTCTATTTCTGCTTCCCTCACCGCCGCGGCCGATTCGGCCGTGACGAGGCTATCGACGTCGACGCCCTGCTCGCGCGCGTGGACCGTGACGAGCGTCTGCTTGTCCTCCACGAGGTCGCTGCCGCGCTGTTTCCCGAGTTTCTCCGTGGGCGTCGTCAGGTCCAGCAGGTCGTCCTGGATCTGGAAGGCCCGTCCCACGTCGAGACCGTACCCGTAAAGTGGATCGACCGCGTCGTCGTACCCGAGAACGATCGCGGGAATCGACGCCGAGGCGGCGTAGAGGACTGCCGTCTTGCGCTCGATCATGTCGAGGTATTCCCGGGGCGTGACCTCTCGGGAGTCCTCGTAACTGATATCGAGTGACTGGCCCTCGCAGATCCGGGTGCAGGTGCGCGCGAGACTCGAGAGCGCCCGGACCGACCGGTCGGGTGACGCCTCCGTCGCGAGCATGTTCTCGAAGGCCTTCGAGTAGAGGGTATCGCCGGCGAGAATCGCCGTCGAGAGGCCGTGTGACTGGTGTACTGCCGGGACGCCCCGGCGCACGTCGTCGTCGTCCATGATGTCGTCGTGGATGAGCGTGAACGACTGGATGATCTCGACGCTGACCGCGGCCGCGAGCACGTCCACCTCGGTTCCGTCAGCGGTGGGAAACGCCCGGTAGTCGGGGTCGCCGGCCTGGACGTCCGACAGCGCCTCCGCGACCAGCAACAGTACCGTCGGTCGAAGCCGTTTCCCGCCCGCCTTCAGCAGGTATCGCGAGGCCTCGTAGAGGTCCTCGGGTTCTGCGAGGGGGAGGTCCTCCTCGATGGCGTCGTTGACGACCTCCCGACGCGCCAGAATCGCGTCCGCGACGGCCTGCTGGCGTCCCATGGTCACTCGACCAGCGAGATCATGTTCCCGTTGCGGGACACGTGCAGGTCCCGGCCCATCGAGTACCCCATGTTTTCCGCGAGGTCAATGTAGGGTGCGTACCCTTCCATGCTCTGGTGGGCGGGGATGACGTGCTGGGGCTGGAGCGCGTCGAGCATCTCGTAGTGGCCCTCGCGGCTGAGGTGGCCCGAGACGTGGACCTCGTCGTAGATGCGCGCGCCCTGCATGCCGAGCAGGCGCTCGGACTGGTAGCGCTGGCCCTCGTTTGTGGGTTCGGGGATGACCCGCGCCGAGAAGATGACCTTGTCGCCGTTCTCCAGTTCGTAGGGCGTCTCGCCACGGCCCATCCGCGTGAGCATCGCGCGCGGTTCGCCCTGGTGGCCGGTCACGATCGGCAGGAACTTCTCCTTGCCGTCGTTCATGACACGCTTGAACGTCCGGTCGACGGACTTGCGGTGGCCGTACATCCCCAGGTCCTCCGGGAACTCGACGAAATCGAGGCGTTCGGCCGTCCCGGAGTACTTCTCCATCGACCGGCCGAGCAGGACCGGCTTGCGACCGATGTCCTCTGCGAACTCCACGAGCGACTTCACGCGGGCGATGTGCGAGGAGAACGTGGTGGCGACGATGCCGCCGTCGTAGTCCTCCATACTGTGGATGACGTCCTTGAGGTGTCGGCGGGCGACGGCCTCGCTGGGCGTCCGGCCCTTCTTCTGTGCGTTCGTACAGTCCTCGATGTAACAGAGGACGCCGTTGTCCTCGCGGCCGATCTCGCGGAACCGCTGCATGTCGATGGGGTCGCCGATGACCGGCGTGTGGTCCAT
>CAYYHG010000155.1:0-6831 GCA_964471665.1 uncultured Halobacteriales archaeon | reverse complement strand
CGGGGTGGGTCGGCTGCTCCCAGTGTTTCCGGCTGAAATCCCGGACCGAGGCCTGACGCGCCTCTGTGTTCGTTCCCATCTCCGTCGGATCGACGACGAGGGAGTCGTGGTTGTACGACCCCAGGCCGACTGCGTCGCCGTGTGTCCGGAAGTACAGAGAGTAGTCCTGGTCCCGGCCGACGGGACGGTGTGGGCCCTCGCTCATGTACTCCGCGATGTCTCGCTGTCCCGGGACCTCCAGGCCGGTCGTGTTGCTCCCGACGCCGGAGTCGACACCCGAGAGTTCCTCGAGCGGTTCGGTGACGACGTACTGGTGTTCCACCGGGGCGATCGGCAGGTCGAGTCCCGCGAGTTGTCCCGTCCCGTACCCCCAGTTGTTGGTCGCGAGTACGCACCGCTCGCACTCGATCGTGCCGCCGTCGGTGTCGACGGCCGTGACTGCACCGCCCGTCGTCTCGATGTCCGTCACCTCTGTGTGGCCGTAGAATGTGGCGTCAGAGTGCTCCCTGTACCACTCGAGGGCGGCGATCCCGTCGACCCGGCCGTCAGTCGGGGAGTAGTAGCCGCCGAGGATCTCTGTCTCGTCGACGAGCGGGAGATGATCGGTCACCTCTGCCGGTTCGAGCAACCGCGGGCCCGGAAGTCCGTAGGACCTCGCCCACTCGACGCGGCGCTGCAGAAAGTCTATCCGGTCTTCGCTCCGTGCGACCTCGATTCCGCCGACCTCGTCGTAGACGCCGGCGTCGTCGAGCAGCCGGCTCGTGTAGTGTGCGGTTTTCGTCTGGACCTTCGACGGGGACGTCTGGAAAATGATGCCGGGAGCGTGGACCGAGGAGCCGCCAGTGACCGGCAGCGGCCCCTGGTCGATCACGACCACGTCGTCCGTTCCGAGTTCGGACAGGTGGTATGCGACACTGGAGCCGACCGCACCGGCTCCGATGACGACTGTCCCTGCCTGGGAGGGGAGCTGTCTACTCATTTGACCTACTTCCAGTTTGACTTCTCTCGAATAAACCCACCGATCGGAGGCTGTCCTCGCCACCAGGGCGAGCGGCGAGACCGGACGGATACAACAGTTTGGCCGTGTCTGATATCCACCCGGACGTGATTTGCTCAAGACATACCCTCACAAATATCGAGTTTCACTGTCTGTACCGATTGATATCGTGTCTTGACGTGTGACAGAGTCACATCCGGGTGGATAGTAAGCCGACAGTATCGGCCGGAGCCACTCACCGAGCGACAATTACAGGGACGGGCGAGTTGCGGAACACTTTCTGGGCGACGTTCCCGACGACCAGTCGATCGGCCACCGAGCCGCCGTGACTTCCGATTACGACCGCGTCGAAGTCGTCAGCTCTGTTCAGAATCGCCCGTGCCGGGTGTCCCAGTTGAACCTCTGTGGTGACCTCGGCGTCGTACTTGGCGGCGAGAGTCCGGGCGCCATCGAATACCTCCTGTGCGCGCTCCTGGGCGGCCTCTTCGAGGTCCTCCTCGAGAGCGAGTGCGGTGGCTACCCCTCCCATCACTGATGGTCCCCCCACGACATTCAAAACGGTAATCTCCGCGTCCGGATGGTTCTCGAGGGCGTACTCAAGAGCTCGCTTCGCCATTTCCGAGTCGTCCATCGGAACGAGGACTCGTGAGATCATGTGATAGCTACGGCCAGGGCGTGAATAAAACGGCGGGTCGCTCGGTTTTGACGAACTCGGTTCGCTGTTTATCGAGGCGGTTCTCACGGCTGAGCTGGACGAGAGCGGAACAGACTGGGAGACGATCAGTCCGCCCATGCCGGCGTCGCACGGGGTGTGACGGTGTCTTCGACCTGTGTCCAGACCAGCACCGCGCCGATGGCCGCGAGGACAGCACTGAACGCGAAAGGAACCACGAAGCCGAAAGCGACCAGGAACCCGGACAGCAGCGGGCCGACGGCCACGCCGAACCCGAAGGCCATCGTCAGCACGGACAGCGTCGACCCGGACTCACCCTCCGGGGCGAAGTCGCCGGCGAGCGCGAGCGCTGGCGCGAACACCATCGCGCCGGCCACGCCCTGTGCGAACCGCGCGGAGAACATCAGCCACGGATCCATGATGACCCCCTGGACGAAGGTCGTGGGCACGAGCAGGACCATCCCGACCACGATGAACTGCTTGCGGCCGTAGAAGTCCGTCGCCCGGCCGATGGGCGCCTGCAGGAGGATCTGTGCGAGCACGAACGCCGCGAACTGCAGGCCGAACATCGTCGGCCCCTGGCCGAGTCGCGGGTTGATGATACTCCCCAGGGTGGCAAACACCGCGATCCCGACGGCCATGAAGAAGGTGACGGCGCCGAGCGTGAACACGGGATCCAGCACGCCACGGCCCGACCGGTCCCGTACTACGAACCCGCCGACGGACTCCCCGGCGTCGTGGGACGGTTCCGGATCGCGGACGAACAGACTCACCAGGACGAAACTGAGCGTGGCCGTCGCCGTCGCGAAGTAGAAGGCGGCGTCGAACCCGTTGATCGCGAGGGCCAGGCTCCCGAGAGACAGCGTGTACGGGCCCGCAGCGACGACGGCGCCGGCGGCGATGGGGCCGACACCGAAGCCCACGAGCCGGAAGGTGTTGTAGGTGCCCATGTTCCCGCCGCGGGTCGTCTCCGTGGCCAGGTCGTTGACCAGCGCGACGGTCGTGGGGATGATGAGCGCGCCAGCCACGCCCTGTATCACGCGTAATCCGATCAGTTGCCAGTGGGCCGACGTCAGCGAGTAGGAGAAACTGGCGACGCCGATGAGCACCAGCCCCACGAGCACGAACACTTTGCGCCGTCCCGTCCGGTCGGAGAGCCGGCCAGTGAGCGGCTGGAGCGGGCTGTTGACGAAGCCAAAAAGCGAGAGCACGAGGCCAGTCAGCGCGACCTCGCCGAGGCCGAACGTCGACCCGCCGACGAAGTCGCTGGCGATGAACAGCGGCAGTACCACGATCAGAAAGGAGTTGCCGATCGATTCGGTCATCCGGGCGACGGCGAGAATCAGCACCTGCCGGTCGACGCCCAACAGATTCCTCATTCTGGTCGGAAGTACCCGCTCGTGGGGTGTGAGGCTTTCGAACTCCGGGGACCAGATCATAGTGACGGTTGTATTTCATTACGGGATTGACCGCACGAACGCAGGCAGTCAACCCGGTAAACAGTTTACAACCGTCACTATCAGTCCGTGGGCGCCTCTTCGACTCCTGTGTCCGGCTCCCCGGGTTCGGCCGCGAACCCGGTGATGCGGGCTTTCATTATGCGGGTGTTCTCGACCTGTTCGACCCGGATCGAGAGGCCGTCGTACTCGATGACCTCGCCCTCCTCGACGAGGCGGCCGGAGCGATTGAAGATGAATCCGGCGATGGTCTCGAACTCCTCGCCCTCCGGGATCTCGGTGCCGAGCGCCTCGTTGACCACGTCGACGTTGACCTCGCCTTTGACGATGGTGGTGTCGTCGTCGACGAACTCGATTGGCACTTCCTCCTCGCCTTCGAGGATCTCGCCGACGATCTCCTCGGTGAGGTCCTCCATCGTCACGAGGCCCTCGGTGGTGCCGAACTCGTCGATGACGATCACCATGTGCATGCGCTCGTCGCGCATCTCCGCGAGCAGGTCGTCGACGTTCTTCGACTCGGGGACGTGCAGCGTCGGTTCGATGAGGTCCTCGAGGCCGACGTCCTCGTGTTCGCTGTAGTTGCCGTCCCGGACCAGGTCGCTGATGCTGACGACGCCGATGACGTTGTCGAGGCTGCCCTCGTAGACCGGCACGCGCGTGTGTCCGCTGTGGATGCACGCCTCGATGGCCTCGTCGACGCTCGCAGTCTTGGGAACGGCCGTCATGTCGAGACGGGGGGTCATAACCTCCTTTGCGATGGTGCGGTTGAACCGGAGCGTGCGCTGGAGCATCTCCCGTTCGTCCTCGTCCAGCACCCCTTCGCGTTCGCCGGTCTCGATGATGTCGCGGATCTCCTCGCGGGTGACGTAGGACGTCTCGATGGCGCCCCGGCCACCGGTGATCTTGTTGACCAGCCGCGTCAGGTAGTCGAACAGTCCGACGAGTGGCCGGAGGACGATCTCGGCCCACACCAGCGGGCGGGTGATACGCAGCGCCCACGACTCGGTGTTCTCGATCGCGTAGGATTTGGGAGCGCTCTCGCCGAACAGCAAGACCAGCGCCGTGATGCCGATCGTGGCCAGCCCCACTGCCAGCCCGCCGTTGCCCAGATAGAAGGCGAGCAGGCCCGTGGCGATCGAGGACATGGCGATGTTGACGAGGTTGTTTCCGACGAGAATCGTCACGAGCAGACGGTGAGGGTTCTCGCGCAGGCGTTTCAGGAGCGTCCCCGTCCGACTCTCTCCGGCCATGGCTTCGACGCGGTGGGGGGCGAGCGAGAACATCGCGATCTCCGAGGAGGAGAAAAACGCCGAGAGCAGGAGCAACAGGAGGATCGTGAACAGCCCCGCCGAGATGAAAAGCGCGTCGCTGACGGTGACGCCGAAGACGTCCACCGAGAGTGGCGTCCAGACGGCCAGGGCTACGGCGTAGTCCCCCATCGACGTATTGCCTTGTTTGCCGGCACGATTAAACGTTGCTGTGGTCCCTCGCGGCCGATTCGACAGACGGCAGCGAGGTCCAGCTTTCCCGGCGGCTGGAGCGGACAGGCCACCACCTGCCGCCGTTCGAAGGGCTTACACGCTGTTCGTCCCTACCGCAGGTATGAGCAACGCAGCACTCACGCTGTACCGACTGCAGTCGTGCCCGTTCTGTGAACGCGTCGTCCGACTCCTGGAGGCGAACGACCTCGAGTACGATTCGCGGTTCGTCGAGCCGATGCACTCCGAGCGCAACGTCGTCAAGCGCGTGAGCGGCAAGCGCTCGGTCCCGGCACTGGTCGATCGCAACACCGGCGCAACGCTGACAGAGAGTGCCAACATCGTCTCGTACCTGGAGACGACGTACGGCGAGGGTCGCCTCCGGACAGACGCGGACGGAATCGAGGCCGATACCGGGGCCGGGGCCGCGACAGCGGGCGAGGGATCGTAGATGGATCTGGAGTTCGACGTCGTCGACATGGGGCCGGCCGACCACGTCGCCGAGGGCGAACGGGCGCCCGATTTCACCCGCCCGCTTGTCAACGACGAGTACTGGGAGGACGCTTCCCTCTCGGAGTTGACCCGGGACGGGCCGGTGGTGCTCGTTTTCCATCCCATGGACGGGGCCTTCCCCGCGACGTACATCTGGAACGAACTCCGGGACCGTGACTTCGCCGACTACGACGCCACGGTGGTCGGGCTCTCCATCTCGACGCCCTACGAGCACAAGACGTTCATCGAGGAGCGGGGAGTCTCCTTCGAGTTCTTCTCCGACCCTGCCAACGGCGTCGCCGGGGCGTTCGGCGTCGTCAACGACCTCGACGGCATGGCGGGCGTCGAGGAACCCCGCCCGGCCGCGTTCGTCGTCAGCGAGGACCGCACCGTCGAGTACGCCTGGGTGGCCCGCGAGTGGCCCGAGTTCCCGGACTACGACGACCTCGAGGCCGCCGTCGAGCGGGTCGTCTGAGATGGCGAACGACGCGGCTGTCGCGGGGGCGAGCCAGGCGTGACGGCCAGCGGGAGCGGGCAGTCCGACATCGAGCGGGCCGCCGGGGCGCTCCGGGCGGGCGACATCGTCGTCTATCCGACCGAGACGGTCTACGGGCTGGGCGCGGACGCGCTCGATTCCGACGCCGTCGAGCGGGTCTTCGATGTCAAGGGACGGGACCGCTCCGATCCGGTTTCGATGGCCGTTCCGTCGGTCGAGGCCGCGCTCTCCTACACCGCCCCCACCGCCCGCGAGCGGCGGTTCATGCACGAGTTCCTCCCGGGACCGGTGACCGTCGTTCTCGAACGCCAGGGGTCGGTGCCAGACGTACTGACGGCCGGCCGCGAGCGCGTCGGGGTGCGCGTCCCCGACCACGACACGGCGCTGGCACTGCTCGAGGAAACCGCTCCCGTCACGGCGACCAGTGCGAACCTGAGCGGCCGTCAGAGCGCCCGGACGGTCACGGACCTGGACAGGGAGGTACGCGCGACCGCGGCGGTCGTCCTCGACGCCGGGGAGACGCCGGGCGGCGGATCGACCGTCGTCGACGTGACCGCCGGCGAGATACACCGTCGTGGCGCACTGGCCGACGACATCGAAGCCTGGCTGGCCTGATACCGTGCTGGATCGAAGCGAGTACGCGTGTCTCGCGGTCGCGATCACCGTGGTGCTCGGCGGCACGCTGGCTGCGGGACTGCTTCCACAGACACTCCCGTTCCAGGTCGTCGCCGGCGCGGTCATCGTTGCCGGGTTCGCCGTGGCGTACGCCTGCGTCGGTGCCGGGTAGGGGCGGGATCCGCGTCCGGAGGGCCGTCGCCGTGAGACGACACGCTACGGCCGCCGGAACGTGTACGAGAGGGTCGCCTCTTCGCGGTCGATCTCCACGGTCACCTCGCCGCGCTCGTGGTCGAAGACGAACCGGTCGGCGGGGCCCTCGAACGCGTGGAGGGGCATCCCCGTGTCCACGCGGCCGTCCGGGAGGACGGTAAAGTGGGTGACGCCGGCGAAGTCACAGACGAGCGAGCCGTCGGGACGCTCCGCGAACGCCTCACCCGCGAACCGTTCGAGCTGTCGCCGGAGGGCCTCCCAGTCCGAGACGGGGACGACGACACGGCCGGTGTCGCTTTCGCCCATTGCCGGCGACTACACGCCGGACACACTTGACCCGCACGGGTAACAGTACGACGTGGACACACCCGGTAGCGGCGTGTCCGTCGGCACGGCCGTGGAGGTCCGCG
>CAYYHG010000154.1:0-6884 GCA_964471665.1 uncultured Halobacteriales archaeon | reverse complement strand
CCCGGGGCCTCTTCCTTGCGAAGGAAGCGATCTGCCACTGATCTACGAGCCCGCAATCGCCTGTCTGCGACGCGTCCGAATAAACCTATTGTTGTCGGGTTCCCGTCCCCGCGTCGACAGCCTGGAGATCGATGGCTCCCGCCGGCATTGGCACCCCGTCGTAGCGGTTTTCGGCGAGCAGGAGCGCGCCGTCGAGGTCAGCGTACTCGGCCAGCGGCGCGAGGTGACACGCCGCCGAGATGGAAGCGTTCGATTCGATCATACACCCGAGCATCACGTCCAGACCGTGTGCCTGGGCAGTCGCGATCTGTCGGGCTGCGGGCCGCAATCCGCCACACTTCATCAGTTTTACCACCGCGATGTCGACAGCCTCGGCGACCCGCGGGACGTCCGCCGCAGTCACGCACGCTTCGTCGGCGGCGATCGGTAGCTTCCCTGCCTCGCGCACACGCTTCAGCCCGGCGACGTCGGACGCCGGAACGGGTTGTTCGAGAAACTCGACGCCGCGGTCGGCCAGCCACTGCGTGTGTTCGATGGCCGCCGCCGGATCCCAGGCGCAGTTGGCGTCGACCCGGATGCGCGCGTCGGGTGCGGCCTCGCGGACGGCCCGCAGGCGGGCTCGGTCGTCATCGGTCCCGACCTTGATCTTCAGTACTCGGTATCCCGACGCCCGTGCCTCCCGGGTCTTCTCGGCCATCCGTTCGGGCGTGTCGATGCCGATGGTGAACGACGTCAGCGGCGCGACACCAGGGTCGTGCCCCCAGCGACGGTACAGGGGCTCTCCCGCCTGGCGTGCGGCGAGGTCGTGGACAGCAGTCGAAACGGCCGCGCGTGCAGCGGCCGCCTCGGGTGCCTGCTCGCAAAGCGAGCGCTCGATAGCTTGCTGTGCGTGGGGATCACCGACGTCTTCGACGATAGCCAGCAGGTCGGGCAGCGCCCGTTCGACGGAGTCCGGTGTCTCGCCGTAGTACTCGGAGGGGGCCGCCGCGCCGACGCCGACGGACGCACCGTCTTCGATTCTGACGAGGACGTTCGTCGCGGACTCGGTCGTGTTGCGCGAGATTCCGAACGGGTTTACCAGCGGCAGGGAGACGCGCTCGAAGGTCGTCTCGATCATAGGTGTCACATCGGTCGACGACCCAATCAATCCACGGGCCGTGTGTCCGCCGGGGAACGGACTGGCTCGCGCCCGGGATCTACTGCTGGAACAGTGCCCGGGCGTCGTCCAGTGCGTCGACGAGTCTGTCGATCTCGGCTTTGGTGTTGTAGATGTAGAAGGACGCGCGGGTGGTCGCGGTCACACCGATTTTCTCGTGGAGGGGCTGGGTACAGTGGTGTCCCGCCCGGACTGCGACGGCGTAGTCGTTGAGCACCTCCGAGAGGTCGTGTGCGTGGACGCCCTCGACGTCGAAGGCGACGAGTCCGCCGCGTTCCTCGCCCGCCGGCGGACCGAACGTCTCGATGTCGTCGAACTTGCCGAGGCGGTCGAGCGTGTACTGGGCGAGTTCGTTCTCGTGGCGCCGGATCCGATCCATCCCGATGTCCTCGAGGTAGTCACAGGCCTCTGCGAGCGCGATTCCCTGGCAGATGACCGGCGTGCCGGCCTCGTACTTCCAGGGGAGTTCGTTCCAGGTGGCGTCCTCGTAGGTGACCTTCTTGATCATCTCGCCGCCGTAGAGGAACGGTTCCATCTCCTCCAGGAGGTGCCGTTTCCCGTAGAGACCGCCGATACCGGTGGGACCACACATCTTGTGGCCCGAGAAGGCAAAAAAGTCCGCGTCCATGTCCTCGACATCGATGGGCCTGTTGGGGACCGACTGGGCCCCGTCGACGTAGATGTAGGCGCCGTGGTCGTGGGCGAGTTCGGCGAGCGCCCGGACGGGGTTGACCGTCCCGAGGGTGTTCGAGACGTGGACCACCGAGACCATCTGCGTGTCGTCGGTGATCAGTTCTTTCGCGTGGTCCATGTCGAGGTGGCCCTGCTCGTCGGCCCGGATGTACTTGACGTCGGCGCCGGTCCGCTTGCCGATCTGTTGCCAGGTCACCAGCGAGGAGTGGTGTTCCATCTCCGTGGTGACGATTTCGTCGCCCGGGCCCAGTTCGGTCAGCCCGTAGGCGTAGGCGACGAGGTTCTCGGATTCGGTGGTGTTCTTGGTGAACACCATCTCCTCGCGACCGCTGGCACCGACGAACTCGGCGACGCGGTCGTGGGCCTCCTCGTAGGCGATCGAAGCCTCCTGGCTGAGCTGGTGGAGTCCCCGGTGGACGTTCGCGTTCGTCCGCCGGTAGTAGTCGGCAATGGTCTCGACAACGGTATCGGGTGTCTGTGATGTGGCGGCGTTGTCGAGGTAGGCGACCTGGCTGCCCGAAAACTCCCGCTGGAGAATCGGGAAGTCGTCGCGTATCCGCTCCACGTCGAGGACGTCCGGTTCGGTCGTTGCCATTGTGATATGGTAGGACTGGAGGGGCAACACTCCTTCGGTTGGCCTAAAGAGTAACGCCGTGGTGGTGGCTGTCCCCGTGGCTTTCACAGCAGTGTCGACCGCGACGCCGGCTGGAATGATAGTGATTACTGTAAGCCATTCCCGGATCGGCCGCAGGACACGGCGCGGGTTTCAAGCCGACGCTGGTCCAAGGACAGACGATGGGAAACGCCGATCTCAGGGACCTGGCTGCGATCGAAGACGTCACTGTCGCGGAACTGGCCGGATCGATCGTCGCCGTGGACGCGCACAACTGGCTGTACCGCTACCTGACGACGACGGTCAAGTGGACACGCGACGAGGCGTACACGACAACAGACGGGACGGAAGTGGCCAACCTGATCGGCGTCGTCCAGGGGCTGCCGAAGTTCTTCGAGCACGACCTGACGCCGGTGTTCGTCTTCGACGGCGCGGTGACGGATCTCAAGGACGCGGAACTCGACGCGCGCCGCACCCAGCGGGAACGCTACGAGGACCAGCTCGAGGAGGCCCGCGAGCGCGGCGACGAACTCGCTGTCGCCCGCCTGGAGTCGCGCACCCAGCGGCTGACCGACACGATCGTCGAGACGACCCGGGAACTGCTCGCGTTGCTCGACGTGCCTGTCGTCGACGCGCCCGCCGAAGGAGAGGCCCAGGCCGCACACATGGCCCGTCACGGCCGGGTCGACTACGTCGGGACCGAGGACTACGACGCGCTCCTCTTTGGCGCACCGCTGACGGTACGCCAGCTCACCAGCAAGGGCGATCCCGAACTGATGAACCTCGAGGCCACGCTCGCCGCGCTCGATCTCACGTGGGAACAGCTCGTCGACGTCGCCATCCTCTGTGGGACCGACTTCAACGAGGGAATCAGCGGCGTCGGCCCGAAGACCGCCGTGGACCTGCTCCACGAACACGGCGATCTCTTCACAGTGTTCGAGGCCGAAGACGTACACATCGATCACGCCGACCGCGTCCGGCAGTTCTTTCTCGACCCCGCAGTCGACACCGACGTCTCGTTCGAGACGACCCTCGATCCGGACGTCGGCGCCGCGCGCGCCTACGCCGTCGACGAGTGGGAGGTCGACCCTGACGAGGTCGCGCGCGGGTTCGAGCGGATCGAGTCGGCACTCGTCCAGACCGGTCTCGACGACTGGACCTGACGGGTCGGTGTGACGAGTGTGGCTGTCGGTCGCGGTCTGAGCACTGATCGGTGGGTTTTACGCGCCGGCCGACGAGCACACGCACATGTCAGAGGAGTATCGCACCGAACGTGACAGTCTCGGCGAGACGCAGGTGCCCGCGGACGCCTACTGGGGGGCACAGACTCAGCGCGCCATCGAGAACTTCCCGATCAGCGACGCCACCTTCGGCCGGCGGTTCGTTCGCGCGCTCGGTGTCGTCAAGAAGGCCGCGGCGCTCGCGAACCACGACCTCGGCCTGCTGGACGCCGAGAAAGCCGAACCGATCGTGGAGGCCGCCGACGAGGTCATCGCCGGCGAACACGACGACCAGTTCCCCGTCGACGTCTTCCAGACCGGCAGCGGGACGTCGTCGAACATGAACGCCAACGAGGTGATCGCCAACCGCGCGACCGAACTGACCGGCGGCGAAATCGGCACGCGGGCGATCCATCCCAACGACCACGTCAACTACGGCCAGTCGAGCAACGACGTCATTCCGACGGCGATGCACGTCGCCAGTGCCGAGGCAGTCGAGCGGGACCTCCTGCCGGCCCTCGAGACGCTCCGGGACGCCCTCGCGGAGAAGGAAGACGAGTTTGCGGACGTGGTGAAGACGGGCCGGACCCACCTCCAAGACGCCACGCCGATCACGCTCGGGCAGGAGTTCTCGGGCTACCGCACTCAGATCGAGAAGGGACTCACCCGCGCCGAGAACGCCCAGCCGCGCCTGAGGGAACTCGCGCTGGGCGGGACTGCCGTCGGGACCGGTCTCAACACCCACCCCGAGTTCCCAGAGCGTGCCGCCGGGTACATCAGCGAGGAGACCGGAATCGACTTCCGCGAGGCCGACAACCACTTCGAGGCACAGGCCGCCCACGACGCGATGAGCGAGGCACACGGCGCTCTCCGGACCGTCGCGGGGTCGATGAACAAGATCGCGAACGACCTCCGCCTGCTCGCGTCGGGCCCACGCAACGGTCTCGGCGAGGTCGACCAGCCCGAGAACCAGCCCGGGTCGTCTATCATGCCGGGCAAGATCAACCCCGTCGTCGCCGAGGCCGTCAATCAGGTCCACAAGCAGGTCGTCGGCAACGACGCCGCGATCGCGGCCGGCGCCGCGGAGGGACAGATCGATCTCAACCTCTACAAGCCCGTCGTCGCGCACAACTTCCTCCAGTCGGCGGCCATTCTCGCGAACGCCAGCGAAGCCTTCGCAGAGACGTTCGTCGCGAAACTCGAGGCCGACCGGGAGCACTGTGAAAAACGGGTCCACCAGAGCATGGCCCTCGCCACCGCGCTCAACCCCGCCATCGGGTACGACAAGGCCAGCACGGTCGCGAAGAAAGCCATGGCCGAGGACAGGACCATCCGCGAGGTCGTCGTCGCCGAGGGGTATCTCACCGCCGAGGAGGCCGACGGGGTGCTCGACCCGGCGAAGATGACCGAGCGCGTTATTCTCGGTGACGACTGATAGTGATTGCTGTACCGAATTACCGTTTCGGCCGCGTCGAGTCCTGCGGTCGACCCGGTAATGGCTTACAGCAATCACTATGACAGTGGTGTGATCAGTCCTGCTGGGAGAGGCGCCCAGCGAGCCGCGGGCAGGCGAGTTGGTCTGCAGCGTCGCTTGCCACGAGTGTACAGAGTAGCGAACAGTCCGATCCCGCGTACGCTTTCAGACACCGGGCGAGTTCCGTCGCTCCGAGTGAGCCGTCGTCGGCGTCGAGGTACCGCTCGAGGAGCGTGGCGTAGTCCCGGTCCGTCATTCGAGGATCGGAGACACTCGAGAGAGACAGCGTGTCGACCTCCCAGCCGTCCCGCCAGTCGACGGGGTCGAGCCCGATATCGTAGTCGGCGAGTGAAACGGGACTGGTCTCGATGTCCAGCCGCTCGGCGGCCGACCCGAGTGTGTCGAGTTCCTCTCTGGCAGCCACACGCTCTAGATTTGCGTGGAACTGCGCGTCCAGTACCCGCTCTGCCCCCGAGTCGACAACATCGCCTCCGGCCGCTCTGTCGAGGCGTGCGTGGAGCATTTCGAGCGGGGATGGGTCGGTGCCGTGGGTGACGAGCGTCGCTCCCCTGCTCTCTGAGAGGTCGTTCGCGACGTGCTCGAGCAGAAGCTGTTCGTCCCGAGAACCGGGTTCTTCCCGGTGATAGACCGTCGCGTCGTCAGTCCCGTCACAGGACGCGAAACAGACAGCACCGATTTCGAACGACTCCGGGTCGTCGGCGCGGGCGCTGGTTGTCCCGTCTGTTGGCCGCACCTGGACCGTCACACCGAGAACCTCGTCGCTCGTCCCCAACTGGATCAGCCACGGGTCCTCGGTCTCGGTCGGTGATGGACGCGTCCGGCTCTCCGGTTCGTCGATGCGGTCAGCACTGCCGTCTCCGGGCGGGAACAGCAACTCCGCCTCGAGTGTCCTCGACCGCGCAATCCCGTCGAACCGATACCACCGGTTTGTCTGCCACGACCGGCCAGTGGCCGGTACTCCGTCGATCGCTACTCGCAGTTCTGTCCCGTCGACACCAGTACAGTACAGTGTCTGTACGAAACTCTCGGTGTCGTCTGTGACCCGATCGATCCTGAGTGGCAGTGCGCAATTCCCTCCGTTTCCGACCTCTCCTGGGCGTCTCATCTCGATCACGTCTGTTGGACCGCACGTCCCGTACGTACAAAAACGGTAAGCTGATCGGGACCTGCTGTCGAGCGCGATTTACGGGATCGACCGCAGGACGCAACGCGGTCGAAACGGTAATTCGGTACAGCAATCACTATCAGTCCTTGAGCGGTGAAGATTCCCCCGGAAGCACCCACGAGCTCAACACTCAAGATGCAAATTGCGAGCGCAAAGAGTGGGCGATTATGGGGAAATTGGCGGAAACGAGACCAGAACGATACCATGTGTATTCGATCCAACACGCACGAGGGAATATCTGTGCCAAATTCAAATCTCAGGTGGCTGCCTATTGGCGGATTGGTGTATACAGGGTGGTCTCTCGCACAGAATATCTACCGATTCGATCAGATCGGCCAGTCCGACGGGCGCATTTATTGGTGCAGACTGTGTACTGTCTCTTGTATGCCTGAAGAAGTCCTGTTCAAATCAGAGAGTGACCAGAGTCGAGAAGAGATTGCATTGTACCTTCGGAAAGTCGCGGATAATCTCGACAGCGGAGACGCTATCAACCTGAAAGCAGGCTCCAAGTCTGTAACGCTGAATCCCCCTGCCCGACCGAC
>CAYYHG010000153.1:0-6887 GCA_964471665.1 uncultured Halobacteriales archaeon | reverse complement strand
CGAGTCCAGGAATCGCCCGAAGGGCTCCGCGGCGGCGAGACGCCACAGAGCATCGACGTCAACATCGAGGACGACATCACGGGCGAGGTGACCGCGGGCGACCACGTCGAGGTGACCGGTGTCCTCAGGCTCGACCAGCGGGGCAACGACCGCGAGAAATCGCCCATGTTCGACGTCTACATGGACGGCCACGCGGTCTCCATCGAGGACGAACAGTTCGAGGACATGGACATCACTGACGCCGACAAGAAAGAGATCGTCGAACTCTCGACCGAACCAGACATCTACGAACAGATGCAGGGTGCCATCGCCCCCTCCATCTACGGCTACGAGACACAGAAACTGGCGATGGTGCTGCAACTGTTTTCCGGCGTGACCAAACACCTCCCCGACGAGTCCCGCATCCGTGGCGACCTGCACATGCTCCTGATCGGTGATCCAGGGACTGGCAAGTCGAAGTTACTCCAGTACATCCGGCAGATAGCGCCCAGATCGGTCTACACGTCTGGCAAGGGATCGTCGGCCGCGGGGCTCACTGCTGCGGCCGTTCGAGACGACTTCGGAGACGGCCAACAGTGGACGCTGGAGGCTGGCGCTCTCGTCCTGGCCGACCAGGGGATCGCAGCCATCGACGAGCTGGACAAAATGACGCCGGAGGATCGAAGCGCCATGCACGAGGGGCTCGAACAACAATCAATCAGCGTAAGCAAGGCCGGAATCAACGCGACGCTGAAATGTCGGTGCTCGCTGCTGGGGGCGGCCAACCCCAAGTACGGCCGGTTCGACCAGTACGAACCCATCGGCGAGCAGATCGACCTCGAACCCGCGCTCGTCTCGCGGTTCGACCTCATCTTCACGGTCACCGACGAACCCGACCCGGAGGAAGACGCGAACCTCGCCGAGCACATCCTGACGACGAACTACGCTGGCGAGTTGCACACCCACCGGACGGAGACGAGCACGTCGAACTACAGCGCGGAGGAGGTCGAGACAATCACCGACGAGGTGGCCCCGACCATCGAACCCGAACTCCTCCGGAAGTACGTCGCCTACGCGAAGCGCAACTGTTTCCCGACGATGACAGAGGAGGCCAAGGCGGAGATCCGGGACTTCTACGTCGACCTGCGCTCGCGGGGGGCCGACGAGGACGCGCCGGTTCCGGTGACGGCACGGAAACTGGAGGCGCTCGTGCGCCTGGCGGAGGCCAGCGCCCGCGTTCGACTCTCCGACGAGGTCGAGGTCGGGGACGCCGAGCGTGCGGTACGGATCGCCCGCCACTGCCTGGAAGACATCGGTATGGACCCCGAGACCGGCGAGTACGACGCCGACATGATCGAGACGGGGACGTCGAAGAGCCAGCGAGACCGCATCAAGGACCTGCTCTCGCTGATCGAGTCCATCGAGGACGAGTACGACGAGGGCGCCCCGGTCGACGTCGTGATCGAGCGCGCCGAGGAGGGCGGCATGGAGCCGTCGACGGCCGAACACGAGATCGAGCAACTCAAACAGAAAGGCGAAGTCTACGAGCCACGTACCGACCACCTGCGAACGACATAATGGACCGCATCTCCGCGCTTCGCAGGATCGAAGAGAACCTGACCGACTACGAGGAAGGCGAGGTGGCACTGCCGGAGCTGGAGCGGGAGGTCAGGGGCGTCCTCAGAACGTACGCGACCAGTTTCGAGGAGGAGGCCGCCGCCTACCGGGCACGCGGCACCGGGAGCGTCGACGGACTGGTGGTCGTCGCCACGTCCGCCCGGGAGGCGCGCGAGCGGGTCGGCCAACTGGTCGAGAACCCGGGACCAGTCGAGGTAGAGCGCGTCGAGTAACCAGCCCAGTTATGTGCCAGGGGACCGACCGGGTGTTATGGACAACGCGGAAACAACAGCCGTTGTTCCTGACCGCCGCGAGTGGTGGAAGGAGGCGGTGGTCTACCAGGTCTATCCCCGGAGTTTCAACGACAGCGACGGCGACGGAATCGGCGACATCCCCGGGATAGTCGAGAAGGTCGAGTACCTGGACGACCTCGGGGTCGACTGCGTCTGGCTCAACCCGGTCTACGAGTCGCCACAGGCCGATTTCGGCTACGACATCGCCGACTACCGGGCGATCAATCCCGAGTACGGGTCGATGGACGACTGGGACCGGTTGCTCGAAGAACTCCACGACCGGGATATACGCCTGATCATGGACCTGGTCGTCAACCACACCTCGAAGGAACACGCGTGGTTCCGGCGGTCACGACAGCGCGACGAGGAGTACGAGGACTACTACTTCTGGCGGGCCGGCGACGACGGCTACCCCAACAACTGGGAGTCACACTTCGACATTCCGGCCTGGACATACGACGAGGAGCGCGGCGAGTACTACCTCCACCTGTTCACGCGCGACCAGCCCGACCTCGACTGGGAGAACCCGGCGGTCCGGGAAGAGATCTACGACGTCGTCAGGTGGTGGCTCGAGCGGGGCATCGACGGCTTCCGGCTGGACGTCATAAACGAGATTTCGAAGGCACCGGGGCTGCCCGACGGCGATCCCGACGGCGAGTTCGTCGGCGGGGAACACCACGTCAACGGCCCGCGGATGCACGAGTACTTCGAGAAACTCTCCGAGCAGGGTTTTGGCGAGCACCGAGACCGGGTCACGACCGTCGGGGAGTGTGCGATGATCGACCCCGGGACCGCACTGGACGTGACTGGCCGGGAGTCGGACCTGCTGGACATGGTCATCTACTTCGATCACGTGCAACTGGACGGCCGCGACGAGTTCGAGCACCGCGAGTGGGACCTGACCGAACTCAAGGCGGCCATGGCGGAGTGGCAGGACGCCGTCGCGGAGGGAACCTGGGTCGCACTCTACCACAGCAACCACGACCAGCCCCGTGCCGTCTCCCGGTTCGGCGACACTGCCTACAGGTACGAGTCGGCGACGATGCTCGCGACGTGGCTGCACGGCCACCGCGGCACCCCCTTCGTCTATCAGGGCGAGGAGATCGGCATGACCAACGTCACGTTCGAGTCGCCCGACGACCTCGTGGACCCGTGGGCACAGAATCACTGGGAGAACGTCCGCGACGCCGGCGGGGACTTCGACGAGGTCAGGGAGGACTTCGAGCGACTCTCGCGGGACAACGCACGGACGCCGATGCAGTGGACCGACGACGAGTACGCCGGCTTCTCCGAGTCCGAACCCTGGATGCCCGTCGCCGACGACTACGGGACTGTCAACGTGGCCGCCGACCGCGCGCGCGACCGGTCGGTCTTCGAGTACTACCAGACCCTGATCGCGCTCCGCAAGACCGACGACGTGCTCGTCTACGGGGACTTCGAGATGCTCGTTCCCGACCACGAACAGATCTACGCGTTCCGCCGGTCGCTCGCCGGCGCCGACCACGACCTGCTCGTGGTGTGTAACTTCTCGGGGTCGACCCCGACCTTCGAGCCGCCGCCCGAACTGGACGTCGGGGACGCCGAAATCGCGCTCGCGAACCGGTCCGATCCCGGGCCGGACCCCGCCCCAGTCGAGTTACGACCCTACGAGGCCGTCGTCTACCGAGTCTGACATCCTCCTACGGCTAGTGGAGTTTCCCCACTGGGGATTCAATTCGTACAGCTCCGAAAATATGAGTGTGTTGATGATAATAGCGTGCAAGAGAGAGCGCAGAGCTGTATTTCTCGGAGCCGGTTTCCTGGGTTCGGGGACGTTATACTGCCGGCCATAAGCCCGTGAGTAATTTCGACCCCCCCGTAGGGTCGAATATCTCCACGTCGTTATGGCCGGCAGTATTAGTTATGTACCGACCGGTCATAGCACCTACATGGACGGACAGTTGCATCGGAAGCTTGTCGAAGAATCCTCGGATATTACGACGATCATCGGTGCAGACGGGACGATTACGTTTGTGAGCACTTCGGTCACTCGGACGCTCGGATACGAGCCCGAGGAGTTGGTCGGAGAAGTCGGCTACGAGTATCAGCATCCGGACGACCGTGACGCCGTCGCCGACGCGATCGAGACCATCCAGACGAACCCTGCTGACACCCAGACAATCGAGACACGGTTTCGTCACGCCGATGGCTCGTGGTGTTGGATTGAGGCAACACTACAAAATCGGTTCGACGATCCGGACATCAGCGGAATCCTCGTGAATAGCCGTGACATCTCCCAGCGAAAACGACGGGAACAACAGTTTCGGGAACTTGCCGAAGAGTACAAAACGCTCCTCGAGACTGCCGAGGATAATATTTTCTTCCTTGCCGTCGAGCCAGCGGATGGGGAGTACTTGTTTCGGTTCGAACGCCTGAACCGGGCCTACGAGGAGCAGACCGGGATTACAACCGATGAAGTCCGAGGTAAGACCCCGACCGGGG
Organism: uncultured Halobacteriales archaeon; assembly: GCA_964471665.1. GTDB lineage: Archaea > Halobacteriota > Halobacteria > Halobacteriales > Haloarculaceae > SW-9-67-25. The sequence continues at coordinate 2,517 of CAYYHG010000153.1, read as the reverse complement.
TGTTCGGCGAGGACCTCGGGACGCAACTCCGCGCAAACTACCGCCAGTGTGTCAACGCTCGGGAATCGATTTCGTATGAGGAGGAAGTTCCCGTCGAGACGGGCGCACGGTTTTGGCAAACGGTTCTGACACCAGTTTTTATCGACGGCGAGGTGACCCAGATTATCGGTATCACGCGGAACATCACAGAGCGGGTCAAACAGGAACGACAGCTCCGGAGCCAGAAGGAACAACTCGACGAGTTCGCAAGCGTGGTGTCCCACGATCTGCGGAATCCACTCAACGTCGCACAGGGCCGGGCAGAACTGCTCGCCACCGACTGCGACAGCGAGCATCTTGCTCCCATCGCCAAGTCACTTGATCGGATGGAGGAAATCATCTCTGATACGCTCACACTCGCCAGACAGGGTCAGGTAGTCTCGGACCCGGAACCGATAGAATTAGTCAACATACTCGGGGCATGCTGGAAAAACGTACGAACGGAGGAGACAACCATCGAGATTGAGGACGAAGTCACGATCACTGGTGACCGGAGCCGACTCCAGCACGTCTTCGAGAATCTCTTCCGGAACGCACTCGAACACGGTGGGGCAGACGTGACCGTCCGGGTCGGCCAAATCGATGCCCATGGGATTTACGTGGAAGATACTGGTCCAGGGATTCCTGAAGACGAACGCGAGACAGTGTTTGACCCCGGGCATACCTCGGTAAGTGACGGGACCGGGTTTGGGTTAACAATAGTCAAACGGATCGCTGAGGCCCACGGCTGGCAAGTTGCGGTCGTCGATGGGACTGACGGCGGAGCACGGTTTGAGTTCACTGATGTCGATCTTGATCAGTGAGAGATATGCGCCCTGCACGCCTCGAAAGTATGGCTGATATAGGGATGTTCGAAAGTCATTACAGGATCGACCGCAAGAAGGCGTGCGGTCGACCTGGTAAACGCTTTCGAACATCCCTATATTCGATAGGTGAGAGAGCGAATCTGAACGTACAATCTCACGGTTGATACTGCCGGTCATAGAGGAACCATCGAGCAGGCGGGCGAACGGCGTCTTGTGGAGGCGGTCGTCCACTTTCTGTGCTTCCGCGTCACCGATGGGCTCGACCACCTGCTGTCCCTGTCGGGGGCTGGTTTTTCGGATGGATTTTCGCAACCGCTCGTAGTGTTCGCGGATACGGCGGAGTCCCTCGCCGTAGAACGTGGTCTTGCGGTACGTTCTCTGTCGAACAATCCCGAACGAGCGAAGCGACGAGTTACTGCAAGTGGTGTGTGATCGCCTCTCCGGTGTCGGGGTCGAAGAGGTGGACGTCGCTCCGGTCGATCACGATTTCGATGTCGTCGCCGGGGGCGATGACGGTGTCGGGGTCCAGGCTGGTGAGGAGTTGCCCCTCGCCACGACCCTCGGCGCTGGCCTCGACGTCCTCGCCCAGCAGCAGGTAGGCGAAGATTTCGTCGCCCATCGGCTCGAGGACGTCGACCGTGGCCCCGTAGGTCCGGCTGGGCTCCTCGGCCAGGTTCGTGTCCCGTTCGAGGTAGACGTCCTCCGGTCGGATACCCATCGTCAGGCTCTGTCCGGGCTCGATACCGTAGTCGGCCGGAGTGAAGGGTGTGTCCATGTACGTGGAGGTGAACCCGTCCTCGGTGGCCTGGCCCTCGACGAAGTTCATCGCCGGCGAGCCGATGAAGCCGGCGACAAAGAGGTTGTCGGGCTTGTTGTAACACTTCAGCGGCGGGTCGACCTGCATGAGTTGCCCGTCGTTGACGACCGCGATGCGGTCGGACATCGTCATCGCCTGGGCCTGGTCGTGGGTGACGTAGACGATAGTCGTGTCCAGTTCCCGGTGCAGGCGCTGCAACTGGGTCCGCATGTGGACTCGCAGTTCGGCGTCCAGGTTCGCCAGCGGCTCGTCCATCAGGAACACCTCGGGTTCGCGGACGATGGCCCGCGCGATGGCGACGCGCTGGCGCTGGCCGCCGGACATCTCCTCGGGCATCCGGTCCATCATCCCACCGAGCTGGACGACGTCCGCGGCCTTCTCGACGCGCTCGTCGATCTCCTCCTGGTCGTACTTGCGCAACCGGAGCCCGAAGGAGATGTTGTCGTAGACGTCCATGTGCGGGAACAGCGCGATGTTCTGGAAGACCATCGAGATGCCCCGGTCTTTCGGCGGGAGGTTGGTGACCTCCTCGCCACCGATGAAGACCGACCCCTCGGTGGGGATTGTCAGTCCCGCGATGGTCTCCATCGAGGTCGACTTCCCACACCCCGAGGGGCCGACGAAGGTGACGAACTCGCCGTCCTCGATCTCGAGGTTCATGTTGTCGACCGCGACCTCTTTTCCGTACCGTTTCGTGACGCTCTCGAGTGTGACTGATGCCATTGTGTTACTCCTTGACCGCTCCCGCGGTCAGTCCGCTGACAATCTTTTCCTGTGCGACGATGACCAGTATCGCGACTGGCAACACCGCGACGATGCTCGCTGCCGCCATGAGGTTGAACAGCACCTCGAACT
>CAYYHG010000152.1:2341-6962 GCA_964471665.1 uncultured Halobacteriales archaeon | reverse complement strand
AAGGTGTTGGTCCGGCTCACGCCGCGGTCGCTGCACGAACTGTCCATCGAGGTGAAGGACCTCTCGAATGACGACCGGACGCACAGCCACAGCGCCGAATGCGACCGTTGCGGCGAACAGGTCGATCTGGAGCGAGCCATCCCGAACGCGCGGGGAGAGCCGTGCCACAGGCGGTGCTGGACGGCGTATACGGGGCGCTCCCGAGTGGTTCACTGCCTAGACCCAACGACTAAGCCGTGTCAACGTCAACGTTGACGTAACGATGGCGACCGCTGATGAGCAGATTCGGGTGAGCGACCGGGTGAAGCGGGAACTCGACCGTCTCCGGCGTGAGGGTGAGAGCTACAACGACGTCCTGGAGCGGGTCCTCGACGAGGAGCGCGTCGGCGACTTCTACGACGGATTCGGCCGCTGGTCCGACGAGGAGGCCGAGCGCGTCCGTGAAGAGCGTCGGAAGTCGAAGGAGAAGCGGAAGCAGCGGATGCGAGAGCGGGCTGAGGACGCTGCATGAAGGTCCTCGACGCGACGTTTCTCATCGACTACCTGGACGGCGTCGAAGCGACGAAGGAGTTCTACGAGGCGAGTGGAGCCGAGAACGAACGGTGGGTGATACCCGTCCCGGCCTACGCCGAGGCACTCGTCGGTGAGGGGAATCTTCCGAATGGCGATGTCGCCGGCGCTCGTGGTGCCCTCTCGTGGGGAGAGAAGTACGAGGTTGACGAGAGGACAGCGGTGACGGCGGGGGAGATTGCAGACGAGGTCGGCCCGGGCGGGCCGTATCTGGACGGCCTCGACGCACTGATCGCAGCGGTCGGGCGTGAACTGGACGCGCCGGTTGTTTCTGCCGACAGGGACCTCACCCACGAGGAGACGAAGAAAGTCGTCGACGTCGAGGAATACTGACCGAGGAGACTGACAGCACGACCCTCCGACTCACAGCACGACCTTCTCTCACGTCAATTGCGTGTGCAACTATACCGGTCGACGTAAGCCCTGATACTTTCAGCCGGGAACGTCCGACTGAGAAGTATCAAAAGTTACGTCGACCGGTATAATTACGGATTCTCGCGTACTGGTGACCCCTCCCGAGAGGGATTCATACAATACATCCCTCCAACCCCGCTTCTGTGCTTTCTACTCAGCTCGTAACGGTTTCCACAACGAGTTCAACACATGGAGCGTGCAGAGTCGGTTTGTTCGGTGTGATAGCGGTCAAACGCCAAGAGCCGTGTTGCTGACTTCAACCTCTGCATGCTTCACCGACTTTCTGATGGATTCCAGATAGATTGTCACTCGTCACGGTATGTGTGTGCCCTGTACTGACCACCTGGCCAATCCGAGAGAAGCATTCTATGACAGGCTCCCCGAAGGCCAACTCGGACCGTCCTTTGGCCCGACGAAACGCCAGCCCGGGAAACGATGACCGTCGTCGGTCGTTCTGTCACTGAGTCGGTATATGACGCTCCGGAGAGGCGGCAATTTGACGGACGCAACTGCCAGTCTTTATATGAGAGAGGCCATACACAACGGTAGAACACGAGGCCAAACCACAATGCAAGGACAGTTCTCTCGGAGAGACGCGAGGACACCGACCGAGTCGATCGTGTCGAGACGTGGTGCGAGGAGGCTACGTCCGTGATCGTCGGAGTTCCGACGGAGGGAGACGACGACGAGCGGCGGGTCGCGCTCTCCCCGTCCGTGGCCGAGGACCTGATCGACGACGGCCACGAGGTTGCCGTCGCGTCCGGCGCCGGAGCGGACGCGACCATGGGCGACGAGGAGTACGAGGCCGTCGGCTGTGAGATCATCGGAGAGCGGACGGCTGTGTTCGACCGGGCCGACGTGATCTTCCAGGTCCGCGGACTCGGTGCGACCGACACCGGAATCGACCCCTACAGCGAGGGGCAGGCCGTCGTTGGCCTCATGGGTCCATACGAGGTCACCGACGCAACCTTAGCCGAGATCGCAGCGCGGGACGTCAGCGCGTTCGCGCTGGAGTTGATGCCCCGGATCAGCCGCGCACAGAGCATGGACGCACTCTCCTCGCAGGCCAGCCTCGGCGGCTACCAGGCCAGCCTGATCGCAGCCGAGGAGTTGCCCAAGATGTTCCCGATGGAGATGACCGCCGCCGGCACCATCCGGCCGGCCGAGGTGTTCGTGATCGGTGCCGGGGTCGCCGGCCTCAAGGCCATCGCGACGGCCGAGCGCCTCGGCGCCTCCGTGCGGGCGTACGACATCCGCCTGGAGGTCAAACGCGAGGTCGAGAGTCTCGGTGCCGACTTCGTCGAACTCGACCTCGAAACCGAGGGGTCGGGCGACGAGGAGGGCTACGCCCAGGAGATGGACGAGGAGTTCTACGCCGCGCAACGCAAACAGATGCAGCGGGTCGTTCCCGAGTCGGACGTCGTCATCACCACCGCCGCGATCCCGGGCGCACCCGCGCCGGAACTCGTGTCGACCGAGATGATCGAGGACATGAACGAGGGATCGGTGGTCGTCGACCTCTCGGCACCGACCGGCGGCAACTGCGAACCCACCGAGGCCGGGGAGACGATCCGCCACGACGGAGTCACGATCCACGGCCCCACGAACCTTCCCTCGCGGGTCAGCCACACCGCGAGCCAGCAGTTCGCGAACAACGTGACGAACTTCCTCGAGAACCTCCTCGAGGACGGCGCGTTGCAGTTCGACTTCGGGGACGAAATCATCGATGAAACGTTACTCACACACGACGGGACAGTCCGTGCACCACACAGGAGCGCGGACGACACGGCGGAGGAAACGGATGCGGAGTGAACAGAGACCGCACAGGCACGTGGAGGGAGAGACGTGACGTTCGTCCAGAACCTGACGCTGTTCGTGCTGGCGGCGTTCGTCGGCTACGAGATCATCACGAAGATCCCGACCAACCTGCACACGCCGCTGATGTCGGGAGCCAACGCCATCTCGGGGATCACGCTCCTGGGATCGGTCGTGGTCGCCGGGTCGGGGTCGACGAGGCTGGCGACGGCACTCGGGTTTCTCGCGGTCGTCATGGCGACGATCAACGTCGTCGGGGGCTACCTCGTGAGCCACTTCATGCTCGACCAGTTCAGACGGGGGGGTGGCTGACCGATGGCGGGGATACTCGCCGACCAGTTGCCACAGCAGGCCTTACAGCTGACCTACCTCGTCGCCGGCGTCCTGTTCATCCAGGGGCTCCGGGACATGACACACCCCCGGACGGCCACGCGCGGGAACATGATCTCCTCGGGCGGGATGTTCCTCGCGGTGCTGGTGACTGTGCTCTGGTTCGAGATCCTCTCGCCCGTGATCCTCGGTGCCGGCCTGCTGATCGGGGGCGTGATCGGCGCCTGGCTGGCGGTCACGGTGGAGACGACGGAGATGCCACAGCTCGTGGGCCTGTTCAACGGGTTCGGCGGCGGCGCCTCCGCGGTCGTCGCGGGCGCGGAAGTGATCGACGTGCTGGCGTCGGGCGGCGCCATCTCGGTCGGACTGGCCACCACCGCCTCGATCGCGGGCATCATCGGGGCCGTGACCTTCTGGGGGAGCCTCGTCGCCGCCGGGAAACTCCACGGCCTGGTCGGTGACTCGCCGGTCAGCCCCAACGTCGGCCACGCGCTCAAGGCAGTGTTCCTCGGGGCCGCAGTCCTGGCCGGCCTCCACCTCGTCGTGAAGCCGGGTGTCGTCGGCCAGGTGCCGCTGGCACCGTGGGTGCCCTCCTACTGGGTGCTCGTCGTCGCGGCGTCGATCCTGGGGGTCTTTCTCGTGGTCCCCATCGGCGGCGCGGACATGCCGGTGGTCATCGCGCTGCTGAACTCCTACTCCGGGCTGGCCGCGGCGACGACCGGTTTCGTGCTGGACAACACGGTCCTGATCATCGCCGGCACCCTCGTCGGGGCCTCCGGCCTGATCCTGACGGTCATCATGTGCGAGTCGATGAACCGCTCGCTCACCAACGTCCTCTTTGGCGGACTCGGCGGCGAGAGCGGCGACGTCGAGGACATGGAGGACATCTACGCGGGCAACATCACCGAGACCTCGCCCGAGGAAGTCGTCATGTTGCTCGAGACGGCAGACCGGGTCGTCGTCGTCCCCGGATACGGGATGGCTGTCGCACAGGCCCAGCACGCTGTCGCCGAACTGGTCGAGTTGCTCGAGGAGAACGGCGTCGACGTCGAGTTCGGCATCCACCCCGTCGCCGGCCGGATGCCGGGCCACATGAACGCCCTGCTGGCCGAAGCCGACGTCCCCTACGACAAGATGCGCGAACTCGAGGAGGTCAATCCCACCTTCTCACAGACCGACGTCGTGATCGTCACGGGCGCCAACGACGTCGTCAACCCCAGCGCAAACGAGGACTCTGACAGCCCCATCGCCGGCATGCCCGTGCTAAACGTCGCGGAGGCCCAGTCGGTCATCGTCAACAAGCGCAGTCTCAGTCCCGGGTTCTCGGGCATTCCCAACCCGCTGTTCGCCAGGGACAACGCGAGCATGCTCTTTGGCGACGCAAAGCAGTCGATGCAGGAACTGGTCAACGAATACAAGTGAGACGGACTGCCGTCGGGGGATCGATCCGTGATCCAGCCACACCAGTCCGCACCAGACGGACGAGCCCGGG
>CAYYHG010000152.1:143-2241 GCA_964471665.1 uncultured Halobacteriales archaeon | reverse complement strand
CGAGCCCGGGAGTCGACCGACAGGTAATTTTAATCCCCGGGACGAACCTGAGTAACGATATGACTACGACACAGGGGAACCTCGCTGCGATGTCGCGGTACATCGTCGGGGCACCCCGGTGGTACGCCAGCGTGGCGGTCGCCCTGGCGCTGGCGGCGGTCACCGGTGTCGCCGCGTTCGACTCCGCGTACCCGCTCGACGACGCCTGGCGGGGCGTGTTCTTCGTGGGGTTGCCGACCGTCGCCGCGAGCTTTCTCACCGCACCCGTCGACCGGCGCCTCGGCGGCCAGATGACGCCCGACCGCTCGTCGCTGCTCGCACTCGTCTGTGAACTGCTGGTCATCGTCGTGTTGACGGTCGCGGCTCTCCTCTCGGTGTTGCTGGGACTGACCCAGCAGTTCGTCCTCGAGGCGTTGCTGGTGGCCCTCGCGGCCGTGTTCGCCCTGCGGCTGTTCGTCCTGATGGCCATCTCCCGTGGGTCGGTGCTCCGTGCAGCAGTGCCGGCGGGCATCCAGACCGTCGTGGCCGCGGTCATGCTCTTTGTCTACAGCGGGACGCTGTACTATCTCCAGGTCGGCGGCCCGTTGCTGGAGACGTTTCTCGCCCGGCCCCAGGAAGCTCCCCTCCAGTTGCAGTACAGTGTCTACCCGTTCGATTTCGTTCTGCTCACCGTCATCTGTCTGGTCCACGCAGCAGCGGTCCTGGTCTTCGTCGCCGTCATCGACCGGCCCTGGCGGTCCAGTCTCGGCGTGTCGATCCTCGATTTCGTCCAGGGCTTTATCGGTTACATCACCGACGGAACCAGAGAACTCGAGGAGTTCTTCGAGGAGGTTGGCGAGGACGCCCTCGTGCCGGTGACAGTCCTGTCTTTCCGTCGTCCCGACGGCGGAGAGAAAGCCCGGTTCGTCCTCCCGATGATCCATCCGGGGCCGATGGGCGACATCGGCGGTGGAAACCTTCCCGACCGCATCGCAGACACGACCGAGGGCCTGGGATTCGCCCCCCACGCCACCGCCGGACACGATTTCAACCTCGTCACCGAACGCGAGGTCGAGACGATCTGCGAGACGGCCGAGCGTGCCTACCAGCGCATCGAGTACACCGACACTGCGACTCCCAGCGTTCGCCTGACCGAGGGGGCGGCGACGCTGACCGGGCAGGCCATCGGCGGCGACGCCTTCGTCGTCAGCACCTTCTCGCCGACCCCCGCCGACGACGTCGAGTACGCCGTGGGCCTCTCGGCGATGTCGGAGGCCAGCTCCACCGGGCTCGGCGACGTTCTGCTGGTCGACGCCCACAACTGCAACGACGGCCTCCGGGGCAAGGACCTGGGTCACGTTGTCCCCGGGAGCGAACGCTCCTTCGACCTGATCGAGGGAGCCGGCCGCCTCGGCGAGCGCCTCGGGACCCTCGACCAGCATCCCATCAGGCTCGGGACGGCCTGGGACGAGACGCCGTGGGACCCCGTGGACGGTATCGGCCCGCTCGGCGTCCGCGTCGCCGTCGTGGAGGCGGGCGGACAGAAGACGGCCTACGTGCTCGTCGACGGCAACAACATGGAGCCGGGACTGCGCGAACGTCTCGTCGAGACCGTCGACAACGTCGACCTCGTGGAGGTGATGACCAGCGACACGCACGTCGTCAACACCGTCGAGGCTGAGAACCAGGTGGGTGCGGACATCCCCGAGGATAGCTTCGTGACGCTCGTGTGCTCGCTGATCGACGACGCTACCCACGATCTCGAGCGTGTCGAGGCCGGCGTGGCCAGCGAGCGCGCGGAGGTCACCATCTTCGGCAACGACCGCACCGAAACCCTCGCCAGCCACGCCAACGCGATGGTCCCCATGGCGACGGCGCTTGCCGGTGCCTTCGTCTTCGGCGTCTTCTCCGTGTCGCTGCTGATCTTCCTGATCGCGTCGGGGACGATTCTGTGAATCTCTCGCGTTGAACAGTCCTCGCTGTCGCTCGGACAGAACCGCCGAGGGTGAGATTTGAACTACGCGGAGACGTGCTCACTTCGTTGCGCCCGACTCCTCTTATTCAAATCTCTCGCGTTGAACAGTCCTCGCTGTCGCTCGGACAGAACCGCCGAGGGTGA
>CAYYHG010000151.1:0-6966 GCA_964471665.1 uncultured Halobacteriales archaeon | reverse complement strand
GTTCGGCAACGACATCCGCGAGGGCAAGAAGACGCTGATGGTCATCCACACCGCCGAGACGGCCCCGCCCGAAGACGTCGCCCGCCTGGAGGAGATCCTCTGGGCGAACGACAACGACGAGGACGACATCCTGGCGGCGATCGACATCATGCAGTCGGCGGGCAGCCTCGAGTACGCCCGCGAGCGGGCCCGCGACCTGTCCGCCAGGGCCCGGAGTCACCTCGACGACCTCGACCTCGCGCCGGAACCCGAGAGTCACCTCCGGGAGTTCGCGACGTTCGTCATCGAACGACAGACATAGGCCCTGGCGGTCGGCTGCGCCCGAAGTGTTATCCCGGTGGCAACCCAACAGTTTCGCATGGCAACGGTCGATTTCGTGCTGTCGAACCTTCCGCTGGTGCTCACGCTGCTGGGGGCTGGGCTCATCATAGCGGAGGCGTTCGCGCCCGGTGCTCACTTCTTCGTGGTGGGCGTCGCCCTCTTCGCCGCAGGACTCGTCGGCCTGGCTCTGCCCGCCGCGCTCGGGTCTCTCAGTCTGCTCATCATGGCCGGCGTGGTGGTCCTCTCGGCGGGGGCGACGCTGTACGTCTACCAGGAGTTCGACATCGCCACCGGGAGCGGGAAAGACAGAACCAGCGACTCCGAGTCGCTTCGCAGCCAGCTCGGCCACGTCACCGAACGGGTGACGCCCCGCGAGGGCGAGGTCAAGCTCGAAGACGGCGGCTTCAACCCCTACTACCAGGCCCGGAGCGTCGACGGCGAAATCCCGGAAGGCGAGGAGGTCATCGTCCTCGATCCCGGCGGCGGCAACGTCCTCACGGTCGACTCGTTCAGCGGCGCCGAGGACGACATCGACCGCGAACTGGCACGGGAACGCGAGCGTGAACCCCCGGCCGGGACCGGGACCGACACGAGCCAGAGCCGAGGCGAGGACGTCGCGGTCGAGTCGGAGTCGAACCGCGAGGCAGAACCGGAATCGAGCGACTGATAGTGATTCCCGTAACTGTGTACCGTCACGACTGCACGCCCTCGTGCGGTCGATCCGGCACTGACTTACAGCAATCAGTGTGATACTGCCGGCGATACCGCCGTGAAGGTGTTCGCCACTCCGGGGTAGATACTGTTCGCGCGCCTGTAGCCGCCCGTACAACTCCACACCACCGGCGGGACTGTACAAACGCTTTTGAGTATCCGACACCAAGTGTGTTCGTAATGGTTTCCGCAGTTGTGCTACAGGCACTACCAGGAACGTTCCCGCTGGTCGCGGGGATTCTCCTGCTCATCGCGATTGTCACCGCCTACAAGAGCGTGGTCATCGTCGAGGCCTACGACAAGGAGGCGTACACTCGTTTCGGCAAGTACCAGGGACTGCTCGAGCCCGGTCCCAACATCGTTTTGCCGTTCGTGACCAAGACCTACCGGTTCGACATGCGGACGCAGACGCTGGACGTACCCCGCCAGGAGGCAATCACGCGTGACAACTCCCCCGTGACGGCCGACGCGGTGGTCTACATCAAGGTAATGGACGCCCAGAAGGCCTTCCTCCAGGTCGACGACTACAAGCGTGCCGTCTCGAACCTCGCACAGACCACCCTGCGTGCGGTGCTGGGCGACATGGAACTGGACGACACGCTCAACAAGCGCCAGCAGATCAACTCGAAGATCCGGACGGAACTGGACGAACCGACCGACGAGTGGGGCATCCGCGTCGAATCGGTCGAGGTCCGGGAGGTCAACCCCTCCAAGGACGTCCAGCAGGCCATGGAGCAACAGACCTCGGCCGAGCGCCGGCGGCGTGCGATGATTCTCGAGGCACAGGGCGAACGCCGCTCCGCAATCGAGGAAGCGCAGGGCGAGAAACAGTCCAACATCATCCGGGCCCAGGGCGAGAAGCAGAGCCAGATCCTCGAGGCACAGGGTGACTCCATCTCGACGGTGTTGCGGGCGAAATCCGCCGAGTCGATGGGCGAGCGCGCCATAATCGAGAGGGGGATGGAGACCCTGGAGACGATCGGCGAGGGCGAGTCGACGAAGTTCGTCCTCCCCCAGGAGCTGACCTCGCTCGTTGGTCGGTACGGCCAGCACCTCCAGGGCAGTGACGTCAAGGAGAACGGCCACGTCCTCGAGGGACTGGACTTCGACGACGAGACCCGCGAGATGCTCGGCCTCGACGACATCGAGGAGATCCTCGGGCAACTCGACAGCGAGGACGCCGTCGTCGACGTCGACCAGATGGAACAGGAGGCCCAGGCGGTCAAGACTGGCGACTCCGGCGCAGACATCAAGGATCCCGACGAGGTCATCGACGAGATGGACGAGGAGATCACCGGGAGCGGCGGGAGCGACTTCAACCCCAACGAGGAACCGAAAAGCGACGGAAGCACGTGAACTGCCCCCGGGGTCTGACCCGACTCCCCGTCCCGAGCGTGGGTTCGTCTGGCCGCCCACCGTCCGGCGGGTGGCGACGAAATCGCTGACGGATACCACACCAACATTTTTGAGCGTCTCTCGCGTACCACATTTCAATGGGCCGAGACGACGGTGTCGACGAGTCGAAGCGCGCGACGTTGCGCCGGTTCGCTGCGCTGGGGGCGGCGGCCCCGCTGGCTGGTCTCGCGAGCGCGGGTCGCGCCGACAGCGACAGCGAGGTTCCCGACGCAGTGACCGGCTACCTGGCCGCCACGCCGGGCGCGCACTTCTCGAAGATCCGCGACGACCTGCACCTGGGCACCGGCGAGACCCAACACCACCTCCGCCGGCTGGAGGGGGACGGCGCCGTCGAGAGCAGGAAGGACGGCGACTACCGGCGGTACTTCCCCGCCGACCGCTTTTCCGAGTTCGAACAGGTCGCGCTGGGCTATCTCCGCCGGGAGACCCCTCGCGGGATGATCGTCGCCCTCCTGGAGGACCCCACGCTGTCAGCAGGCGACATCGCAGCCCGCCTGGACGTCTCCCGGCCGACGGTCAGCACCGCCGCGAGTGACCTGGAGGAGGCCGGGCTGTTGTCCCGGACCGACGGCTACACCGTCGAGACTCCGGAGACGGTGCTGGTCTTGCTCGTCCGGTACGCGGATTCGTTCGACGAGGACGCGGTCCGTCTGGCAGCGAACGCCGACGACCTCGTCGCGTACGACCCGGCGTGATAGTGATTGCTGTAAGCCGTTACCGGATCGACCGCAGGACGTGACGCGGTCGAAACGATAATTCGTTACAGCAATCACTATGATTCCCTACCGTTCGCTCCCGGCGAGTCCAGAGCCCGTGATGCGAAACTGTGCAGTCCGGCCAGCCTCGCGGGAGTGATGTTTCTCGAGTGTCGCCCGGCGATTCCCGCCCCGGAAGCGGTCCAGCCGGAGGATGACGGCCGACCAGTGGTCGAGCGTGTGCCCGCCGAGCGCGCGCGCCTGGTCGGACTCCGGGTCGGTGAACACCTGGTTGGTGAAGGCGACGGCGAGGTCGTGCTTGCGCGCGAGCGACAGCAGGTGTGTGAGCTGCCGGGCGACAGCGCGCAAGGCCTCGCCCTCGTCTCGTTCCGTGCGTTCCAGCCGGTAAAAGCCCGTGGCGCTGTCGAGGACGACGAACTCGACTTCGGCTGCGAACTCCGTGGCGTCCCGGACGGCCTCCTGTTGTTCCTCGAAGGTGAGGGCCTCCGAGATGACGATCCGCGAGGCGAGGTCTTCGACGGACTGGCCGCCGCTCTGGCCCGTCGCAATCTGTTCCATCCGGTCGACCGACACCCCCTCGGTGTCGACGTAGAGCACCGATCCGCCGGCGGCCGCCACCCCGATTGCGGCCGAGAGGACGACGTTCGTCTTGCCGGCCGCGGGCGGTCCGTACACCTGTGTGACGGCACCGCGCTCGAATCCTCCGCCCAGGAGTTCGTCGATGGGGTCACAGCCAGTCCGGATCGGATCGCTCACGCGCCTGGGTTGGTCCCCCTCCGATTAAAACGCTCGCACGCCCGACCCGTCTCACACCCGAACAGTCGCGAACGAATCGCCGTCGGGTGTCCACAGCAGCACGCGCGGTCCACCGGCGTCCCGTTCGAACGTCGCGTATGCCGGACGGGATCCGCGCGGGTCGGCGTGACTGCCAGGATTCACGAGGATGACATCGCCCAGTTGCTCCGTGCCTGGCGTGTGCGTGTGACCGACCACGACCACGTCAGCACCCTCCTGGCGTGCCAGCAGGGACAGCGACGTCCGGTCGTGGTCGTGCCCGTGGACGACGAGCAACCGGCAAGCGAGTGCCTCAACCGTCGCGGTCGCGGGCAACCGTCCACGGAGTGTCGCGGTGTCGCTGTTCCCGTGTACGGCCACCAGTCGGTCCGACAGGTCTTCGAACGCCTCGAGGACCGCGGCCGTGACAAAATCGCCGGCGTGGAGCACGCAGTCGGCCGCCGCGACGGTCCTCTGGAGGTGGTCTGTGAGTCGGGGTCCGGTGTCGCCGTGGGTGTCAGCGAGCGCGACGAGCACGTTGCTCCTGGGCGGGCACGGAGGAAAAATCCAGTGGCTACTTGAATCCGGTCGGCGAACCCCCGCCGATGGCAAGCAGCAAGTCGGTCGTCGTCGCCGCGCTGATCGCCAACGGGGCCATCGCGATTCTGAAGTTCGTCGGCTTCCTGCTGACCGGAAGCCCGTCGATGCTCTCGGAGACGTACCACTCCGTCTCCGATACGGGCAACCAGGTGTTCCTGCTGATCGGCCTCCGGTACAGTTCGCGCACAGCCGACCAACGCCACCCCTTCGGCTACGGGAAAGCGCAGTTTTTCTACTCGTTTCTGGTGTCGGTGTTGTTGTTCGGGATCGCCGGGTGGGAGTCGGCCAAGCACGGCTTCCAGGAGGTCCGGACAGTGCTGGGCGAGGGCGGTCACGGTGTTGAGGCCGGGACCCAGACCGCGGAACTGCTCGGCCGGACGATCCCCTCGGTGTTCGTCAACTACGGCGTTCTCGTGGGGGCGATCGTCTTCGAGACGTGGGCGCTGTACAAGGCACGGAAGGCGATGCGCGCACAGATCCGGGCAAACGACTGGAGCGGCTACAGAGAGGCGTTCCGGAAGACCGCCGACACGACGACGCTGACGGCACTGACCGAGGACTCCATCGCACTCGTCGGGGCCGGGTTCGCGCTGTTCGGCGTCTGGCTGACCGAGGTGACCGGCAACGAGATCTACGACGCCGCCGCGGCGTTGCTCATCGGTCTCATGCTGATGGGCTTTGCGCTGGCGCTGTCCTGGGAGAACAAGCGCCTGCTCTTGGGCGAGAGCCTGCCAAACGACGCCGAGCGCGACCTGGGTACCGTCGTCGCCGGCGTCGACGGCGTCGAGTCCGTCGTCGACCTCCGGACGGTCTATTTCGGCCCACAGACAGTCCTCGTCACGACGGACGTCGATTTCGCCGACGGGCTCTCGCGCCGGGAGATCGACGACACAGTCGACACCGTCGAGCGGTCGCTCGCGGCCGCGAACGACGACATCGAGACCGTCTACGTCGAAATCGAGGAAGACGAGACGGGATCAGCGACCGGAGATCGGCAGTAGGAGGAAGTCTCAAAAGTTACGTCGACCGGTATAAGTGGCCTGGCCGTCGGGGATCGGGTATGCGAATCACCTTCCTGGGCACGGGCACCGCGATGCCGACCGGCGAGCGGTTCCAGACCGGCCTCCTCGTCCAGTCGGGCGGGAACCGACTCCTCGTCGACTGTGGCAGCGGCGCACTCCACGGGCTCGCGCGCACAAACGTCGGCTACGAACACGTCGATACGCTCCTGGTGACCCACCACCACCTCGACCACGTCTCCGACATCATGCCGCTGGCGAAGGCCCGCTGGCTCGACGGCCAGGAGTCACTGACGGTCGTCGGCCCGGAGGGGACGCCCGAACTCGTCCGCGACATGTTCGAGACCCACGAGTACATGCAAGACCGGCTGGACCTGACCCTCCGGACGGTCGGACCGACCGGGAGCGGCGAGCGCCACGAGGTCGCGGGCTTCGACGTCGCGGCGATGGAGACGCGCCACTCGACGCACTGTCTGGCCTACCGGTTCGAACCCCGCGCGGAAGACGGGCCGGCGTTCGTCTTCGGCGCCGACAGCGAGGCGTTCACCGACCTGATCGCGTTCGCCGACGGCGCCGCCGTGCTCGCACACGACTGTTCGTTTCCCGACGGAGTGTCGGTCTCGAACCACCCGACACCGTCGACACTCGGCGAGGCGCTCGCCGCGGCCGACGCCGAACTCGGACGGGTGTACCTGACACACCTCTATCCACACACCCAGGGCCACGAGGAGGAGATGCTCGAGTCTATCGGCGACCACTACGACGGCGACGTGCGGGTCGCGCGCGACGGCCTGACCCTCGACGTCTCTTGATCCCGGCGGCAGTACATACTGTCGGCTATAACTTCGTGGAGATATTCTCCGCCCGGGATACCGATACTGCGCACGCGCTTATAGCCGACAGTATCAGTCGAGTGCCGCCAGGCAGTTGAGCGCGTAGGTGATCCGGAGCATCTCGGCGGCGTCACCCCGGTCGAAGACGAGTTCGCTCGTCGCCATCACGTGGTCGAGGACGTCCTCCGAGGCGTGTTCGGGCGCGGCTCCGATCCCGGACTCTGTCTCCTCGACCCACCGCATCACCCTGAGATCGCTCTTCGAGTCACCCATGACGAGGGCGAACGGGTCCGCGACGCCGAGCACGTCGAGTGCCGCCTGGACACCGACGACCTTGTTGAGTTCGAGCGACCCGATCTCGGCGGCGTCGGCCTCGTAGTAGGCGACGTCGATCCGCTCGAACACGTCGGCCATTCCCTGGGGCACGTCCGCGGCGTCGACCGCCGGCTGTTCGCCCCGCTGCTCCAGAACCCCACGGATCTCCGGGTCCGCGTCCGCGTAGTAGGCGCGCGCGTAGCCCGTCGGCTCCCCGACCGTCGGCTCCCCGACCGTCGGCTCCCCGACCGTCGGCTCCCC
>CAYYHG010000150.1:0-7158 GCA_964471665.1 uncultured Halobacteriales archaeon | reverse complement strand
CTGAAAGTATCAGGGCTTACGTCGACCGGTATAAATCCACCGAGTACTTCGGGTCGTCCATGCACCACGAGGCCGCAGCGACGCTCCGGAAAGACGACGTACTCGGCGGGATCGTCGAGCGACACGGGCCGCTGGGACTCGATCCGAGCGACGACCTCTACCGGCGGCTCGTGGTCTCGATTCTCCGCCAGCAGGTCTCGATGGCGTCCGCCCGGGCGACTCGCGAGCGACTGTTCGACGCCATCGAGGTGACACCCGAGGGCGTGCTAGCCGCGGACGAGGCCACCCTCGGGGACGCCGGTCTGTCCCGACAGAAGACCCGCTACGTCCGGGCTGCCGCCGGGCGGTTCCTCGAGGAAGGGTACGACAAGGCTGCCTTCGCTGACCGCTCCGACGAGGAAATCGTCGACGAACTGACCGAGATCACCGGCGTCGGGCCCTGGACAGCACGGATGCAACTGCTTTTCACCTTCGGCCGCCCGGACGTCTTCCCGGTCGGCGACCTCGGGATCCGAAACGGGATGCGGACGCTGACCGGGGCGGATCTGTCCCGCGAGGAGATGGTCACAGAGGCACGCCGGTGGCACCCATACCGGAGTTACGCGTCGCTGTACCTCTGGCGCGTCGAGGAAGATGTCGCCGGCAGCGTCGCGGAAGTCACTGAGCAGTAAACGACCCTACTCGCTTGTGCTTCCGTCGGGGCCGGAAGCTCGCCACTCCTCGAGGGTGGGGCCTCCGCCTCGATTCAGGTGATCGACTGCTCCGCTCTGTGTGGGGATCTACACTGCCGGCTATACCGACGTGAAGAGGTTCGACCCCACGGGAGTCGAAATTGCCCACCTAACTCAGCGAGGGAGTCCCGCCGTCACGCCGAGGTAGGTGATACGCCGCGTATGGCTGTGCAGCCACAGATTGCAGGAAACAACTATACCAGTGTTCCTCGTGAGTCGTTGGCATGACAAAGTATGTCGGCGTCGAGTGGGCGTCGAACGGCTGGTTCGGCGTCGTCCTCAGGGACAACGGGACCTGGGAGACCGACCACTTCCCGACGATCTGGAGTCTCTGGAAGTACCACAGCGACGCGTCACGTATCTGTGTCGACATTCCGATCGGACTGCCAGCAGAGAGCAGGCGAACCTGTGATGTCCGGGCCAGACAGAAACTGGGCCGCCAGGGACGGAGCGTCCTCTACACGCCGATCCGGGACGCAGTCTACCGACAGAATCTCGACGCGGCGAAGCGACTGAACGAACGGGCGGGATACAGCATCCAGAATCGGACCTGGAGTATCGTCCCTCGAATTCGGGAAGTCGACGAGTTTCTGGACGCGAATCCGGGCGCCCGGGACCGTCTGTCCGAGACCCGTCCCGAACTCTGTTTTTACACGCTCAACGGGGGACAACCGGTGAGTGATCCGAGGCGAACAGACGCGGCACTCGATCGACGGAAGGCACTGGTCTCTGACGAACACTCCCATGCCCCCACCATCTACGAGGAGTGTTGTGAGCTGTACCTCTCCCCGGAGTACGCCTCGTTTTTGAGCGCGAAAGCCGATATTCTGGACGCGATAGTGGCCGCAGTGACAGCCCAGCGCCCGACGAGTGAACTTTCGAGACTACCAGAGGGCGACGATCCACCACGTGACACACGAGGGCTTCCGATGCAGATGGTGTATCCCAGTGACATCGACCAGACGCGACTGACGACGCTGGGAGAGACACAGCCAGAGTGAGTGCTCCGCAGGTCTTACCCGTCGGACTCTCCCCCAACGGGGATGGCCTCGGTCGGAGCAGCCATGTCCAGCCCTGCGTCTTCGAACCGCTCCTGGATGTTGCGGTTGACGCTGTCTCTGATCTCTCGCCACCTGTCGAGATTGTCGATGTGGTAGTCGAGTCTGACGCGCATCCCCCAGTCCCCGTACTCCCAGAACCAGGCCCCAGTTTTCTCCGGATCGATCCCCCCGACGTCGTTCACCGACTCCTCGGCGAGGTCGATGGCAGCCGCCATGTCCTCCGGAGTCGAGTCGTATGTCAGTTCGATGAACGTCTTGATCCGCCTGGTCGGCTCCGTCGTGATGTTTTTCACCTCGGTACTGGCGATTTTCGAGTTCGGGAACGTTATCAACCGGCCGTCGAAGTCCCGTATCTGTGTGGTACGGAGTCCGATTTCCTCTACCCGTCCCGCTGTGCCGTCGATCTCGACGAGATCGTCCACGAGGAACGGTTTGGCCGAGAAAATGTGAATGCCCCCGAAGATGTCCGTCAGGGCCCTGCGCGAGGCGAAGGCCACGGCCACGCTGCCGATTCCCAGGGAGGCGATGATCGCGTTGACATTGTACCCGATCGAATCCAGGATCACGATCCCGGCGATCGAGACGATCGCGATGTTGGTCATTCGACTGACAACGGGGACCAGCGCGTCGTCGAGTTTGGATTCGGTCTCCTCGACGTACTCGCCGATGTACGTCTTGATCAGGCCGTCGGTCAGTCGCACAGCAGTCCAGGCAATCAGGACGATGACCAGAATTTCGATGGCCACACTCACCGCCGACGTGATCGGTTCGACGGGCGTGAGCACCACCTGCCCGACAGCAGCCGCGCCCACCACTCCGAGCAGTACGACCGGCCGCCCCATGGCGTGGAGAATGATGTCGTCGATCTCGGTTTTCGTCGCCTCGGCCTTTCTCTTGAGTCTGTTTTGGTAAACGAAACTCGCTGACCGTCCCACGACGGCCCCGACGGAGAGAATCGTGAAGAACAGTATGTACTGTGAGAGCGTGCTTCCAAGGTACGTCTCCGAAAGCAGCGAACTGGCTGTCATACGTCCCCCAGTCGTGCAGGTTCTATATAATTCTGCTGTCGTCTGACCTGCGTTCGTCTCGTGATGCCGACTGACGTAGCTTTTGATACTAGAGGATAGACCCGATATCAGCGAGACCATCGAGGACGTAATCCGGGTCGACGTCGCTCTCGCGGACGTCGTCAGCGTCGGTTACACCCGAGAGCACGAGAGCGGTCGCCATGCCAGCGCGGTCTCCCAGGACGATGTCAGTTCCGACGCGGTCGCCGACGACGAGACAGTCCGGGGGAGCCACACTCAGGCGGTCGAGCGCGAACGTCCGGGCCGTCTCGGAAGGTTTGCCGAGGACCGCGTCGGGGTCGCGGCCGAGCGTCGCGGCGAGGGCGCCGACGACCGCCCCGGAGCCGGGAATCTCGCCGTCCGCCGCCGGAACCGTCCGGTCTGGATCGCTGCCCAGGAAGACGGTGTCGGCGTCGACCGCTCGCAGCGCGGCCAGCATGTCGTCGTACCCGAACTCCGAACTCCACGATCCCACGAGGACGTCCGTCGCTGCGGGATCGGTCGTGAGCGCCAGTCCGGCGCGCTGGAACTGGTCGCGCAGTCCCGCCGACCCGACGAGCATGATCCGGTCCCCGCTGTGGTGGTCCTGGAGGTACTGCGTCGTGACGTCGCCGGCCGAACAGACCTCGTCCGGCCGGACATCCAGTCCGTGCTCCTGGAGTCGGTCGACGTACGCGTGGCCGGCTTTCGTGGGGTTGTTCGAGAAGAAAAGCACATCACGCCCCTCGGCCCGGAGCTGGTCGATGGCCTCGGACGCGCCGGGGAGCAGGTCCTTGCCGCGGTAGACTGTCCCGTCGAGGTCGACGATGGCGCCGCCGAATGTCATCGTCAACCGGGAGGGACGGGACCGGCATAACGCCGGCGGTTCACCAGTACGGTGTGCGCTTCCACCGGTCGGTCGGGCCGCCCGCGAGAGCGACGGCCACGAGCGTGACCACCACCACGGCCACGGAGAGAAGCGCCGGCAGTCGCCACGACGATCCGACGAGCAGCGTGTTGGTCGTCACGAGACTGGCCAGCGTGCCGAGACCAGCCACGACGACGGCGAAGACACCCATCGCAGCGAGTGCGACCAGCCATCGCGGAGTGTGTTCGGGTGCCATGTTGGGCACTGCGAGCGCGAGGAATAAAAAGGGCCAAGACGCGGCCGGACCGAGAGCCCGGTATGGCAACCGTGGCAGTGTTGGCTGATCCGCCCGTCGAGGGGTTCGTTCTCCCCGAGATCGTCGCAGAGACGCCGCTCTCCGAGGCCGAGGCGGCGCAGTTGTACGGCGCGATGTTCGTCGACGTCTGCCGGGCGGTCGAGCACGGCGGCGCCGACCTGCTTGTGAATTACCGCGACCCCGAACAGGTCCCGGGCGAGATCGACCCGGAGGAGCGACTCCGGGACCTGCTGGCGGGCGAACTCGACGCCCCCGGGGAGACGCGATACGAACCTCAGGTCGGGGAGACGTTCGCCGGTCGTGCGGGCAACACCGTCACGCACCTGCTGGACCGGGAGGACCAGGACACTGTCGCGGTGGTGACGCCGGCGGCCGCCTTCCTCGGGCGCGAACAGATCGGGACCGCGGCGATGAAACTCCGGTCGAGCGCGGTCGTCCTCGGGCCGGCGCCGGGCGGCCGGGTCTACTACGCCGGGTTCGGCGAACCGGTCGAGTTCACCGACGCGTTCGCACCGCCGGCCGTCGTGACCCTGACCGACCGCGCCCGCGAGGCCGACCTCGAGGTTGACTTCCTGTCGATGGCCCCGGTCGTGGAGACGAGCGCAGATCTCGAGACTGCCCTGGCGGCGTTGCGCGCCCGCAGGCGTGCAGGACGTCGCGTTCCCGAGATGACCGCAACGGCCATCGAAGACTTCCGACTCGACGTCGTGGACGGCGATGGACTCCAGGTGGCGCGCAGTCCCGACAGTTCGTAGATCCGTGCCGGGTCGCGTCTGGCTGGGCGGAGAGCGGATCGGTGTGGCCTATAGCTCGGACAGCCACCACCAGTTACTCCGGACTGACAACGTCCTCACAGCCTGGACACTCGGCCCAGCGACCTGTCGTCCCGTTGTCTTTCTCGTATTCGACCAGAATCCTCGCTCTCGAAACATCCGTACCACACTCCGGACACCGACCGAGTATCGGAACATCCCTGTTCATGGAAATGGGGAACACGAGGGAGCGTGTGACACGATCCCTCCAACACAGGTTGAGTCGCCATCGCATATAAATAATGGCCTATTAGACCCCGATACACCATGGTTTTTATGAGGGCGACACGGGTAATGAGACGAATCGTCGTGACTATCGCTTGCACTTTTCGTTTAGCTCTTCGCCACCATCGGTGTGTGCTGTCCCGATTTCTTCTGACAGTGGAGACAGCCGTGCAACTCGCCGTCGATAGCGAACACGCGCCAGTACTGGTCGGACACGTCGGCGCCGCATTGACCACACTCGTGCATCGCTGGTACCAATTGTGTTGTCGGCGGAAACACACAAATTTTCCGTTCGCCGTATCAGCACACGTCACAGAGTTCCGGGGCAGCGATTTCGACACCATGCTACGCCTCCCAACCCGCCGGGTAGACGACTTCCCTCCGACGGGTTCTGCGAGTCCCTGCACCCGTCACTACCAGATCGCAATCCCTGTTAGGGGGTGTGACGAACGATACGTATGGAGTGTACACAGGAGGGGTGTGACGAGGAGGCGACCTTCGAACTCCACATCCCGTGGACGGAAAACAGGGCCGTCTGCGCTGCACACGCACGCGTCGAAGGACAGAAAGACGGTATCGTGGCCGATCCCCTCGACTCGGCAGACGAGGACCTGCCCGACGGTGCCGCGAACCGCTAGACGACAATCGCCATCATCACTTCGTCGACGTACTCGCCGTTCATCTTGTAGTGGTCTTCCCGCCGGGCCTCTTCTGCCCACCCGTGGCTTTCGAGGAAGTCGATGGCCGTCTCGTTGGTCGCCGGAAGGGAGTTGTAGATCTTCTCGAAGCCCTGCGAGTTCGCCCACTCGAGGCCGCGCTCCAGCAGGTGGCTGCCGACGCCACGCCCGCGGTACTCCGCGCGGACGCCGACGGTCAGTTCGGCCGTGTGGTCTAGTTTGTCCAGTTGGGGGTGTTTGAGGTGGACCCACCCGACGACGTCGCCGTCGACCGTCGCCACGAAGAAGATCCGCGATTCGAGTTCGTTGTGCCGGAGCAGGACACCTTCGCTGTCCACGATGTCGGCCACGGTCGCCGCGTCGACGTACTCGCCGCCGCCGATGGCCCCGCGGATGGCGCCCACCAGCCCCGTCAGGTCCTCCTCGCGGGCCGGCCGGATAGTGAACTCGACGTCGTCGGCCTCGAACGCCTCCCGCGAACCGGTGTCGAACGCGACTCGGAGTTTCCCGCCCTCGTTCTCGAGGACGCCGTCGCGCTCGAGGATGGCGCTGTGGTGGCCGAACGCCCGCTCGCCCATGCTCAGGGCCCGCCGGATCTTCTCCGGCCGGGCCGCACCGTTGGACTCGACGTACTCGTAGATGTCCTCCCGGCCCTCGTGATCGAACTCCGGCGTGCCGATCAGTTCCATGCCGCCCGATACTCTGGGACGATACTTAATGGTTTTTTCAACGGTTGTGGCGGCGACTACACCGACGCGCCGGGCTGGTACTCGCCGAAGACGTCCCGCAGGGCGTCACACACCTCGCCGGTCGTCGCGTAGGCCTTGACCGCGTCGACGATGTATGGCATGAGGTTCTCCTCGCCGCGTGCGGCCTCGCGGAGCGCGTCCAGCGCGGCGTCGACAGCCTCGTCGTCGCGTTCCTCGCGGACGGATTCGAGGCGTCCCATCTGCTTGTGTTCCTCGGCTTCCGACACTTCCTCGATGTCGACCTCCTGTTCGTCGTCGGTGGTGAACTCGTTGACGCCGACGATGATCCGGTCCCCGGCTTCCTGTTCGCGCTGTCGCTCGAAGGCGACGTCCTGGATCTGGCGCTGGACCCACTGGTTCTCGATTGCTTTCAGCATCCCGTCGCGGGTGTCGATCTCCGCGAGGATGTCGGCAGCCTCGGCCTCGAGGTCGTCGGTCAGGCGTTCGATGTAGTAACTGCCGCCCAGAGGATCGATCGTGTCGGCGACGCCGGATTCGTGGGCGAGGATCTGCTGGGTCCGCAGGGCCGTCCGGACCGAGTCCTGCGTGGGAATCGAGAGGGCCTCGTCTTTCCCGTTGGTGTGCAACGACTGGGTCCCCCCCAGCACTGCGGCGAGTGCCTGGTAGGCGACGCGGACGACGTTGTTCTCGACCTGCTGGGCGGTCAGCGTCG
>CAYYHG010000149.1:0-7190 GCA_964471665.1 uncultured Halobacteriales archaeon | reverse complement strand
CGGACTTCGTGAAGACCCGCGGCGAGTACGTCCAGTCGGTCAAACAGCGGTTCGACGAGGCAGACATCAACATCCCGTACCCGAACCGCACTATCGGCGGCGGGCTCGAACTCCAGAACGGCGAAGCGTACGCGGAACCTGCCGACGATTGATAGTGATTGCTGTAAGCCATTCCCGGATCGACCGCAGGACAGGACGCGGTCGAAACGGGAATTCGGTACAGCAATCACTATCAGACTCGATCCAATTAATCCGGACGACCCAGCAGACCGGCCTATTGTGAAAACGGGCGGACGACCGCCGGGTCCTGCCCACGCCCGACGACCGGCGTCCGCGAGTCCATGGCTTGCAACGTACAGGGAATCCCTGTACTCGGTCGCCACCCGACCCGGATATTTGACGCCTCCGGGGTGGCAACTGCGAGAGTAGGCGGCGGAGAAATTTACGTCTGTCGGGGGTGTTCCGGAACCGCGCAGGCCGATCAGACGTTGTCGGGCTTCTCGGCGTCGTCCTCGACCGACCGTTTCATCGACTCCCGGCGGGCCTTGGCGTCTCGGCCGGTGGCCGTCTCGAGGAAGTCGTTCTTGACAGTGACGGCGTCCTCGGCGGCGTCGACGTGGCCCTCCGCGATGACTTTCTCGGCCGGCCGTTCCTCGATGTTGAGCGCGAGTTTGTCCTTCTTGCTGCTGTGCTCGATGGTGCCGGCCACGACGCGGTCGAAGACCGGATTGTCCGGATCTCTGACCACGTAGAGGTCGTTTCCCTTGTACTCCTCGCGCCCAGTGATATCCCCGAAGTACTCTTCGATGAACGCTTCCATGTCGTCGACACGGTCCTCGAGGTATTCTCCCCGGCGCATCTTGTACTCCCGCATGGGCGGGCATTTGCGAGGGGAGGTCTTACTTCTTTCGAGCCATCGTCTCATAGTGATTGTTGTAAATCGTTACAGCAATCACTATCAGACCCGGTGGAGATCGACGTCGGGGAGTCCGTCCCGCAACAGGAGGTAACCGGCGACCAGCCAGAGCCCGACTTCGAGGTAGAACGACGGCGTTCCGAGGTACTGGACGGCAAACGGGACTGGACCGGCCCGGATGGAGTCCCAGGTCGAAACGAGCGGCCAGAGCAGGAAGACCGTGTTCTCCGGTCGGCCGTTGATCGCGATGTGTCCCGCGTCGAGCGCGAGGTGGCTCGCCCAGCCGACCGCCAGCGCCGAAATGTTGTCGACGACTGCTTCCCGACCGAGACGCTGAACGAACAGCAACGCAGCCGCGAGGGCGACGCCGAACAGCACAGAGTGGCCAACCGAGTGGTACAGCTGTGTCACCCCCGTCATCGCCAACGGCTTGTCGACGACGTCTGGCAGCGCGGCACCGACCACGACCCAGACGATCGGAAACCGTCCTCTGCCGACGAGAAAGCCGACGACGAGGTGGGTCGGAAAGAGCACACCAGTACAACGACCCGCTCGGTAATTGACTTTCTGGTCCGGTGGACTGCTGGAGACGACGCCATGTTATACAGCCGACAGTATCAGGAGAGAACCGCGAGCACGAGGACGTGAATGTTCCATCCGGTTACGGAGATCCCGACGAGGGACAACGCGAGCGGAATACCGACACAGTGGGGCTGTGGAACGAACTTCCAGGCGAGGTACCCGCAGCCAAACACCAGGCTCTTCAGGGGCACGATCGCGCTCAGACCGTACCGCTGGAGGAGCGGTGCGGTGACGGGTCCGGCCTCGACGACCCCGACGACGCTGATCCCGATACTGGTCGTAATCAGATCGCCCAGGCCGAAAAAAACAATTGCGAGTAGCCAGAGTGGCGGCCGAGCCGAGCCGGTGTCGGCACTCACCTCTGGGACGGTCTTCCGGAGCATGTCTCCCCTCCCTTCCGCCACCACCATCTCGGTGACTGGTCACACACACTGTCGCAACTGGCTTTCCGTCTGTCCCTCCGGCCGTCCCACCGATTCACTTGCGAGTTAGTTCGTCTCATTGTCCGGTGTCGTCACCTCTGGGGAGGGGACTGGCGCGGTGGTTTCCGGGCCAGCGTTGGTCCCGGCGACGCTGCTGGCACCGGTTGCGGCAGGACCCTCGCGTCGCGTCAGTCCGCTGTTCCGATCTTCCATGGTTGAACTGGTCGGTTGTTTTCCCGTCCTGCGCTACACCGGTACGGGCAGACCGACCCTACCACGGCCTCTGTTGCCGACGATAATAGCTAATCGTCCAATGAACCGATCATAACACCGGCATAGTGAACTCAATAACTGATTATACTGTCGGCTATAAGCCCGTGAGCAGTATTATTCGTTCGCCGTGCGTTCGGGGACCGACCGGGACGGCGCCAGCGGTTCGTCCAGTCCCATCGCCTCGTCGGTGGTCTGCATGCTCTCTTCGCGGCTTGCCGACCCGGCCATCGCGCGGATGGCGTCGATGTTCTCGGGCACCACGTCCGACTCCTGGTGGATGGCCTGGAACAGGTAGAGGTCGTTGCCCTCGACCGTGATGGAGTCGCCCCAGAGACAGTTCTCCGGGATGTCCCCGCGGGGCCGGCCGGCGTCTTGGGCGAGTTCCTTGATCGCACCGGCACCGTCGAGGCCCAGCCACCCGGGGATGACGAACGTGCGTCGCTCGCGTTCGAGCAGGTCGCGCACGTCGGCAGCCGAGGGGCGGGTCTCGAGTGTCACGTTGACGCTGTGTGTGTGCATCAGCGTCGCGGGCACCTTCAGCCCGAGGGTGTCGATGTCCAGGTCGGGGAAGATTGTGTTGACGTCCGGGCCGTGGTGTGAGGGGAGCGAGACGGGGTCGGGGAGGATGTCGTTGATCGGACCGCGGCCGGTCTGGGCGGGATCGCCGCCGCGTCGCACGAGTGTCGCGCGCACCTTCTCGACGCCGTAGGCCTCGTCCAGCGGTGC
Organism: uncultured Halobacteriales archaeon; assembly: GCA_964471665.1. Taxonomy (GTDB): domain Archaea; phylum Halobacteriota; class Halobacteria; order Halobacteriales; family Haloarculaceae; genus SW-9-67-25. Next base: position 4,271 of record CAYYHG010000149.1, on the reverse strand, counting down.
GATCAGTCGCGAGAGCCCGGTCGTGTTACACGAGACCACTCGAAGGAGGGCGGAACCCTCGACGGCGTCGTAGTTGGCGCGGGCGTTGAAACTGGCGTCGACGGCGTCGGCGTCCTCGCCGCCCTGGAGGAGAGCGGGCGTGTCGTACTCGCGGTACATCGCGGCGTTCTCGGCCCCGACCCCGGACGGACAGGCGTCGACGACGACGTCACTGGCAGCGACGAGGTCCTCGACGTCGCCGGCGAGCTTGACGCCCGCTTCCTCGAAGCGGTGCTTGCGGTCCTCGATGGCCGCATAGAGGTCGTAACCCTTCTCGCGCGCGCTCTGGGCCTCGAAGTTCGGCCGGGTCTTGGCCACCCCGACCAGTTCCATGTCGGGCTGGGCGCGGACGGCGTCGGCGACGCGCTTGCCGATGGTGCCGTAGCCGTTGATGCCTATCTTCATATGGCCGGGGCTTCGCTACTCCCCTCAATAGGCGTTGTGGTCGGCCGGATCACTCGACCCCGACCGCCCGTCCCGACTTCTCCTCAGCAGTGAGCGCCCAGACGCGCGGGTTGTCCTGGACGTCGATACTGGTGAGCAGCTGTGGCTGGAAGGCGTTGTCAGCCAGCGACTCACGGGCGGTTTCCCACTCGTCCGGCTGGATACGGTCGAACGGCCCCGACACGACTGCGCTGCGCCACTCGGCCGCCGATTCGAGATCGTACGCGAGGAAACTCACTTCGGTCGATTGCTCCGCGTATCTCACCTTCCGTCCCTCCTCGGAGTGGCCGGCGAACACGAAGTAGAGCCGGTCGCTGCCGTCGTACCCGAACGAGAGGGGCAACCCGTAGGGAGCGTCCCCGTCTGTCATCGAGAGGACGCCGACCCCCTCTTCGGTGAGCAGTCTGTCGATTTCCGCCTCGATCATCCGGTTGCCCTGGAGCGCGTCGGTCCCGGGAGGCATGGGCCGGCGTTCGGAACCACGGGTCAAAAAGCGCGGTCCCGATTCCCGCGAGACTGATAAGGACCGTCACCGCTGTGTCCCGGTACTCGTCGACCCCGGGACGACGGAGTACCGATCTGACCGAACACAGTCCGTCCGCAGTCCCGGTCGGTGTCACGGACGGGGTGCGGCCTTCTGGAGTGCGGTCTCGGCGATGTTGCCGCCGTAGTCGGCCGTCCGGGACAGCGAGTCGGTGACGAGGCCGAGCACCTGCGCGAGTTGGGGGTCGAACTCGCGGATCACGTCGTCGACCGAGCGCACTTCGTCGTCGACTGCTCTGATCTGGTTCCGTGCCTCGTTTGCCATCTCCACCGCCTGGTCCGGGTCCTCTTCGAGGAGAGCGTCCATCGCTCTCTCCGGAATGTCCCTGGCGTCTGCCTGGAGTCGTTCGAGGGGCGCGACTGCGGGCTCGGGGACCTCGTCGATCTCCAGCGAGAGGTCGGCGATCTTCGTCGCGTGGTCGGCGATCCGCTCGAGCTGGCGGGCGCTGGACTGGAAATCGAAGCAGGTCTCGCGCGGGAACCCGATCTCGTTGGCCGCCGTCGGGTTGCGCAGCACGGTCCGGAACACCCGCGAAACCATGTACCACAGGCGGTCGACGTCGTCGTCGCGCTCCTTGACGTCCTGGGCGAGTTCGCGGTCGTTCGTGACGAGCGCCTCGACGGCGTCCTCGAGCATCGTCAGCGAGACGAGCCGCATCCGCGTGATTGCGTTGTGGACCGACAGCTCCGAGGAGTCCAGCAGATCCTGTAACACGACGTGCTCGGAGGTCTCCTGGATGACCTCCAGCCCCACCAGCCCCTGTGTGGCCTCGCGGATGATCCGCCGCTGGGAGGCGGTGATGCGAGTGGCCTCCAGTCGGATGACGTCGAACCCGTTGACGTACATCGTCATCACCGCCCGCGTCAGTTCGTGGTTGTCTGTCATCCCCGAGACGTCGAGCGTCCCCTCGACGCGGTCCTCGTTGCGACGTGGGGCCAACAGGAGGAGGTCCTCTTCCGAGTGGAACTCGACGATACTCCCGGCGCTGACGTCGTTGTCCGTTGCCCACTCCTTGGGGAGCGAAACCGTGTACGTCGATCCGCCTGTGACCTGCACCTTGCGGGTCTCCATGCGCCACGCTGCGTCCTCTGCCATAATAAATTAACCTATATCTATATACTAAACCTTAAATAACGTATACAACCGGAAATCTCCGTTCAGAGGGGCCAGCGATCCTCAAAACCGACGACGAACCGAGCGTCTACAGAGCGCTGTCGCCGGGATACAGATTCCCATCGAGACCCATACACCCCCCAGAAATGGCTGATACCGCTATTCTGTGGTCCCGATCCGCCGCGCGATGGTCCGCGAGATAGTGACTATATAGAGATATCGAAAGATATGTTCTTTTTATACTGGTACCCAGTACAGCGTATCTGTCTCACTCCTGGCCGACCATCCGCTCCTCGCTCTCCCAGTACTCCTTGCGGATCTCGTACTTCTGGACTTTCCCGGTGGCAGTCTCGGGCAGGTCGTCCCAGAACTCGACGCTCGTGGGCGCCTTGTAGCTGGCCAGTCGTTCCTTGACGAAGTCGATGACCTCCTGTTCGGTCGGATCGGCGCCCTTGTGGGGGACGATGATCGCCTGGGGGGTCTCGCCCCACTTTTCGCTGGGTACCGGCACCACCGCCGCTTTCAGGACGTCCGGGTGGTCGTAGAGAGCGTCCTCGACCTCGATCGAGGAGATGTTCTCGCCCCCGGAGATGATGATGTCTTTTTTGCGGTCCTGGATGGAGATCATGCCGTCCTCGTCGATGGTCGCGAGGTCGCCGGTGTGGAAGTATCCCTCCACGCGGTCGGAGAAGGCCTCCTCGGTGATCTCGGGTTTGTTGAGGTAGCGGTCCATCACCTGGTTGCCCCGCACCACGACCTCGCCGATGGTCGTGCCGTCGCGGGGCACGTCGTTGCCGTCCTCGTCGACGACCCGCAGGTCGGTACACAGCGTCTCCGCGCCCTGCTTGATCTTGAGTCCGCGGCCGCGCTGGGCGAGCCGGCGCGGGGAGTTGCTGGTCGTGATGATGGGTGCGGTCTCCGTGAGTCCGTAGATGTGGATGATCCGCCAGTCGAACTCGTCTTCGACAGTCTCGATGGTCGCCGTCGCGGGGGCACTCCCGGCGGTCGCGATCCGTACGTCGCGGTCGCCCGTCGTGACGACGTCGCCGCCTTCGTCGTCGAAGTACTGGATCAGGGCGTTCAGCACCGTCGGTGCCCCGCACATGAACGAGACGTCGTGCTCGCGGACCCGGCGGAAGGTTCCGGCGGCGTCGAAGGTCCGCTGGCAGATGTGCGTGGCGCCGGTGCCCGTGATTGCGTAGGTGTGTCCCCAGCCGTTGCAGTGGAACATCGGGAGTGTCCACAGGTAGTTGTCGTCGTCCTGGATCTCCATGTGCTGGTTCAACACGAGCGCGTGCCAGTGTTCTGTCCGGTGGGTCCGGACCACGCCCTTCGGGTCGCCGGTGGTCCCCGAGGTGTAGTTTATCGTGGCGTCGTCGTCCTCGGAGATCTCCGGTCGATCGGGCTCTGCGGTGGAGTGACCATCGAGGAACGCCTCGTAGTCCTCCCAGTCGCCGTCGATCCGGTCGGCCTCGTAGCCGACGAAGTGTTCGGCGGAGACCTCGCCGCGGATCGGCTCGATCCTGTCGGCGTAGTCGTGGTCCGCGATCACGAGGTCCGCGTCACAGTCGTCGAGGATGTACTCGAACTCCCGGGACTTGAGCCGGTAGTTCATCGGCACTGACACGCCACCGAGTTTGTTCACCGCGTACAGCGTCTCGATGAAGTAGTGGGTGTTCGGCGAGAGCAAGGCCACCTTGTCGCCCTGGTCGATCCCCCGCTCGTCGAGGGCGTGTGCCAGCCGATTGACTCTGTCGTTGACCTCCTCGTAGGTGTACTCCGTGCCGTCGTGTGCGACGACACCCGTCACGTCGTCGTAGAGGTCGACAGCCCGGTCGAGGAAGTCCAGTGTGAGCATCTCCTGTTTCATGGTGACACGCCGGATGTTCGGTACAACATTACAAATGTCTTGTTCCACTGAACCAATTAATCGTGATATTTCCAGCCGTATTCCCTCGAAGGAAAGTCACCGGCCGGGGTAGCCACGACGACCAGCCGTCGTTCTCACCTAATTCGAGGCGAGGGCCCCACCCTCAACGAGCGAGCGGGGCCATTGCCTCCGAGCGAAGTAGGATAGGGTAGTGTAACTGTTACAGAATACAGTATCTATAAATATCTACCAGTAGTAAAC
>CAYYHG010000148.1:0-7322 GCA_964471665.1 uncultured Halobacteriales archaeon | reverse complement strand
CCATCAGCGTCTTCTTGCCCTCGCGGATGTCGTTGCCGAACTCCTTGCCGAAGTCGCCGGCCCGATCGAGGGTGTGTTCGACGTCGAGTATGTCGTCGCCGATCTGGAAGGCGATGGCAACGTCCTCCGCGTAGCGGGCGAGGGCGTCCTCGACCTGTTCGGGTTGTCCCGCCACGATGGCCGCCAGGCGGGCGACGATGCGCGTCAGGCACCCCGTCTTGCAGGCACACATCTCGAGGTACTGTTCCTCGCCGACGGTGACCGCCTTCTGGTTGTGCCAGCAGATGTCCATCCCCTGCCCCAGGTGGGTGCGGTTGAGTTCGTGGGTCAGCATCTCGTAGGCCGCCAGTCGCTGTTCGGCCTCGAGGCCCGCGCTGTTGCGGTCGATGACCTTCAGCGGGACGAAGTACATCGCGTTGCCCGCGTTCAGCGCGATGTCGACGCCGTACTGGCGGTGCAGCGCCGGCTCACCCCGGCGTTTGCGGGCCTCGTCCTCGACGTCGTCGACGATGATGGTCCCGTTGTGGAGGACCTCGGGGATACACGCGTAGGGGAGAAACGCCTCGGGGTCCTCGCCGAGAGCCTCGACCGCGATCAGAAACAGGATCGCACGCCACCGCTTGCCACCGCGGTCCAGCAGGTTCCAGATGGGATCGGAGAGTGCCCGCTGGATCCCGTCCACGTGGTAGCGGTAGCCGGGCGCGCCGAAAAAGTCCGCGAGATAGGCCTCGTCGAGACAGCGCGGGAGCAGGTCTTCGATTGTGTCGTCGACGACCGGCCGCCACCTCGCGAGCACGTCCTGCATGGGCGAGTTCTGGACCTGCCAGCCCAAAAAAGCATGCCACTGCCTGGTGTTCCAGGGCCCAGTCCGTGTGGCTGTCGCCGTTCTCATACTGTCGGCTGTAACTTCGTAGAGAGATTCGACACCCCGGGGTGCCGATACTGCTCACGGGCTTACAGCCGACAGTATCAGTAGGGCCAGTCTCCGGTAATCTGCATCCCCTCTGCGAGGTCCTCGGCTCGCAGTTGCTCGGCGATGGCTCCGCGCTCGCGGTGGTCGACCGTCACGTCCTCGCGGGCGAGGTGGACGACCAGTTCCGACAGAAGGACCGCCTGTTCGCGCAGATTCCGTCCGTCGAGTTTGTCGAGTGTGTCGGCGCGGGTGTGGCCCCAGCCCCGGCCCTCGTCGCCGGTCTCGCTGGTGACGTGATAGCCGGGGACGCCCCACTGGACGTACGACCAGTGGTCGCTGTGCGGACCGAGTTTCGGCGTCGTCGCTACCGGGTGGTCGAAGCGGTCCGCGACTGTCTCGGCGGCCGCTTCGAGACCGTCGAACCCGTGTGTGTAGAGCTTCAGCGTCCGCCCGCGCACGACCCCGTCGTTGTTGACGATCGCTTCGATCGTGTCGTGGTCGCGGCGGTCGCTGTCGTGTTCGGAGCCACAGAGACCCACCTCCTCGGCCCCGTAGACGAGCAGGTGGACGCGGGTGTCGAGGTCCTCCGCGCGGGCCGCGAGCGCGTTCGCGACCGCGACGACCATCGCCGTCCCCGCGCCGTTGTCGCCGGCACCCTCCGCGATGTCGTGTGCGTCGACGTGGCTCGTCACCAGGACCGCCTCCTCGGTGTCCGGACCCAGGTCGGCGTGGACGTTCCCGGACGTCGCCTCGCCGGTCCCGGCCTCGACCTCGACGGTCACGTCACGCCCTTCGAACCGCCGGACCAACCGGGCACCGACTTCCTTGGAGACGCCGACAGCGGGGATCTCACCGATCGGCGAGTCGGCGGTGCCGACACTCCCGGTCGGGGCGAGACAGCCCTCGACGTGGTTCCGGAAGACGAAAGCCGAGGCGCCCGCCTCGACCGCGTGGTAGTATTTCTCCCGCCGGTGGACGAACCGGTCGTGCCAGTCGGGCACGTTGCTCGCCGCCACGACGACACTGCCCGCCAGATCCGCGTCGAAATCCGCGGGGAGTCCGTAACCGACGTCGACCAGTTCGCCGGCCGCCTCGCCCGAGGGACTCCGGGGCAACGCGAGACACGCCTGTGTGGTGTCGCCGGCGCGGACGGCCGACCGGCCCCGCGTCCACCCCTGGATGTCGAACTCCTCGATGTAGACGTCCCGCGCGCCGGCGTCCCGGAGCGCGTCGCGGGTCGCCTCGGCGGCCTCCCGCTCGCCCGCGCTGCCGGCCATCCGGGTTCCGACGTCGACCAGTCGCTCCAGGTGGTTCCAGCCAGCGTCGCTCGTGAACGTCTCGCCGATCCAGTCGGTCATGTCTCGACTCGCGGGCAGTGGCGGCAAAAGTCTGGCGCGGACCGCGAGTTCCCCGGGACGGTGACGGTGGCTTTTTGCCCGCATGGCGTCACCTCCCGGTATGGACGAGGCGGGTGGCAAGACGCCGACGGTAGGCGTCGTCGGGGACGTCGATGGGCTCGCGGAGAGCCTCGAGTCGGCCGGCTTCCGCCCGGTCGGCGGTGACCTGGACACGGTGCTGTCCGCGGAGCCGTCGGTCGTGCTCGCAGTCGGCGAGCGTACGCTGGCGGCGCTCGCCCGCCGGAACCCGCCCGCGCCGGTCCTGCCGGTCGCGGCCGGCCGTGGCGTCCGTTCGGTGCCGCGGACGACCGTCACCGCCGCCGCCGAGCGACTGGCGGCCGGCGACTGGGATGTCGACGAGCACCCGCTTTTCGGTCTCGAGTGGTCGGGCAGGGAGCGGACGAGCGCCGTCTTCGACGCGATGCTGGTCACGGCCGAGCCGGCGGACATCTCCGAGTTCACCGTGCGCGCGAACGGCGAGCGGGTCGCTCGCTTCCGTGCCGACGGCGTCCTCGCGGCGACGCCCGCCGGCACGCCCGGCTACGCCCGGACCGCCGGTGGCCCCGTCGTTACCCCGGGACTGGACGTGCTCGTCGTCGTTCCGGTCGCTCCCTTCGCGACGTCGCTCGATCACTGGGTCGTTCCCCTCGGGGAAACGACGATCACGGTCGAGCGCGACGAGGCGCCGGTGGAGGTGCTGGCCGACGACCGCTCGGTCGGTACCGCGCCCGTCGGCGATCCCGTCCGTCTCCGATCGGCCGGCCGACTCGACGTGATCCGCGTCCCCGAGGGACGCTCGCCGTTCGACCGTGCAGAGCCAGAGACAGAGACAGAATGGGAAAAACTCTAATATTGGAGGGTCGGACACTCGGGCATGACAGACGCCGACATCTTCGGGCCGATCGATGGCGTCCTCGCGGCGGAACTCGGAGTCGGTGACGTCATCGTCATCGAGGCAGTCATTCTGCTGCTCGTGGTGGCGAACTTCGCGACGCGGAAATTCGCGTACGACCGCCACCGCGAACAGGCTCGAGAGGGTCCCGAGGCCCTCTCGCGCGCGCTCCCCCACGAGGTTCTGAACGTGCTGGTCGTCCTGGCCGCGTTCTACTACATGACCGTCGACCACCACCCCGGGATGATCCTGTCGGTGCTCGCGCTCGGGCTCTTCATCGCCGACTTCTTCGAGTTCGAGGCCCGCAAGGTCGAGGCGCGCCGCGAGATCCCGCTCGATCCGCCGAAAGGTGCCATCGCCGCCGGGATGCTCGTGCTCGCGTACGCGAGTTTCCAGGCGCTTTTCTTCCTCGTCGAGGGTCCTGTCAATGCGATTATCTGACATGTTCTCCGGACGGACCGCTTCCTTCCCCCGGTTCCGCCACAGAGTAGTGTCGGAGTACCCAAATATTTGGCAGGCAGTATAAGTGGGTCAGGGTCGTAGTCCAAAACGCGTCATGACAGGATTGATTCCATTACAGGGCGGCTCAGCCGTCCCCGTACAACCGTGGCTCTGGATCGGCACCGCAGGAATGTTCCTGGGGATGTTGTACTTCATATCGAAAGGTTGGGGCGAGACCAACGAGCGAAAACAGGAGTTTTTCATCGTCACGATCTTCATCACAGTAATCGCGTTCGTGAACTACCTGGCGATGGCGCTGGGCTTTGGCGTGACGACCGTGATGGTCGCCGGTGAACAGCTCCCCATCTACTGGGCCAGATACACCGACTGGTTCTTCACGACGCCGCTGCTGTTGCTCGACCTCGGCCTGCTCGCCGGGGCGACGCGCAACGAGCTGGCGTCGCTGGTCGGCCTCGACGCTGCGATGATCGGGACCGGCGCGATCGCGACCCTGACCGGTGACTGGGCCCAGGTCGGCGCCCTGAGCACGGGCGCCCAGCGCCTCATCTGGTGGGGCGTCAGTACCGCCCTGCTGGTCGTGTTGCTGTACTTCCTGTTCGGGTCGCTCACCGCGAAGGCCCAGCAGATCGGGGGCAGTCTGGCCTCGAAGTTCACCACGCTGCGCAACCTGATCGTGGTCATCTGGCTGGTGTATCCGGTCTGGTGGCTGATCGGGACCGAAGGACTCGCTGCCGTCGGCCTCGGCGTCGAGACAGCCGGGTTCATGGTGCTCGACCTGACCGCGAAGGTCGGGTTCGGCATCATCCTGCTGTCCAGCCGCGAGGTGCTCGACCAGGCTGCGAGCGCCGCCGCCGCTCCCGGTGCCGACTAACCGCGGAGTATAACCCACTCCGTTTCCGTTGCTAGAACACCCGTACGTACCCGTAGACCAATTTTTCACATGCAACTGACATATTTCTCGTTTCTCGCACTCTTCTTGCTCGTGCCCCTCTCGATGCTCGGTGTCGCGACGGTCGTCCGGCCGAACAGCCACCGTCCACCGGTCGCGATCCAGGTCGGGGGGGCCGTCGCGATCATCGTCCTCGCGCTCTCGTACACGACTCCCTGGGACAACCTCCTCATCGCGGAGGAGGTCTGGTGGTACGGCGAGGGGCGCGTCGCCGGGCGGATCTGGCTCGCCCCCGTCGAGGAGTACCTCTTTATTATCCTGCAGTCGGTGCTCGTCGCCGCCTGGACGTTCCAGCTGGCCGGGCCCGTCGACGCGGGCGTCGGCCACAGCCGGCGCGACCGGGCCGTCGGTGCCACCGCCGGGATTGCAGTCGCCGGGGTCGGCGCGGCCCTCCTGCTCGGCCCGCAGGCGACGTTCTACCTCGGTGCAATCGTGCTGTGGGCGGGACCGGTGCTCGCGCTCCAGTGGGCGGTCGGCTGGCGGTACCTCCTCGTGGTGCGCCGCCGCGTTGCCGCCGCCATCGCGGTGCCGGTGGCCTACCTCTGTGTCATCGACTGGGTCGCCATCCGGAACGGGATCTGGACCATCTCGTCTGACCACACGACCGGCCTCGCCCTCGCCGGTCTCCCAGTCGAGGAGGCGATTTTCTTCCTGCTCACCTCGACGTTCGTCGTCCAGGGGCTCGTGCTCCTGCGGTGGGTGATCGCACGATGGGACTGACTGCCGACGCGACCGCCGGACGGGCACGGACGTCGCTGGGCCGCGCGTCCCGGGTGGTCGGCTGGGTCCCGCTTCTCGCGCTGGTCGGAGTCGCGTCAGCCGGTCTCGATGCGCCGCCGGCCTACCGGTATCTCCCGCTCGTGGCGAGTGCGGTCCTCTTCGGGATGCCCCACGGCGCCGTCGACTACGTCGCGCTCCCCCGCGCCCGGAGTGGACGTGTCGACGTTCGGGGCGTTGCCGTCGTCGCAACACTCTATCTCGCGCTGGGCAGTGCGTACCTCGCGCTGTGGTTTCTCGCCCCGGTCGTCGCGGCCGTCTCTTTCATTCTGCTGACCTGGTTCCACTGGGGGCAGGGTGACCTGTACGTCCTCCGGGACCTGTTCGTCACCGGCCACGTCGACGACCGGGTCCAGCAGGCACTGACCGTCGTCGTCCGCGGCGGCCTGCCGATGCTCGTTCCGCTCGTCGGGTTCCCGGACCGCTACCGCGCGGTCGTTGGCACGTTCGTCGAACCCTTCGGCGCGAACGCCGACGCCTGGTTCGTCTTCGAGTCTGCCCCTCGCCTGGCACTCGGGGCCGCGTTCGCGGCCGTGACCGTTCTCGCTCTCGCGCGCGGACACCGGCGCGCACGCACCGGCGACGCCCGTCGTGGCTGGCGACTCGACGCGGCCGAGACCGGTCTGCTGTGGGCGTACTTCCTGCTCGTGGAACCGATCCTGGCGGTGGGCGTCTACTTCACCCTGTGGCACTCGGTGCGCCACATTGCCCGCGTCGTCCTGCTGGAAGATGGGAGCGTCGACGCGCTGGCGCGGGGCCGGTGGCTCGCTCCCGCCGGACGGTTCGCCCTCGAGGCGGCCGTGCCGACGGTGCTCGCGCTCGGACTGGTCGCCGGGTTGTGGCTGGCGGTCCCCAGGGGCGTCGACACGCTGGCGGGCGCGACCGGCCTCTACCTGGTCGCGATCGCGGTACTGACGCTGCCCCACACCGCCGTGGTCGTCTGGATGGACCGCGAGCAGAAAATCTGGACCAGTCAGTAGCCACGCCCGTCGTCGAAACACCGACCGCACTTCTCGGCCCCGATATCGGCCGTCGCCTGCGTGATCGTCGTCAGCCGTAACTGGTCCGGTTCCAGGTGGTACGTGACGCCACACTCGGTCTGGAGGTCCGACTTCCCGATTTCGTGTTTGTGCACCGTTTTCGTGGTCTCGTTCAATACACACTCCATGACAAGGTATGACATACGAACGTGGATATGTCTCCGGCTTGGTCCGCAAGGGCGTTTTTGTCCGGTCGGGCAGATCCCGGCCCTGGCGCGTCGACAACCACCAGGCATTTGCCCAGCGGTGCCGTCTCCCGAGCCATGAGTGACCTGACCGCGACGTTGCACACCTCCGAGGGAGACATCGAGATCCGTCTGTTCGAGGAACGCGCACCCGACACTGTCGAGAACTTCGTCGGTCTCGCAACCGGCGAGCAGGCGTGGGAACACCCCGAGACGGGCGAACAGGTCGAAGGGCCACTGTACGACGACATCCAGTTCCACCGCGTCATCGAGGATTTCATGATCCAGACCGGCGATCCCACGGGGACTGGACGCGGTGGTCCCGGCTACACGTTCGACGACGAGTTCCACCCCGAGTTGCGCCACGACGACGCGGGCACAGTGTCGATGGCCAACCACGGCCCGGACACCAACGGCTCGCAGTTTTTCATCACGCTCGACGCCCAGCCACACCTCGACGACAAGCACGCCGTCTTCGGGGAGGTCGTCGACGGGATGGACGTCGTCGAAGCGATCGGGAACGTCGAGACCGACCCGGAGGACCGGCCGACCTCGCCCGTCTCCCTGGAGTCGGTCACCGTCCACGAGTAATACTGTCGGTTACAAGCGCGTGAGCAATTTCGGCACAAGGTGGCGAATGTCTGCACGAAGTTATACCGGTCGACGTAACTTTTGATACTTCTCAGCCGGACGTTCTCGGCTGAAAG
>CAYYHG010000147.1:0-7625 GCA_964471665.1 uncultured Halobacteriales archaeon | reverse complement strand
GTAGGTCGACAGCGGCACCCGGAACTGCTCGGTCCCGGTGTCGGCCTCGTAGACGATCAGCGCGTTCTCCGTCGTCGAGACGACCACCTCGAGGGTCCCGTCGCCGTCGATGTCGTCGACCGCCGGCTCGGTCAGCGCGTGGGTGAAACAGTCCTCGGCCGGCAGCCCCGTCCGCCACAGAACGGACCCGTCTGTCGGTGCCAGCCGGACGAGCGCACAGGAGGTGTTCGTTATCGGCACGTCGCTGTGTGGCACCTCGGCGACGGGCGCGACGATGACCTCGCCCTCGGGACCCACACCGACAGCGTGGTGATTGACCTCGTTGTCACGGGGGGTGTCGCTGATCCACGCCTCGGTGAGAGTCCCGCCCGACGACCCGGCGCCGAGTCCGAGGAGGAGAACACCTCCGAGGAGGACGAGAAGCCCACCCAGTCCCGCCGCGGTACGCGGACGCATACCGAAGCGTTCGCCTCGGGGCGGATAAGCCTGCCCGAGAGACGCGCGGATTCGAGAGACGTACCACAGTCGCTTTTCAGCGACCGGCCGTTACTGGTGGTGGTCAATGGACGCCCGCCGGTACGTGTCGTGGCTCGTCTGCGGTCCGCTCGTGGCGGTCGGACTGGGTGTCGGTCCCGGGCCCGCGAGCGCCCACGACGTGGCCGGATCCCGGTTTGTCACGCCGATTCCGCTGTCGCTCCTGTTTGGCGGTGCCGGTGTGACTGTCGCGGTGACTGCCCTCTGGCTGGCCGTCTCGACTCCGACGACACCACGTGACCGTCGGAAGCCGGTCCTCGCGATTTCACCGTCACTCGCCGCCTCACTGCGGCACGGAGGCCAGGGACTCTTTCTGGCTGGTGTCGGGGCGGCGCTCGCGCTCGGTCTCGCGGGCCGCCAGGTTCCGGCGGCGAACTTCGCGACAGTCTTTACCTGGCCCGTGTGGTTCCGTGGTGTCGCGCTGGTCGCGCTGGTCGCCGGCAGCCCCTGGAATCTGCTCTCGCCGTGGCGCAGGCTGTACCGCGGCCTGTGTCGACTCGAGGGGCGTCAAATCGCCGTGCTGGGACCGTACCCATCCATCCTCGGCGAGTGGCCTGCCGTCCTCGGGTTCGTCGTCCTCGTCGGGGTCGTCGAGAACCTGACTGTCATCCCCCGGTCGCCACGGCTGACGGCCGTGGTGCTCGCGGTGTACGTCCTCGCGATGCTCGGCGGGGCCACGCTCTTTGGACCCAGGTGGCTCGACTGTGCCGACCCACTGGGTGTCTTCTACCGTCTGTTCGGCCGCGTCGCGTCGATCAGTGTATCCGACACCGACGACGGCGGGTACGCACTGGCGATCCGGCCGCCGTGGTCGGGCTGTCTCACTCCCGTCAGAAGTGTCTCACTCGTCGTGTTCGTCATCGCGACGATCTATACGGTCAGCTTCGACGGGTTCACCGAGACCAGACAGTTCCAGGTGGTCCTCTTTGGAGTGCGCGACGCGCTCGGGACCGGCCCGGGAACGAGCGTCCTCCTCTATCTCGTCGGACTGTTCGGTTTCGTGAGTTCCTTCGGAATCGGAATCTGGTTCGTCGAACGCCTCGGGGCACCGGCAGACCGCGACTGGGTGCGTGGGGCCCGGTGGTTCGCGCCGACGGTGCTTCCCATCGCCGGAGCGTACGAGGTGGCTCACAACTACCCGTACGTGCTCCGGAACCTCGGCCAGCTGTTCGTGGTGTCGGTCCGGTGGTTCCGTCCGGGAACCGGCGAGGTGCAGCTCCTCGGCTGGCTGTCACTGCCCGTCTTCTGGGGATCACAGGTGGGCCTCGTCGTTCTCGGGCACGTCGTCGCGGTCGTGGCTGCCCACTACGCTGCCCTGGCTCGATACGAGTCCGCCAGTGCCGCTCGACGGGGGCACGCGCCACTGGTCGTCCTGATGGTCGGATTCACCGTGCTCTCGCTGTGGATCATCTCCCAGCCCGTGGTGGGGGGATGAGCACGGCACTGGCGGTGTCGGCAAGAGAGCGACACCGCGAACCGACGCGCTCAGGTGCCTGTGGAACGTACTGGCCTCCAGTGGCGCCGACCGGGACGGTTCAGATCGGACTCCTCGGCGAGCAGTCACTCCTGTTGCTCGCCATCGTCACCGTCGCAGGCGTCGGAACGTCTCTCCTTCTGGGAATCGCCATCGCCGCGTTCGTCAGACGACAGTCGCGTCCCTATCTGTTGATCGCAGCCGCTATCGGTGCCCTGTTCGTCCGATCTGTGGTCGCGGGACTCACGATGACAGGGACGTTCTCCCAGACGGACCACCACGTACTCGAACACGGGCTCGATGTCGTCATGGTCGCCCTCGTCGTCGCCGCAGTGTACCACGCACGAACAGTCTCCCGCGGGACCGACTTCAACCCATGACCCACCAGCGAGAGCGCATCCGCGAGTACATCGCCACCAACCCGGGACAGCACTTCAACGGACTCGCGCGGGCGCTCGACCTCGCGCCCGGACAGGTCCAGTACCACCTGAAGAAACTCCGGAGACAGGACCGGATCGTCCAGGAGCGTCTCTACGGTCGGACACACTACTATGCCCCCGAGTACGACGCGTGGGAACGGGGAGCGATAGCCCTCCTGCGGCGAGAAACGGCACGGGACATCCTGATCTACCTGCTGGACGAGGGCCCGTCCGCCCCGGGTGCTGTCGCAGAAACGCTCGACGTCGCTCGCAGTACCCTCGAGTGGCACCTCGGGCACCTGACTGCACAGGACCTCGTCGAAAAACGACGGGACAGACACAATCACGTGACCCTGGTCGTGTCCGAACCGGAGAAGACAGTCGCACTCCTCGACGAGATCACGCCGTCGCTGTCCGACCAGATGGTCGACCGGTTCGCCCGCCTCGTGGACAACCTCCTCCCGGAGTGACGACACTCCGCCACGATCCGACGGTCTGAAGACACCCGACACGGTGGTACAGGCATGAGCGACAGTCCCGGCGACACCCGCGACGACATCGTCGACGAGGTGTTCGCAGTCATCGAGGATCGCAAGGAGACGCTGCCCGAAGACTCGTACACGGCGTCGCTTTTCACCCACGAGAAAGGCCAGAACGCCGTCCTCGAGAAACTGGGCGAGGAGACGACGGAACTCCTGCTGGCGGCCAAGGACGAGGACCGCGAGGCCATCGCCCACGAATCGGCCGACATCGTCTACCACCTGCTCGTCTTGCTGGCGACACACGACATGGACCTCGGGGACCTGCGTGCAGAACTGGCCGACCGGCGGTGATCAGCCAGCGATCAGTCCGCCGACCGCGCCGGCGATTGCGCTGTCGACGGCGAACACGACTGCGACGAGGAGGGCGACGAGGAACACGCCGGCGCCGCCGACCAGCCCACCCACCGGGCCGGCGCCGACGAGGCCGACGACCGCCCCGACGATGGCAAACAGCACTGCGAGAACGAGTCCCCCGAGTGCGCCGGCCAGCAGGCCGTGCCACGCGCCGCTCACGAGGCCGCCGCCGGCGACGATTCCCGCCACGAACCCCGCCAGGAGGCCCGCACCGACGTGACCGATAACGGGGAGGGCGAACGCGAGGAATCCAGCGACGACACCGGTGAGAAATCCGATCAGGACGGCACGCCAGTCTGTCATGGGTGGAGGTTGGAGCCTCACTGAAATGACGGTGTCGGATTCGGTGACAGGTGGGCGAGCGACCGCCAACGGACGCCCTTTTACGCGCAGGCCGACTACCGCTCGACGATGAGCCAGCCCTTCGAGAACCTGCCGACGACACTCACCCCCGACGAGCTCGTCGACAAGGCGTTCTCGCGGGCCGCGCGCGCCGGCCGTGCCAAGTCCGGCGTCGACGCCCAGCAGTCGATGCTGGCGACGGCTGCGAACATCGTCTCGGACAACCTGGAGAACGTCGTGACGGACTGGCCCGACTTCGACGACCTCCACCCGTTCTACAGCGAACTCGCGGACGCCATCGTGGGCGTCGACGCGTTGCGCCAGCACCTCAACGAACTGGGGTGGGCCAGCCGGAAGGCGACCGACATCCGCCAGGAGTACGAGCGGCGTCTCTCGGGGGACGCCGACACGGCGCGCAAACTCCGCAAACAGGCCTTCGCCCGCCTCGCGGACGTCGTCGAGGAAATCGCAGAAGACATCGACTCGATCGCGGACGCCCGCGAACAGCTGCGCACGCTGCCCGACATCCGGCCGGACGAGCCGACCATCGTCGTCGCAGGCTACCCCAACGTCGGGAAATCGTCGTTCGTCAACGCTGTCACCCGGGCCGACAACGAGACGGCGAGCTACCCCTTCACCACGACCCGCGTCCACGTGGGCCACGTCGAGCGCGACCACATCCGGTACCAGCTCGTGGACACCCCCGGCCTGCTCGACCGGCCACCCGGAGAGCGCAACGACGTCGAATCCCAGGCGGTCAGCGCGCTCTCTCACGTCGCCGACGCCGTCGTCGTCCTGCTGGACGCCAGCGGCGAGTGTGGCTACCCCATCGACGTCCAGCTCGACCTCCTGTCGGACGCCAGGGAGCGCTTCGGGAGTCCCGTCCTCTCGGTGTGTAACAAGGCCGACCGCTCGCGGGAGGTCGCTGCCGACCACTATATGAGCGTCACCGGCGACGAGAACGTCGAGACGGTTCTGGACGCGGCCATCGAGGCCGTCGGGCACGAACCCGACCTGCCTTTCGAGGGTTGAGTCCTCCCCCGGTCGTGACACACGGACTGCGGTCGTTCTGTCCTGGCTCGATCACCCGACAAGGCGTCCGGTCTGGTAATGGCTTACAGCAATCATTATGAGGCGGTTTCGGTCACCACGTACCGGACCTGCGTGCGGACGTCGGTGCCGGCAGTCTCGTCGACACGTTCGTCGATGCGGTCGACCAGGCCGGTGACGGTCTCGTCGGGCGGGACGCCGACGGTGACGATCACTGCCTGTGGCTGTCGAAACAGCGCCGTGTTGGAGTGTTCGACCTGCACGTCCAGCAGTTCGATGTCAGACTCGACGCTGGCGTCGGTCGCGGCGACGACCTCGCCGGCGTCGGCCCGGATGTCCTCGGTGGTCGTGGCGCTCGTGTACGAGTCGTAGGTGACGCCGCCGAGAAACGCCGAGAGGACGGCGATAGCGACCGCGAGAGCGGCGACACGCGTCAGGGTGGCACTCCTGGCGTCGTCCTCCCGGAACCAGTGTTCGGGTCGGTAGCCCGAGTACCACAGCACGACCAGCGCCGCGAGGTTGATCGAGAGGACGTTGACGAGCAGGAGGACGCCCGAGCCCAGGGAGACGAGTGGCGCCCCCCACGCGAGCCCGACGCCGACAGTGGCGGCCGGCGGGATGAGCGCCACCGCGATCATGACGCCAACGAGCGCCGTCGAGACGCCCGAGGTCAGGCTGACGACGCCGGCGGTCCCCGCACCGAGCGCGACGACCAGCGAGAGGAAGTCGGGCGCCACCCGTTCCCTGATCTCCGGGACGGTCGTGACGTCGGACAGCGGCGGGATGAGGTTCGTGTACCTGACGAACACGGCGAAAGCGGCGGCTGTCACCACCGCGAGCACGAGGCCGACCACCTGCAGCCGGACGCCCCGTGCGAACAGGTCCTGGTCGTTGACGACGGTCCCGACGCTGGCGGCCATCGCCGGCCCGACCAGCGGCGCGATGACCATCGACCCCACGACCACGGCCGGCGAGTCCAGCAGGAGTCCGGCCGTCGCGATGAGCGCGCTGACGACCGTCATGACGACGTAGGTCCGTGTCGAGGGTGCGAGATCCGACGCCGAAGCGGTGAGTTCCTCCCGGGCGATGCGGTCCTCGTCTTCCGCCTCGGCGTACCGCTCCTGGAGCTGTTCGAACTGCCGGGAGACGACGGTGTTTGCCTCGATGACGACGGTGACCGCCTCGTCGCCGAGCCCGACCTCGCGCAGCGCGGCGAGCACCGGCTCAACGGCGTTTTTCGGCAGCGGAAAGGACGCGACCGCGGCGTACTCCCGGCCGCTGGTCTCGTCGGTGACCACGTAGTCGACACCCTCGTCGTCGAGGGTCTCCAGGACCGCCTCGCGTTTCCCCGAGGGGATCGTGATCTGAACGAGTCGCACGTCCGCTGACTCGGCGGGCGCTGGAAAAAACGTTCGGGGCCGGCGCGAACTCCCGAGCGGGCCAGGCAGGGCGGCGGTGTCAGCAGTATCGAGGCGGAGCCTCCGACCTCAAGAAGCGCCGGGCTTCTGGCTCCGGCGGGAGCACAAGCGAGTAGGCCGGAGAGGAAGCCGACAGTCCCACAACAGTCCACGGGCTGTTGCCCTCCGTTCTCCCCAATGTTAATCAACTATCGGGCACACACCTGACATTGTATGGAAGTGCGGCGCACTGTTCCTGTCAAACTCAAGGTGGACAGCGATGACGCCGCACTTCTCCGCGGGACTGTTGAGGAATTCCTGTGGGCCGCCAACTACGTCGTGGACCACGCGTGGCAGGGAGAGTACAAGACCACGAGCAAGGCACAGTTGCAGCAAGAAACCTACGACGAGGTGCGTGAACAGACCCGACTGCACGCGAATCTCGTCCAGAACGCCCGCAACAAGGCCGCCGACGCCGTCCAGGGCGTCGTCGCTCGCTGGAAACAGGGCGAGTACGCTGGCAAACCACACTTCTCGGCCCCGACCGTGGTGTACGACAAACGGTGTGCGACCTTTCATGACGAGTCCGTGTCGCTGGCAACCGTTGACGGACGTATCGAAATCGAGTACGTTCTGCCCGACGAGGACCGCGATACACCTCACAGCCGGTATCTCGACAACGACGACTACGAAGTGACGGGCGCAGAATTGCACCACAGAGACGGCGAGTGGTTCCTTCATCTCCGCACAAAGGCGGGGATGGAGTCCGACACACCGAAACAGGCATCGACCGGGCACAGCACAGTCCTCGGCGTCGACCTCGGTGTGAACCAACTCGCGGTCACTTCGACGGGCACCTTCTGGAGCGGCCACGAGTTCGATCACTGGCGGCGTGAGTACGAGAACCGACGTACATCCCTCCAGCAGTGTGGGTCGCGCCACGCCCACGAGAACATACAGGCAGTCGGACGGAAAGAGACGGGCCGGTTCACACTGATGCTCCACCGGATTGCCAACAGTATCATCGAAGAAGCCGCCGAGAACGGCTGTACGGTCATCGCCTTCGAGGAGTTGACCGGCATCCGTGACCGACTGCCCAAAGCGTCGTGGGGGCACAAGTGGGCATTCGAGCGGCTGTACGAGTACGTCGAATACAAAGCCGAGATGCACGGCATCGACGTAGCGCGGGTTGACCCGGAGAACACGTCACGTCGGTGCTCGCACTGTGGGTTCACCCATCCGGACAACCGCGACGGCGAGGACTCGAGTGTCTGAACTGTGGGTACGAGAACCACGCCGATTACAACGCCGCGAAGAACATCGGTTTACGATATCTCCGCCGGAACCAAACTGGGGACGGCGGAGGCGCACCCGTAGGCGTGCGCTTGAATCGCGGGACGCTGAACGCGAACGGAGAGTATGAACCTCCTGCCGGGGAGTCCGGCCAGAGCGGGAGTCCACGCGAAAGCCCCACCCTCAACGAAGCGAGGTCGTCAGACCGAGCGAAGTAGGG
>CAYYHG010000146.1:0-7638 GCA_964471665.1 uncultured Halobacteriales archaeon | reverse complement strand
GCTGGACGTCTGTGCCGAACACGGCGTGCAGGCCATGGTCCACCGCGACCACGCCAACGACGTGTTGACCGCCGAGCGGGCGGGTGGGGATCTGCTGGAAGTCGACCTCGAACCGTGGGACTGGCAGGATTACGTCGTCAAGCGCGTCTTCGACGTGGCGTTTTCCGGCCTGGGGCTGCTCGTGCTCTCGCCCGTGATTGCGGTGATTGCGGCGGCGATCAAACTCGACAGTCCAGGGCCAGTGCTGTACAGCCAGGAGCGGACCGCCGAATTCGGCGAGACCTTCACCGTGTACAAGTTCCGGAGCATGATCCCGGAAGCGGAAGCCGAGACAGGAGCGAAGTTGTCCGAGGAAGACAACGGCGGTCGCGACCCACGTGTGACGCGTGTGGGACAAGCACTCCGAAAATCCCACCTGGACGAGATTCCACAGCTGTGGTCGATACTGGTTGGCGACATGAGCGTCGTCGGGCCGCGGCCCGAACGGCCGGAGCTGGATACAGAAATCGAATCCGGGACGGCAGCCTGGCGCAGCCGGTGGTTCGTCAAGCCCGGGTTGACCGGGCTGGCTCAGATCAACGGTGCGACCGGGCACGACCCAGACGAGAAGTTGCGCTACGACCTGGAGTACATCCGTCAGCAGTCGTTCTGGTTCGACGTGAAAATTGTCGTCAGGCAGCTCTGGCTGGTTGTGATCGACGCGGTCTTGGTCGCCGTCGGTCGCGAGCAGTCGGGGTCCGGTCGGAAGTGAGTGTGGGTCGGATTGTCTGGCTCGGAATGGTCACCTGTCCCTTGGAACACTCGTACTATTATGAGCTCAGTTATCAGCGGAAGTCGCCGTCATTTTCCTCGTGTTCACGGCTGCGCAGTACATCGCTGGTGGGGTGCTTAAATTCTGGGCGAGCCGTCCCGTCCGAACCCGTCGGTGGCGGTTCGCACCTCTCGACGCGCCAGACACGACAGGATTCACACAGACCAGTGGACCGCTCCGGAAACGCCCGTCAGGTCAGCCACTCGTCGGGTTTGGTGTCGTAGTCCACGTCGGTGGCTGCGAGGTGTTCGACCTCCTCCCAGTCCAGTTCCTCCTCGGTGAACTCCATGCCGTCGAAACGGACGAGCCGGCCGCGTTCCGTGGGTTCGGGTTCGCTGTCGCGCCGGCGTGCGACCTCGATGTCGTGTTCGTCGTACTCCTTGACGATGGTCCGGATGTTGACTGGTCGTCCCCACAGTTCGAAGACGCGTTCGAGGGTGTTCTTGGCCTGCTCGATGTCGAGCATGACGCCGTTGTACTGGTGGTCGAGGAGGAGTTCGTTGCGGTTCTCGTGGTTGCCATCCGCGACCACGATCGTCGGCTTCCCGAAGTTCGTGAACTGCAACATGAGTTTCTTCTTGACCTCCTCGTGGTCGGTCGAGGTGACCCTGTAGTCGTCCGAGGAGTGCATGTACTCGTAGGTGAAGTACTCGTTGGCGTCGACGAACTCCTGGGTGAGAAACTCGTCGAGGAACGTCACGTCGTTGTGGCTCTCCCGGATCTCGCGCATCCGGTCCCAGCCGACGGCGTAGTCGACGTCCGCGATTGCGTCCTCGACGCTCTCGTAGCGCGCGTCGTCGAACATGTACCGCGAGATCCGCTCGAGTTCCTCCTGGCCGATCCGGGCCAGAAAGCCCCGGTACTGGGGCGTGACCAGCGAGTAGTGACGCTCGGCCATCCCCTCGTAGGTGAGCACCTTCCAGGGGTACCGGTCGACGTCGATTTCGCCCTCGCGAGCGCGTTCGAGCGCGTCGGCGTCGATCCGGGGGTCCTCGGCCGACAGGTCACCGAGGCTGTCTGCGTCGATTGCGGCCACGGCGTCGTCCGGTTCCAGGCGGTCTACGACCTCGCCGAAGTCGACGGTGTCGTGGAAGTTCCGCCAGGTCAGCCCCTCGACGCGCAGCAGGTGTTCGACGACGTGGCGCCTGTTCTCCGTGTTCTCGACGTACTCCCACAGTTCCATCCCGAGTTTGTAGGGGTTCAGCCCCGGCGACCCCAGCACCCGGGCCATGTGGTCGGCGTAGGTGATGAACTCGTCGGCCCCGGCGAAGGCCTCGTCGGCCATCATCAGCGACTCCCAGTAGGCCGCCCAGCCCTCGTTCATCACTTTCGTCATCTTCTGGGGCGCGAAGTAGTACGCTTCCCGCCGCAGTATTTCGAGGACGTCCCGTTGCCAGTCGGTCATCTCCACTGCCTTGCCGGCGTCGGCGTCGTACTGTTTGCCGTGTCTGCGCAGGAACCCGAGCAGGTCGGGGTCGGGTTCGTCGGGGAAGGAGGCTCCGCCGTCGTCCTCGGCCTGTGCGTCGAGCCACTCGTCGTCGAAGACCTGGCGTTTGACCTCCTCGGAGAGATCCAGGTCGTCGAGTTCCTCGTCGATGTCGGCCGTCTCCAGGTCGACGGACTCCCCGTCGGGGGCGATGGGTTCGTAGGGCTCGTGCTGGTCGATGTTGTCCTCGAGACAGAGCACGTGGTCGAGCCACTTCTCGACCTCCCCGCGGTCGATCTCGGGATCGAGCATGTACCCCTCGATCGCCTCGGCGTGGCGGGCGAGCATCGCCGCCGCGTCCGGGTTCTCCGTGAAGAGGCCGAACCACTCGTTGTTGCTGAAGAAGTCGGCGTGGGCCTCGACGTGCGTGATGACCGCCTTCTGGTCGGCGAGGCTGTTCGACACCTGGAGGAACGCGTGGGCGGGGTTGTCGTTGTTGACGATCTCGAAGGCCTTCCCGCCGAGGAACTGCCCCTGTTTTTGCTGGCGGTCGTACTGCATCCCCCACCGCCAGTGTGGATACCGTTTCTGGAAGCCGCCGTAGGCGATGAGTTCGTTCATCTCGGCGTAGTCGACGACCCAGTAGTTGACCGGGTAGGGGTCCAGGCCCAACTTCCGGGCCAGGGTCGACGCCTCTCCGACGGCCTCCTCCAGGCGGTCGGCCTCGCGCTGTGCCTCGATTTCGTCCCGGACTGTCATTCTTGACCCTCCGTGCTGAGTATCTCGTAGATGGCGGTCGTCACGTCCTCCGGCCCAGTCACGTACGCGACGGCGACGTCCTCACTGTCCCGGAAGTGCCGTTCCACCTCGTCGGCGTGGGTTGCGTTGATCGCGTTGCCCGACGGCTGGGTTTCGACGTAGGCGTGCAGGTTCGCGTCGATCCGCTCCATCAGCGGGATGACGTTCTCCTCGGTGTCGTTGCTCGAGTTCTCGGAGTCGCCGGCCGCGAAGACGTAGCGGTTCCACTCCGACCAGGGGTACTCCTCCTCCAGGCGCTCCATGGCGAGATCGTAGGCCGCGGAGATGCGCGTCCCGCCGCCCGAGCGGATGCCGAAGAAGTCGGACCGCTCGACCTCCCAGGCCTCGGCGTCGTGGGCGATGTAGACGAACTCGGCGTTGTCGTACTTGCCCTGGAGGTACCAGTCCAGCGGGGTGAAGGTCCGCTCGACCAGTTCGCGTTTCTTCTTTCGCATGCTCCCCGAGACGTCGCGGATGTTGACCACGACGACGTTCTTCTCGCGTTCTTTCTCGATTTCGGGGTAGCGGTAGCGTTCGTCCTCGCGCCGGAAGGGGATGTCCTCGACACCCTCGCGGCGGATCCGCCGGGCGGTGGACTCGCGCTCGACGTTGGCTTCCATCTCCTCGATCGACTCCCAGGCCGTCCGCTCGTCGGGGTCGATGTCGCCGTACGCCTCCTCGATCCAGGCCCGCGAGACCGGGATGTTCTGTCCGCGCGCCCACTCGAAGACCCGCTGTGGTCCCCACCCCTCGACTTTCAGCGCCTCGCGCAGGTAGTCGCCGTCGAAGTCCATCGCCAGCTTCCGCTTGAGACCCTGCTTGAACAGGCGTTCGAAGTCCAGCGTACTCGTCGGTCCCGTGCGGGTGATGTCGGTGAAGTCGCCCTCGATTTCCTCGATGACCTTCTTGCCCTTGGGATCGAGATCCAGGCCGAGTTCCTCGTCGAGTTCGCGGGCGAATTCCTCGGGATCCATCTCGTAGTACTCGTGGTCGCCGGCCTCCTCGCCGGGTTCGCCGTCCTCGTCGCCGTCGCCCGGTTCGGGCTGGCCCACGGGGTCGCCCTCCTCGGCGTCGCCCTGTCCGACACCGCCCATGTCGCGCTGGTCGTACGCGAACTCCGGGAGGTCGACGATCTTGATCGGGACGCGCACTTCGTCCGGTCGGGACTGCCCGAGGTCACCGTACTGGATGAACTCGGCGAGGTCCTGCCGGCGGTTCTCGCCCACTTCGCGGTAGCGTTCGAGGTCGTCTCTCAGTCCCATTTGTAACTCACCTGACCCATGACGTGGCGGCTCGTCAACTCCGCCGAGGCCGCGCTGTAGCCGTACATCTCTTGCATGTTCTCGACTGTCTTCGTCTTCAGGTCGGCCGTCTCGGTGCCTCCGGGCGGGTTCGGCCACTGCCGGGGGTCGAAGTCCTCGTAGGTGCGCCGGACGTCCTCCCAGTCGTGGCTCCCCAGCACCGTGCGGATGACCGGGATTTCCTTGGGGTTGACGTCCTCGACGCGGAACTCGTCGTTGCGCTGGTGCCAGGCGTGGCGGTTCAGCGCCGTGATGATCTTCTCCGTGCGGAACTGCCTGACCTGCTCGTGGGGCTTGTCGCCCTCGTAGTCGTCCTCGCTGAACCGTCCGAGGTGTTCGACCTCGAAAATCTTCATCTTCAGGAGGTCGGGCGCGACGTACTCGCCGCGCTCGTTCTCGATTTTCTCGCCCTCCGACCAGGCGTAGACGTGTTCGATGTACTCCGCGACAGTCTCCTCGTCGACGCGCTTGTCCCGCATCATCGCGTCGAGGACGTCCTCTTCCTGCCGGGTGAAGACGTAATTTTTCACCGGGACGACCCGCTCCTCGAACTCGGCGGCCTCGGTGTTCGAGAACACCGGCGCGTCGGGGAGGCCGTCCGCCATCGCGTCGAGGACGTCCCGGGGCATCATGACGTTCTCGACGGGCAGTGATTCGTGGAATCGCTCGGAGTCTTCCTGGAGCAGGTCCGCCACGACGTCCCGCGTGTACGTCACCGGGACGCCGTGGTCGCCGTCGTCGGCGCCGTCCTCGAAGTCGAACTCGTCGATGTCGATCCGTTCGTCGCCCTCCTGGAGATACCCGCGGTCGAACAGCAGGGCCTTGTCCACGAGGTCGAGCCCGCTCGGCACGTCGCCGGCGTCCAGACGGGTGACGACGCTGTACAGGGCCGCCGCCTCGACCGTGTGGGGCGCGAGTTCCCGTCCCGTGACGCCGGTTTCGCTGTCCCGCACCTCGATGGTGATCGGCTCGCGGATCCACTCCTCGATCTGGTCCCAGGACGTGGCGTCCCACACCTCGGTTCGGTTCGTGAGCTCGCGGCGCAACAGCTGTGCTTCCAGCGAGAGATTCGTGAGGTAGCCAAACCGGCGCTTGTCCAGCCGGCGTTTCAGCGCCTTCAGCGGGTCTTTCCCCTCGCGGTCCGCGTGCTGGTTCAGCTGGGCTTCGAGGTCGGGATTCGAGATGATGATCAGCTGTGTGTCGATGTCCATCCCGATGCCCTTGTCCAGTTTCACGTGCCCCTCGTCGGGAACGTTCAGCAACTTCTGCAGGAGGTCGGCGTGCTGGGCGGCGTCCTCGACGATGGTCAGGAGGCCGTTGCCCTGCGAGAGGACGCCGTCGTAGCTAAACGCCTGGGGGTTCTTGCGGCCCCGCGAGTCGAGTTCGCGCAACATGCCGGCCATCCACGACCCGACCAGTCGCTCCTTTGGCTGGCCGTCGTCTTCGGAGTGGAGGACGCCGATGCCACGACCGACGTCGACGACGAAGTTCTTCACGCGCAGGTGTTCCGGGCTGGTGACCGCCGAGAACAGGTCCTCGACGCCCTGCCGGCGGTACTGTTCCTCGAGGTAGTCGTAGGCCTCGCGGCAGAACGGGTCGAGGTCGCCCTCGACGCGGATCGGGATGTGGTCCTCGAGTCGGTCGTTCAGTTCCGCGACCACCTCCGCGCGGACCGCCTCCGGGAAGACCGTCAGCGGGTGGGACTGGACCGGACTCTCGTACCAGTTGTCCTCGTCGTCGACCTCGCCCCGGCCGTAGGTCAGGCCGGGGGATTCGCCAGCGCCGGCGACGTTCCACTCGACGGTGTACCGTCGCCCGCGGTCAGTCTTCGAGTACTCCCGCAGGCCGTTGACGAGACACCGCTTGAGTTCCGACTTGCCGGTGGCGGTGGGGCCGTCGAGCCAGAGGATCTTCTCGCCTTTGCCACGGCCCGCGGCGATCGACCGCAGGTCGTCGACGAAGGCGTTCAGTACCTCGGTGTTGCCGAGGATGGCGTGCTCGCCGTCGTTCCACGGGTCGTCGAAAAACTGGTAGCGCTCCTTCTCTTCGCCTTCCTCGATGACGGTCCTGGTGTCGGCCCGCTCGATGGCGTCGAGCAGGTACTTCGAGGCGTGGGCCCCACGCCGCGGGTGCTCGAACAGCGTCTCGACGTACTCCGTGAGGGCCATCGGCTCCTGGTAGGTCGCCTCCAGGGCGCGGTCGGCTGCGTCGATGTAGTCCTCGCCGTGCACGCTAATCCTCCAGTTCGCTCTTTGCGACCTCGGCCCCGGCGAACTCCAGCACTTCCTTGGCGCCCTCCTCGGAGTAGCCCTGCTCGATGAGGGCGTCGATCCACTGGTTGCGCTCGTCGTCGTCCATCTCGCCGCTCGAGACCAGTGCCGAGAAGTTGATGTTGTGCTTTTTGTCCTCCCAGAGTTTCCGTTCGAGGGCCCGGCGCAGGCGGTCGTTGTCCTGCGGTTCGAACGTCTCCCCCTCGCGGGCGCGCCGGGAGACCCAGTTGGCGACCTCCTGGCGGAAGTCGTCCTTGCGGTCCTCGGGGAGGTCGAGTTTCTCCTCTACGGACCGCAGGAACTGCTCGTCTGGTTCCTGCTCGCGCCCCGTGATGGCGTCCTCGACGGTGTCGTCGTCGATGTAGGCCATCACGTGGTCCATGTACTTCTCGCCCTGGCGCTGGATCTCGTCGATGTCGTACGCCAGCGCGTGGCGGACGTCCTCGATAGCCCGTTCCTTGTACTCCTCGCGGACGAGCTCGAGATACCGGTAGTAGGTCTCGAAGTCCTCCTCGTCGATGGAGCCGTGGTTTTCGAGGTTCTCCTCCAGGTGGTTGAACGTCGTCAGCGGCGAGAGGAACTGCCTGCTCCGGTGCATCGAGTCCATGATGGCCTCGGCGATCTCGTCGCCGATAAAGCGCGGCGAGACGCCGCCCATGCCCTCGCCGATGTCGGCCTTTTCGGCCGCCTCGTCGCGGAGTTTCTTCACGTCGATGTCCTCGGCCTCGTCGATTTCGCCGTTGTAGGCTTTGGCCTTCTGGACCAGGTCGATCTTCCCGGCGTCGGGTTCCTCGACGCGGGTCAGCACGCCGAACAGCCCCGCCATCTCCAGCGTGTGGGGTTCGACCTGGATGTCCGGCAGGTCGGCGTTGCGGAGCATCTTCCGGTAGATCATCGACTCCTGCTCGTATTCGAGGACGTACGGGAAGTCGATGCGTTTGGTGCGGTCGTTGAACGCCTCCATCTTCTCGTCGCCTTTCTTGTCGCGGTACTCGGGCATGTTCGTCCGGCCGACGATCACCTGGTCGATGT
>CAYYHG010000145.1:0-7640 GCA_964471665.1 uncultured Halobacteriales archaeon | reverse complement strand
AACCCGGGCTATGAGCTTGGGAAGCTCATGTCCTACCACTAGACCACCGGCGCTCCGTTCGATAATCTCAGCCGATTCCACTTCAACGTAGCGCTTCGGAGAATCGGACGAACGTCCACTCCCAGCGAAACACCGTACGCTACTTTACCGATCACTGTTACTCCTGGCATATGCCGGAGATAGTTCGGGCAGAGAATCCGCTGGATCTCACCCTGTCCGAGTCGGAACTGGGAGCGTACCGCGAGCACATCACGGAGTTCATCTCCACGACGGTCGCGGCGGCGGGTGTAGACGAGGCCGTCGTCGCCCTTTCGGGTGGCATCGACAGCACGCTCACCGCCTACCTCACCGTCGAGGCACTGGGTCACGAGGCCGTCTATGGGCTGGTTCTCCCGAGCGAGGTCAACCGGGAGGAAAACATGAGCGACGCCGAGCGCGTCGCGGCGGACCTCCTCGGCGTCGAGTACGACGTCGTCGGGATCGGACCGCTCGTCGAGGCGGTTCGCGACGCGATCCCGGAGTCGATGGCGCCAACAGACGCCGAGCAGCGCCGGACCGCCGTGGGAAATCTCCGTGCGCGCCTCCGCGCAGTCCTGAACTACTACGCGGCCAACAGCCGGAACGGGCTGGTCGTCGGCACCGGCAACCGAAGCGAAGCCCAGGTCGGATACTTCACCAAGTACGGCGACGGCGCCGTCGACTGCCTGCCCATCGCCCTCCTCTACAAACAGCAGGTCCGCCAGCTCGCCCGCCACGTCGGCGTCCCGGAGGAGCTGGCCGCGAAGACAGCGAGTGCCGGCCTCTGGTCGGGCCAGACCGACGAGGACGAACTCGGCGTCGACTACGACACGCTCGACTCCATTCTGGCACTCCACGTCGACGGTCCGCTCTCGCCGTCGGCCACGGCGACACACCTCGGTGTCGAGACGGACCTCGTCGACCGCGTCTCCGAGATGTACGAACAGAGTGCTCACAAGCGCGTGTCCCCGCCCGGACCGGGACCGCTCTTCTGACGACGCGGTTAAGCCGATCGATCACGTACTCCTCCCATGGGCGATTCGCAGTCCGACGACATCGAACAGATACGCGAGAGGAAAGCCGAGCAGCTCAGATCGCGGCTCGAGACGCCCGACGAACCGGTCCACGTCGAGAGCCGACCGCACCTCGACGAGGTGGTCGGGTCCAACGACGTCGTCGTCGTCGACTTCTACGCCGACTGGTGTGGTCCCTGCGAGACGCTCGAACCGATCCTGGAGTCGATCGCTGCCGGGACGCCGGCCGCCGTCGCCAAGGTGGACGTCGACCAGCACGGCGACATCGCCGGCGAGTTCGGTGTCCAGGGCATCCCGATGCTCGCGGTGTTCGCCGGGGGCGAGCAGGTCGAGGAACTCGTCGGCGTCCAGAACGAGGACACGCTCGCTGGACTCGTCGACCAGTACGCCTGATACTGATTGCTGTACCGAAGTACCGTTTCGACCGCGTCGCCTCCTGCGGTCGGTCCGGTAGTGGCTTACAGCAATCAGTATGAGGCCGTTTCCCGACCACCACAACACTCATCTGCGGTCTCGCGAACACGCAGGTATGCCTGGCACTGTCGTCCATCTCGCGTTCTCCGGCATTATTGCGGCCGCTCTCCTCGGTGCCGCCTACGACCGCCGGTCGTTGCTCGTCGTCTTCGGGGTCACGGCGTTTCCGGACCTCGACGCGTTCCTCGCGCTCGTCACGGTCGTGGGCCACCGGGCGTTGCTCCACAACTTCGTCATCCCGCTGGCAGGGGCGTTCCTGCTGTGGGTGGACACGACAGTTCGGTCCGTCTCCCTGCTCCGCGATCGGTGGGGCGCCCGCGGGGTCCGGATCGTGTGGGTCTCGATTCTCGTCTACGCTGTCTCCTCGGTGGGACTCGACCTCGCCAACGGCGTCGTCAACCCCTTCTGGCCGGTTCACGACCAGTTCTACACCCTCGACGGCAGGATCGAACTCTCCGACCAGCGCGGCGTCATCCAGACGTTCGTCGATTTCAGCACCGAGAACTCGGTCGTCACAGCCGAGGGTGTGGGCAGTTCACAGGAGGTCACCCTCTCGACCGGCGTCGACCCGGACCCAAGTGGTCAGGAGACCAACCCGGAGCGCGTCTTCCCGGTGGTGCGGGCCGGCTGGGAACTGGTCTTGCTCGTTGTCGGGACAGCCGTGACGTGGGCGCGCTTTCGCGTGCCCTTCGACGTCCCCGGCGACGACTGACAACCCCTAAATAGCCACTGTCCGACGACTGGGTATGTCGCTCCGGGTGCGCGAGCGGTTGGGACTGGCAGACGTGATGACGTTGCTCAACGCCTCGCTCGGCGTCCTGGCGACGGTCGTCGCGGTCACACTCGGGCCGGCGCCGGCGGCGCGACTCGTCTTGCTCGCGGCCGTCGCGGACGGACTGGACGGCATCATCGCCCGCTCGCGCGGTAGCACACAGGTCGGTCCCTACCTCGACTCGATGGCCGACATCGTCTCGTTCGGGGCCGCGCCCGCACTGTTCGTGTTCGCCGCGACGTTCGAGGTCATCACGCTGTCGCTCCCGGCGGGGATTCCCAGACCGGGGGTCGTGGCGATCCTCCTCGCCTCCATCGTCCCCGCGCTGGTCGTCGTCCTTTCGCTGGTCAGGACGGCCCTCTACACGGTCTACGTCGGCGGAGACGAGAACCGCCCGGGCATCCAGAACACCCTCGCCGCCTCTATTCTCGCGGCGGGCTACCTGGCCGGCGTGACCAGCGTCCCGGCGCTGCTCGTCGGCGCGGTCGGGCTCTCGGTACTGATGGTCGCTCCCGTGCCCTATCCCAAACTCGCCGCGCGCGACGCGCTCGTGATGGGTGTCGTCCAGATGGGTGCCATCCTCCTGCCGGCGACAGCCCAGCGCGCGTTTCCCCGGGTGCTGTTCGTCGCCGCGCTGGCGTACATGACGCTCGCCCCGCGGTTCTACTGGGAAGAGTGATCGACGTCCGTCGGTATCGTAGCCGACAGCGAGACGACCCCGGAAAAAAGGTAAGTCTCCAGTCCCTAGGAGAGTCAATGGCAACCCAGTCAGTTCCGAGAGACGTCCCCAGCCCTGAGGCGCTCTCGGAAACCTTCCGGGTCTACGAGGTGGAGGTCACTGAGGAGGACGTCCGCTACTACGGCGAGCCCCTGACGATGCGCGACGAGGTGGTCCAGCGGATCGCTCCGACCTTCCGCCAGGCTGGCTATCGGGTGTCGATGAACTACGAGACTGGCGAGTTCGTCCTCGTGGCGACCGAGCGTTCGACCTCGGTCGACGGGATCCCCTGGCTGAACGTCGCTCTCTTCGTCGCGACGGCCGCGACGACGCTGTTTGCCGGCTCGCAGTGGTACAGCCTCCCGGTCGAGGAGAACCCGCTCTTTCTCCTCCGGGCGTGGCCGTTCGCCGTCTCGGTGCTCGGAGTCCTCGCGGTCCACGAACTGGGCCACTACCTCCTCTCGCGGTACCACCGGGTCGAGGCGACACTCCCCTACTTCATCCCGATCCCGAACGTCCTCGGAACGCTCGGGGCAGTGATCCGGATGAGAGACAACATGCCGAGCCGCGACGCGCTGTTCGACATCGGCGTCGCCGGTCCCCTGGCGGGTCTCGGGGCGACAATCGTCGTCACCGCCATCGGTGTCTCCCTGGACCCGATCCAGATCGGCGAGGCGACCCTCGTCTCCGAGATCGAACTCGGGTTCCCGCTGTTGATCCAGGCCATCGCCGCGGTGCTTGGCGAACCGCTCCACTACAGCGACCCGGGCGTCGTCGTCAATCCGGTTCTCGTCGGCGGCTGGGTTGGGGCGTTCGTGACCTTCCTGAACCTCCTTCCGGTCGGGCAACTCGACGGCGCGCACGTGACACGGGCTCTGATCGGCGACGCCATCGACACGGTCCAGATCCTGGTTCCGGTCGCGCTGTTCGGCCTGGCGGGGTACCTCTACGTCTTCGCCGACGGCCGCGGCGCGTTCCTGTGGGGACTGTGGGGCTTTCTGGCACTCCTGTTTACCCGCATGGGGAGTGCACGCCCCATCGACGAGTCGCCGGTCGGCCGGAAACGCCAGGCCGTCGCCGTCGCCACGCTGGTGCTCGGGGCGCTCTGTTTCGCCCCCGTTCCGATCGCCTTTGCCGGGTAACACCTCGTGCCGGCGTGGACCTGCTGTGGTGACGGTCGTATCCGGCAGTATAAGTGGTGGGCCACGAGAGGTCTCGACATGAACCTGAGTGCCGTCCGCGTCCTCGATCTGACGCAACTGTTGCCGGGTCCGTACGCGACCCAGATCCTCCGCGATATGGGCGCAGACGTCGTCAAGATCGAACCACCCGGAGGCGGCGACCCCGCGCGTCAGTTCGGCTCCGCCGATACCGACGGGGAGGGTCGCTGGGAGTCCTCGCCGCTGTTCGACGTCGTCAACCGGGGCAAACGCAGCGTGTCACTGGATCTCAAGTCCGACGCTGGACGGGCGGCCTTTCTCGATCTCGCGCGGACCGCCGACGTCGTGATCGAGCAGTTCCGCCCCGGCGTCGTCGACCGCCTGGGCGTGGGCTACGAGGACGTCCGGGCGGTCAACGACGCGGTCGTCTACTGTTCGGTGACAGGATACGGGCAGTCGGGGCCGTACAGCGACAGGGTCGGACACGACCTGAACTACGCTGGCGTCGCGGGCCTGCTGGATATGACCCGCCCGGATCCCGCGTCCGATCCGACCCTCCCGGGGTTTCCCATCGCCGATATGGCCGGGGGCCTGTTCGCCGCGCTCTCGGTTCTCGGGGCGCTTTTGAGCCGGGAACTCGGCGGCGCGAGCGCCGATCCGGACCCCGGTCCCGGCGGGGAGTACCTCGACGTCTCGATAACCGACGCAGTCCTGTCGCTGTCACAGCTCGTCGCGGGTCCTGCCGTAGCCGGGTCCGATCAGCGCCCCGGAAGGACGACCCTCACCGGACGATACCCCTGTTACGACGTCTACGAGTGTGCCGACGGGCGGTACGTCACCCTGGCCGCGCTCGAAGAGCGGTTCTGGGAGTCGTTCTGTGGGGCGGTCGACCGGCCGGACCTGGTCGAGGCACACATGGCCGACGACGAGTCGACCCGCGAGCGCGTCCGCGCGGAACTCGCCGGGGTGTTCGGCGACCGGCCCCGCGGGGCGTGGCTGGACGAACTCGCCGACGCGGGCGTGATGGTCGGACCGGTCAACACCGTCAGGGAGGCGTTCGAGGATCCACACCTCGCGACGCGTGAGGTCGTCCAGAACGTCGACGGGAGGCTCCGGCGGGCAGCCGTCCCGGTCGCAGGACCCGACGGTCCCGACCGGACTGCCGAACCCGCACCCGCGCTGGGCGAACACACCGACGAGGTGCTCCGGGAGGCCGGGTACACCGAGGCGGAGATCGGGGACCTGCGGACGGCGGACACGAGCTGGTAGAGTCGTGCGGTCGGACGTCCGCAAGACCGGCAAAGAACCCGGTCGAGGCGAAAGTTTACTAACGGTTCCGCATAGAAGGCAACGTATGGTAGAGATACTCGCTGAGAATCTCTCCGGGAAAGCCGTGATGGGCACGGACGGGGCCGAGCTCGGTATGTTGTACAACATCACGATGGATCTCGACACGGGACGTCTCGAACACCTCCTCATCGACCCCAACGAGGACCGGGGCGTCGAGACCGACTTCGAGACCGATCCGGCCGGGCGGTTGCTCGTCCCGGTGGGGCGGGTACAGGCAGTCAAAGACCACATGATAATCGAACGATAGCGGTATGCACATTCTCGATTCCTCCGCGTTTATCAACGACTACCACACGGACGAACGTATCGCGACCATCCCGCTAGTCCGGGAGGAACTCGAAGACGAGAGCGCCTACCGCTTCGACGCCATGGAGGGGTCGGGGATGTATCTCCACATCCCCGACGAGGCGACCGTCGAACGCATCGAGCGGGCCGCCCGCGAGACCGGCGACTTCGAGACACTGTCGCGGACTGACGTCCGCCTGGTCGCTGCCGCGTTCGAACTCGACGGGCGACTCGTCACCGACGATTACGCCATGCAGAACGTCGCCGAGAAACTCGAAGTCCCGGTGGAGGTCATCGACCGCGACGGCATCGACGAGCAACGCGCCTGGTCGTTCCAGTGTCAGGGCTGTGGCCGGGAGTTCGACGACCACCACGACCGCTGTCCCGTCTGTGGCAGCGACCTCTCGCGAAAGAATCCCGCGTGATCAGGTGGGGAGGTCTACCGCGCCGGTCGTCGCGAGGTACGCAGCGTAGAAGAGGACAGCGTTGTAGACGCCGTGGATGATGACCGGGACCGCGAGGTTCTCGGTCTTCTCGTAGACCGCCCCGAGGACGAGTCCCAGCGCGGCAGCGACAGCGATGTAGGTAACGCGGCTGCCCGATCCGCTCAGTGCGACCCAGTGGACGACGCCGAAGACTGCGGACGCGACGACGACGCCCGGAATCACGCCGTAGGCCTGGCGGAAGAGCCCCTGGACGAGGCCACGGAAGAGCAGTTCCTCCGCCGGTGCGGTGAACAGGAGCGTCACGCCGATCAGATACAGGAAGAGGGTCGGATTCTCTCGACCCTGCGCGATCGCGGCGTTCTCGGCGGTCTCGACGCCGAGCGCTTCGATGACGACGCTGACGAGATTCAACAGGACGAACAGGGCGACCAGCCCCGCGAGTGCCCACCCGAGTTCCCGCAGGGACGGGACGCGGATCTCGAACAGGTCGACCGTGCCTTGCCAGTGGAGATACCACACGCCGACGAGCAGGAACCCGACAAACTGGAGGGCTGCCGCAGCCGCCTGCGCTCCGGCCGGGAGGCTGTCGACGTTCTCCGGGACGAACCCGAACTGGGACAGGATTCTGAGCCCGACAATCGCGAGGACGACGCCGACGACGAACGCGGCGACGACGAGCCCGGTCGAGTGGACGAGACTCCGCACGCGGTCGTCCCTCGAGCCGAACTTGTAGAGGGGTGGATCCGGTTCTGGCGGCCCGGACGCTGGACCCTGGTGCGTGTCCGATGCCATCACCGGGAATTAGGCCTGGACGCCTTTGATACCACCGGTTGCTGGCGCGCCGAAGACACAGCCGGTCGCGCACTCATTCGACGACCAGCCGGTTCTTCTCGGCGACTGCCTCCGCCTCGGAAAACTCGCCGCCGCCGAGCAATCCCCGGGCTGCTCGCTTGCCCCACTCGACGGCGGGCTGGGTGAACGTCTCGACGCCGTACAGTTCGCCCGCGAGGACACAGCTCGCCTCCATGCTGTAGAGGAGTTCCCCCACGCTCCGGGCGTCCAGGCGGTCGATCTCGATCCGGACGCTGGGTCGCCCGGCGGCCGCGAGACTCGCTTCTGTGGCCTCGAACTCCGCGTCCAGCAACTCGCCCAGTCCGGTCCCGCCGAGATACGCGAGGTCCGGGAGGTCGGTCTCCGGGATGGGCCGGTCGGGTCGCTCGCCGGGCCTGACGAGCGTCACGAGTTTGTCCCGCGGGCCGGCCCGGTAGAGTTGCAACTGGGAGTGCTGGTCGGTGGCACCGAGCGCGCGGACGGGTGTCTGTCCCAGGCCGTCCTTGCCGAGGCTCTCGGCCCACAGCTGGGCGAACCACTCCGCGAACGGCT
>CAYYHG010000144.1:0-7641 GCA_964471665.1 uncultured Halobacteriales archaeon | reverse complement strand
TGATACTGCTGTACGTCGGCATCCAGACGCCGTTCTCGATATGGTTGCTCAAGGGCTATTTCGACACGATTCCGAAGGAGCTGGACTACGCCGCCCGGATAGACGGCTGCAACCGCCTCCAGACGCTCCGGCACGTGCTCCTCCGTCCGATCGCGCCCGGCGTCGCCGTCGTCGCGATTTTCAACACGGTGTTGACCTGGTCGGAGTTCGTCCTGGCGTACACCGTCCTCGGGAGCGCAAAGGAGCTCTGGACCATCTCTATCGGCGTCTACGAGTTCCAGAGCCAGTTCGGTAACGACTGGCGGGCCATCGCGGCCGCGAGCGTCGTCGGGATGGTCCCGCTCGTGGTCACGTTCGTCGCCCTCCAGCGGTACTTCGTCAAGGGCCTCATCGAGGGCTCGCTCAAAGGAGAATGACAGCACAACTGACAGACGCGACGCGCGAACGGCCACACCTCGAACTGCGAACCCTCCACAAGGAGTACCCCGGCGGCGTGACGGCCGTCGAGGAGGTCACCCTGTCGCTGTCCCGCGGCGAGTTGCTGGTGCTCGTGGGCCCGTCGGGCTGTGGCAAGTCGACGACACTGCGGTGTATCGCCGGGATCGAGGACCCGACCGGCGGGGACATCCTGATCGGCGACGAATCGATACTCGACCGCCGCCCGGAGGACCGCGACATCGCGATGGTGTTCCAGAACTACGCGCTCTACCCGCACAAGACCGCCCGACAGAACATCGGCTTCGGGCTCCGGATGACGACCGACCTCCCAGATCAGGAGGTCCGCGAGAAGGTCGAGCGGGTTGCCGAGACGCTGGGTATCACCGAGTTGCTGGAGAAGAAACCGAAGTCGCTCTCGGGCGGCCAGCAACAGCGCGTCGCGCTCGGCCGGGCGATCGTCCGGGACCCCGAGGTGTTCCTGCTCGACGAACCGCTCTCGAATCTCGACGCGACGCTCCGGTCACAGATGCGCACCGAGATCCAGCAACTCCAGCGGGACCTCGACGTGACGACCGTCTACGTCACCCACGACCAGACCGAGGCCATGACGATCGGCGACCGGATCGCCGTCCTCCGTGACGGACTGCTCCAGCAGGTCGGAACGCCGATGACCTGTTACCACGAACCCGCAACACGCTTTGTCGCGTCCTTTATCGGTGAACCGTCGATGAATCTGCTGGACTGCCGGGTCGACGCCGCCGGCGAGACCTTCCTGGGACCAGTGACCTACCCCGCCGACGACACGCTGGCGGCTGCCGCGGACAGCGCAGACGGCCGCGACGTGACGCTGGGTGTCCGGCCAGAGGTGCCGACGCTGCTCGGCCCCGAGGGCGGCCACGACGGGCCGACCTTCCCCGGCGAGGTCGACGTCGTCGAACCCGTCGGCGAGCGGTCGTTCGTCTACGTCACGCTCGAGGACGGGCCACAGCTGGTCGTCGCCGTCGCGGGTGGGACCCCCGTCCGCGAACGGGCCCCGGTGCGTGTCCGTATCCCGCGCGACGGCCTCCACGTCTTCGACGGGACCAGCGGGACCGCACTCCACCACCCCGACTGGAGAGACACGGAAACCGTCGCTCTATCCGGCGGGATCGACGACCCGAACTGACACATCCTCGCCGCTCGCCCGTCTCGTCGCCGACAGGATCAGAAGTCGTCGAGCCGGAGCTGGTTGCGGTGAGGGCCACTGTCAGCTTCCGCACCGAGAAGGCGCGGCAGTGCCGTCTGGCCGAACGTCAGGACCACGACCAGAAGGATCGGTGCGAAAAAGAGACCGTAGAATCCCAGGACGACCGGCCCGAGTGTGTACGCAAGCATCAGTAGTCCGACGTGGGTAGCCTCGCCGCTAAACAGCGGCCGGAGGAACAGGTCCGGAATCGTGTCGACGACCACCAGCGCCAGGACGAGGAGCCCGACGATGAACACGAGCAGCTGCTGGTTGCCACCGAACACGACCGGCAGGGCTGCGACGCCTGTGAGGGGCACGTACACGATTTTCATCCCGACGACCGGAATCAGGCTCGCAACGCCGGTGAGTGCGCCAGCGAGTGCCGGGTAGGGGACTGCTGCGGGCGCCGGCGCGACGACGTTGTACCCCTGAAAGACGACGACCGCGATCACCGATGTGACAATCACGTTGAGGAGGTTGCCCCGGAGGACCGTCTCCAGTTCGCTGTCCACTGCCTCGAGATATTCACGGATGACCGCGTCGTCGTCGAACCGGAGCAGCCAGGCACGCACTCTCTCGCCGTCGATCAGGAGGTAGTAGGTGACGATGATCACGATGAAGAGATTGAGGACAAAACTCGAGAGCAGACCGGTCACGAAGGTTGCGTTCTCCGTCGTGAACTCGATAAAGACGTCGAGTTGTCCCGCCTGATACGCCTCGTAGACGCCCCGGACAGTGAACGACGGTACCTCCTCGACGCCACCGAACCAGTCGAGGTGGGTTTCTGCGGCGTCGATGACGGGGTACTGAGTGACGAACTGTCGCACCTCGACCGCGAGAATGGCGACTGTGTAGCTGATGAGCAAGACGAGTGGCACAGCAAGCGACACCAGGACGATCAGTGCCCGAAGCCGCGCCGGGAGGCGCAACCTGGCGAGGAGTTTGTAGTACCAGCGTGTCGCGTAGTAGACGAACACGGCCACTGTGAGTGCTGCGATGAACTGGTAGGCGAGGAAACCGACGAGGGCAGTAACCGCAGCACCGAACACGAGGACGGCAAGTCGCTTCTCGTCCATGCGGTGTCGGTTCGTGTGAGGCGCGTAAAAAAGCCAGTATATAGCAGGCTGTCAGAGATACTTCGTCTCACAGGCCCGGACCGTCCCGGCCGTCCCGCGGACCCGGAGGCCCACCTCCTCGCCGCCGATCTCGGTGAGTGTCGCCACGGCGGCACGTGCCCGGTCGACCTCGCCGCGGTAGGTTCTGACGACGAACCCGCCTCCCCGCGGGGTCACGTCCGCCGAGAGAACCGTCAGGTCCAGGCGTGCGCTCCCGACGTCGCCGAGCAGGTCCTGTGCCCGGTACCAGAGGGCGCGCTGGATGTCCTCGCGGTCGATCGACGCCCCGGGCCACGTCTCGACCCCGACGGCCAGATACCGCCACCGCGGTTGCAGGTGCTTCGGGAGGTGTTTCATCGGTCCTCACCGCGAGACTGCGGAGAGACGGTCGGCGACCAGCACCCCGACCTGGTGGTGGATCCGCTCGACTGCTGTCAGCGCGTACCCCGCGTCGGTGAAGGCGTCGGCGAGGACACCCACTGTCGCCGGGTCGTCCACGTCGGGGGCGTAGAACGGTTCCTCCGGGTCGGGTTCGCCGAAGAACATCACGTCTCCCAGAACGATCCGCCGGGGCCCAAGATCCGCGATGGTGTCGATCGCGTCGCGCTTCTCGGCGTCGCTCAGGTGGTGCATCGCGAAGTTCGAGGTGACGAGGTCGACGTCCCCCTCGACGTTGGGTTCGCGGAACCGGCCCTCGTCGAAAGAGACGTTCGCTACGTCTCGGTCTGTGGCCTTCTGGCGGGCCTGCGAGAGCATCCCCTCGCTGATGTCGCGGCCGAGAACGCGTCCGGCCCCGTCCGCGAGCGCGAGCGCAATGGCACCGGTGCCGGTTCCGAGGTCGAGCAGGACGTCACTCCCGTCAGGATCCGCGTGGTCGACGACCAGCGAGACCGCCGCCCGGTACTCCTCGCCCCTGTCGCCGTCGTACTCGGGAGCCATCTCGTCGAACCTGGCCGCGTGGTCCTCGATCGTGCCTTTCATATCCGCAGTTCGTCGTCGATGGGCATGAAGGACACGAACCTGACGACTGTGTGACGCCGGGGAATTGAAGACCCACCGCGTCGAAGACCCGCACATGGCGACGCTCGAACCACCCACGGAGCGCGTCTGCGAGCGCTGTGGCCGCACGGACCGCTGGGACGAGGACAGGGAGACGTGGGTCGCCGCCACCGTGGACGGCGAACGACTGGCGGGCGAGCCACACTGTGTCCACGAGTGGGACATCAACGGCACCTACAATCCCTTCGAGAGCGAGTAGGCGTATGCCGACCGTCTACATCACTGCGCCGCCGGACGACGCCGGCGACATCGCTGCCACGCTCGTCGAGGAACGGCTGGCAGCCTGTGTCAACAGTGTTTCCTGCGAATCACGCTACTGGTGGGACGGTGCGGTCCAGACCGACGACGAAGTGATTCTGCTCGCGAAGACCACCGACGAGCGGTATCCCGACCTGCGCGAGCGGGTCGTCGAGATCCACCCCCACGACGTGCCCTGTGTCGAGCGGTTCGACGAGGCCGACGTGCTCGAGGCCTTCGGCCAGTGGTGTGCCGAGAGCGTGAGCGACGGGTAGCGGACGCCGGGGGCGTGGCTACGCGTACTCGAGGTCGTCGGTGTACCGGTCGAGTAGCAACACCGCGGCCCCGCCGACGGCAGCGGACGCCACCACCGAGAGCGCGTTCGCGGGCGTCCAGACACCGACGCCGTCGACAACCCGCTCGACCGGCAACCGGAGCGACCCGACCATGAGACTCACCAGAAACGCAAGCGTCGCAGCCCGGTACCGGTCCAGCGCCCGCCTGATGAGGTGAGCGAACGTGAGGAGACCGATTCCGCCACCCGCGACGAAGGCACCGACGACGAGGCCGCCGGCCACGAGACGCTCCGGCGCTCCGCCCGTCGCGGCCGCCAGCAGGTCGTCGACGAACCGCTTCAGCGTGCCGGTCAGGTACACGTACTGGCCGAGCAACAGGAGGATGAACGCCCCCGAGACGCCGGGCAGAACCATCGCACTCACCGCCACTGCGCCGGAGACAAAGACGACTGGCAGGGCGTGACCGACCGCACCGCTGCTCGACGCGCCCGCCAGCAGAAAGGCGATTGCGAACCCGAGCACGGCCGCGACCGCCGGGCCCGGCGACCGTACCGAGAGGTGGTCCGAGAGGACGACCGCCGACGCACCGATGAGCCCGAAGAAGAAGGCGAACGTCTGTGGTTCGTACAGCTGGTAGGCTGTGTGGACGAGCCGCGAGAGAGTGACGACCGACGTCACGACGCCGAGCCCGAGCGCGAGCAGGAAGAACACGTCCATGCGGCGGAGGTCACGCCACAGCGCCTCCCGGCCCCCAGACCGATGGAGGCGGGGCAGGTGACCCAGTACGCGCGGGTCGAGCGCCGTGATCGCGCGGACGAGTCGCTCGTAGACGCCCACGATCAGCGCGATCGTCCCACCCGAGACGCCCGGCACCGTGTCGGCCGTCCCCATCGCCGCACCCTTGAGGTACGCCGAGAGGAGTTCGCGTGGCCGGGCAGACCGGGTGTCGGTCGCGACCACCTCGTCGGTCGTCTCGGTGACTTCGTCGGTGTCCCCCGCCACGTCTCAGGGGTCCGCGGTGGCGGCGTTCGCACCGACACCGGCGGGCTCTCTCACCGACTGCCCGCCCCCGTCTGTGCCGACGGTGGTGTTTTGGCCGGCCGACGGTTCGCTGAGCGTCTGTCGTTCCAGTTCGACAGTCGCGGGCGAGCCGTCGGCACCGACGACCTGTCCTTCGGTCACGTTGACCGTTCCGGTGTACCGGACCAGGGCTCCGGTCTCGTTCAACCGGAGACTCGAGGCAACCGTGTACGGTCCGGCCGCCCGGACGCTCGTGTCGGTGTAGCCGTTCTCCGGGCCGAACGCCCCGTAGCCCGTCGTCGAGTAGGGAACCGTCGTCGAGAACTCGCCGTTCGCGTCGGTCTCGACGCGCTGGTTGTAGACGAAGGGGACGCCGTTTTCCGGGCGCATCTGTACCCGGAGTTGCAGCGTCGCGTTCTCGGGGCCGGTCCCCTCGATGGTTGCCCCGTCGACGCGTTCGAACGTCTTCGTCCACGCCGGACTGTTGGGATACAGACGCTGGATGGCCTGTTGCTGTAACTGGGCTCCGCCGGCGTCTCCGCCGGTTCGCGACTGGAGTTGCTGTCCGAAACCGCTCTGCTGGACGTCACGGCGGAACGCGCTCACTTCGCCGCCACCTTCGAGCGCCGAGAAGTTGCTCATGTGCACGAGACGGTAGTGTTCCATCGCTGGCACGCGCTCCTGCGGGTACGGTCCGAACCCGCCGATCTGTGACGTGTCGTCGTTCTCGACGTACGCGCCTGCGGCGCTCATGTTCCCGAAGAGTTTGACCGCCGGCCCCTGCTGTGGCGCGCTCACGAACGTCTCCCCGTTCCCGAGGGCACGTTCCTGTCCCTCCCAGTCGAGGACGTACGGCTGTGGTTCCTGGGCGCTCCCGTGATAGTGGTACAGTCGGGCTACCGTCGAGTTGTAGTAGGCCTGCTTGTGCCGGATCGCGAGCGTCGACCGGAAAATACCGGCCTGACGGAGCCTGTCGGTGGCCAGGATCCGCGTGAAGTACGTCGGCCTGTCGACGCCATCGACGAAGGCAGGTGGGGCGAAGAACTTCCCGCGAACCGGACGCAACGACTCGGCCTGGGCCATCTTCCAGTCGACCATGACGTACCTGGTGTGGGCGTCATCCTCGTCGATATCGTTCAGGACTTCGAGGGAGTCGTTCTCGCTCTGTGAGAGCAAAAAGCGGGCCGCGTCGTCCGATCCCTGCTGGAAGGGGTTGGCGTTGGGAATGCGCTCGCCAGAGGCGGTGATCCAGTGGCCGTAGTCCCACCACGACATGACGCCGTAGGCGCCGTCCGGATAGTCGAAATCGTCGGTACGCTCGAAGGTGCCGTAATACTCCATCGGCTCGGCGCTGGCGTTGGCGTACTGGCCTTCCTCGGGTGTGTTGTCGGCCATCCAGTTGAGGCTGCTCTGCCAGCCGACGATCCCGCCCGGGTTCTGTGCAGCGCCGGCGCTCTGGACCGGAGCGCCGAACAGAAACAGCGGCGCGATGACGACCATCAGGACGGCAGCCACGGCCAGCACCTGGTAGGCCTCGACTTCGAGTGACTCGTCGACGCCGCCGACGAGTTTCATCACGGCACCGACGAAGGCGGCGTTGAGTGCTGCGACCGGAACGGTGAGGTAGTACGCGAACCGCGCCTGGGTGAGCGTGGCGGCGATGATGAAGACGAACCAGACGACGACGAGGAGGTGTTCGCCGCGGGGTTTGTCGTCCAGATACTGCTTTGCGAGCAGGAGCAACCCGCCGACGACCGCCGTGACGAACGCGAAGTTGTAGAATCCGTACAGACGACGTGGTGCGAGCGGTTGCGCTTCGCCGACCGTGCCGGCGGTCGGTGACGTCTGGAAGCCGATCACGCGGAGGACCTGATCGACGAAGAAGCCGAACAGTTCCGGGAGGACGACCGCCATCGCCCCCGCGCCGGCGGCTATGAGGGCGACGACAGCCAGCGGATAGCCGTACGGCGTGATATCGCGCCTGTCCCACTGGCGGGCGAGCCAGGCCATGAACACGCAACCGAAGGCAACGGCCAGTGCCAGTCCGGGCTGGAGGAGCGAGCGCGAGGTGGCGCTGATCTCCACGACCCGGACGGTCGAGAGCTGGAGAATGCCGGCAGTCCCGAGCGCGATTGCGCCGGCGAACCCGGCGTGTTCCGGACTCCGGCCGCGGAGGTACTCGAAACTGAGGTGGATGACGAAGAACGTCCCGAGGACGCCGAGCAGGAACACACCGGGTGGCCACACGGCG
>CAYYHG010000143.1:0-7763 GCA_964471665.1 uncultured Halobacteriales archaeon | reverse complement strand
CGTGATCGTGCCAGTGATATCCGTCGTCTCGCAGTAACCATCTGTCACACAGACCGCTAGACAGCGCGGGGATTAAGCGAAATCAATCGGCCATCGCCACCAGTACCCTACTGTTCGATAGAGGGGCGTTCGTGGATGTGGCCTTTGCGTTCCTTGAGGTGTCCGGGTTCGCGGTCGAACCGGACCGCCGTGACCTCGGCGACGATGGACTGGGCGATGTGGAACGGCGTTCCGCCACCCAGATCGAGGCCGGCGGGCGTGTAGATCCGGTCGAGTTCGTCCTCGGTGAACTCACGGCCCTCGGCGCGACACTCCTCGCGGATCTCCTCGAAGCGCTCGCGCGGTCCCAGGAGGCTGATGTACGGCACGGGGGACTCGAGCAACTCCTCCAGGGCAATCCGGTCGTCGATGAAGTTGTGTGTCATGATCACCGCGTAGGTGTTCCGGTCGAGGTCGAGCACCTCCCGGACGTTCGCGGGCGAGGTCGAGATCACCGTCTCGGCCGCGGGGAACCGCTCCTCGGTCGCGGTCGCGCCCCGGAACCCGGCGACGGTCACGCGGAAATCGACCCGCGAGGCCAGGTCCGCCACGGGCGCGACGTCGTGACCGGTCCCGAAGATCACCAGTTCGGGCGGTGCCGTCACGCTGTCGACGAACACCTGAACGGTGTGGCCGTCACGGTCGAACGCGAGCGTATCGGAAGTTTCGCTGTCGAGCAGTTCGGCGGCAGGACCCTCGAGGGCGTCGACGAGCCAGTCGGGCCAGCCCGGCGCGTCGATCGACAGCGCGCCGTTTTCGGGGCTAGCGTAGACGCGATCGCCACGCTCGGCGTCGGTTCCCTCGCCGTCCAGCACCGTCAGGACCGCCATGTCCGTGCCGCGCCCGTACGCGTCGACGACGGGACGGTAGCTCTCGTCGAGCGGTTCCAGGAGAATGTCGATGACGCCGTTGCAGCCGACGCCCAGCCCCCAGACGTCGTCGTCGCCGGTGAGGTCGAACTCCTCGAGTCGGGGGCGTCCGTCCGCGAGGACGTCCTCGGCGAGTGCCAGCACCTCGTCCTCCAGACAGCCGGCGGTGATCGAGCCGACCCCGTCGGCCTCGTCGGCCTCGTCGGCGATCACCATCTTCGCCCCTGGCCGCCGGTAGGCGTTTCCTTCGACGCCGACCACGGTGGCGAGCACCGACCGCTCGCCGTCGATCGCGGTCCCGATCGCGTCCATCACCTCCGTCTCGGGGACGCTCCAGTCGCCTGCGGTCATCTGTACCACCTCGTGTGTGTGTGCTCAGTCATGGTTTGTCGCTCCGGATCCGCCGGGGATCGTGTTCGTAGCCGACCGCTCCGCCAGTGCCGTGCCGGGACAGCTGGCGGGTCAGCTCCTCGATGTCGTCCGGACCGGCGAACGCGAACAGGCCGTCGATCGACGGGACCGCGGCAGCCATCCCGTCGGCGACGGGCTCGTAGTCCGGCGCGGTCGCTAGCGGATTCAGCCACAGGACTGTCGACGCGGTTCGCGATAGCCAGGCCATTGCTCTCTCGAGTGTCGACACGTCGCCCATCTCTAGGCCGTCGCTGAGGATAAGTACTGCTGTCCGCCTGTCGACCGCGCCGGCACACTCCTCGCGCACGGTCGTCACCGCGTCCCCGATGCGCGTCCCTCCGCCCCAGGACGTCTCCGCGTCCCTGAGTGCGTCGACGGCGTCCCGTGCGGTCCGCGCCTCGAAGGCCGCCGTCACCTCCGCGGTGTCGTCGTCGAACAGGAACACCCTGCAGTTGCGCGCCGCCGTCACGAGCGCACGCAACCACCGCAGGAGGAACGCGCGGTCGATGACGTCGAGGACCGACCGGCTGACGTCCGCGAGGACGAGGACGCGGCTTGCCGACTGCCGGCGTCGCCTCTCGGGCACGGAGACGATCGCCCCGCCCGCGGAGACGCTCTGCCGGAGCGACCGCCTGACGTCGGCCCGCTCGCCGTCCGTCGCGGGCGTCCATCGTCGCCCCGGCCCGGTCGCGAGCGCTCGCACCAGCCCGTCGACCGACCGCGTCAGTTCGTCCTGGTCGGGGCCGTGGTCGAGCGTGACCGTGACCCGTTCGGGCCGCCCGGCAGGACTGTACGTGGCAGTCGCCACGATCTCTCCGTCGCTGTCCCCGGGGTCCCCCGGCGCCACGCCTCCCCTCCAGGCGTCCGGATCGACGACGGCGGCGTCCCCGTCCTCACCTCCTGTCCCGTCGCCCCCGACACCCGCGTCCGCGTCGAGTCCCTCCTCGGCACCGATGGGCGCGAGGTGACCGTCCGGGCGGTTCTCGTCGTCCTCGACGAGGCCGGACTCGCCCTCGCCGTCGAGTGACAGGTGTGCCGAGAGGCGACGCCAGAACTCCCGGAACATCCGGTCGAACCTGTCGACGTCCTCGGGTGACCGGACGAGTGCCGCCCGGAGCGCTGCGCGGGCGCGGTCCTCGTCCCCGAACCCGACCGCCACCAGCGCGCGCGCAGCGACGACCCCGGCGTTTGCCGGGACCGCGACCCCCGCCCGCCGGAGCGCCCGCACGAACGCCACCAGGTCCCGCCGGACGTCGTCGCGGACCGTCGCCACGTCCGGGACCCGGTCGGCGAACTCCGGATTCGCGTCCGGGATCGAATCGGCGTCTCCCGTCCCCACGCCGATCACCCCGACTCCGCCTCCGCCTCCGCTCCGGCGGCTCGCTTCTCCCGTGCTGCGCGGGCGGACTCGACGAGCGCCTCCAGGAGCCGGTCGTCGACGCGCTGTACGTCCTCGATCTCCTTGAGCAGGCAGCCGATCGTG
The DNA here is from genome assembly GCA_964471665.1 of uncultured Halobacteriales archaeon. Taxonomy (GTDB): domain Archaea; phylum Halobacteriota; class Halobacteria; order Halobacteriales; family Haloarculaceae; genus SW-9-67-25. The sequence continues at coordinate 4,961 of CAYYHG010000143.1, read as the reverse complement.
TGTTCGATCTCCGCCGGGGAGAGCGTCTCGCCGTCGTCCGCCCGGAGTTCGGCGACCGCCTGGGCCCAGTCGAGCGTCTCCGCGACTCCCGGGTGTTTGCGGAACGGTTCCTCCCGGAGTCGCTGGGTGACCGCACAGAGCTGTGTGGCCATCGCCCCGTCCAGTTCGGGGACCTTCCGCTCGACGATGTCCCGTTCCTTCTCGAAACTCGGGGGCTCGACGTGGAGGTACAGACACCGGCGCTTGAGTGCGTCGCTGAGCCCGCGGGTGCGGTTGGACGTGATGACCACCACGGGCGGGGTTTCGGCCGCGACGGTCCCGAGTTCGGGGATCGACACCTGGAAGTCCGACAGTACCTCCAGCAGGAGCGCCTCGAACTCCTCGTCGGCGCGGTCGATCTCGTCGATCAACAGGACTGGCGGCCGGTCCTCGGCGTCGGCCAGCGCTCGCACCAGCGGTCGCTCCAGCAGGTACTCCTCGGTGAACACGGAGTCCTCGGCGTCGGCCACGCCACGCTCATCTGCCTGGACGGCGAGCAACTGCTTCGTGTAGTTCCACTCGTAGAGGGCGTTCTCCGCCGTCAGCCCCTCGTAACACTGGAGACGCACGAGCTCGGTCCCGAACCCATCGGCGAGCACCTTCGCCAGTTCGGTCTTGCCGGCGCCGGGTTCGCCCTCGACAAGCAGCGGCCGCCCCAGCCGCAACGCGAGCAACACTGTCGTCACGATGTCGTCCTCGGCGACGTAGTTCGTCGTGTCGAACGCCTTCCGGAGGTCGGCCTCGGTCACGTCGGCGAAGGGGTTCTCGCTCACGGCTGGCTACTGGGGCGTCCAGCAGGAATAATTCAGCGGTTTCGCTCGCGCGCTATCCCCGCAGGGTGGTGTGTGTCTCCCGGGGCGGGCAACATCCTTCAGTGGTGGGGCCGTCACACCGGCAGGGACATCCGATGTCACGCGTGACCGACTACGAACTCTACGAGGTGCCGCCGCGGTGGCTCTTCCTGCGCGTCGAGACGAGCGACGGCCTGGTGGGCTGGGGCGAACCGACTCTGGAGGGGCGTGCCAGGACTGTCCGGACGGCCGTCGAGGAGCTGTTCGAGGAGTACCTCCTCGGAGAACCACCGGACCCGATCGAGGACCACTGGCAGTCGATGTACCGCGGCGGGTTCTACCGCGGCGGGCCGGTTCTGATGTCGGCCATCGCCGGGATCGACCAGGCGCTGTGGGACCTCAAGGGCCAGCGCTTCGGCGCGCCGGTCTACGAGTTGCTCGGTGGCCCCACCAGAGAGCGGGTGCGGATCTACCAGTGGATCGGGGGCGACCGGCCCGCGGACGTCGGCGACGCCGCCGCGGACGCGGTCGACGCCGGCTTCAGGGCCCTGAAAATGAACGCGACCCCGCAACTGCGACACGTCGATACGCCGGCCACCGTCGACGACGCGGCACGACGACTCGCCGAAGTCCGCGAGCGGGTTGGACCCGAGGTCGACGTCGCAGTCGACTTCCACGGTCGCGCCTCGAAAGCCATGGCCAAGCGCCTCGCGGCGGCGCTGGAACCTCACGACCCGTTGTTCATCGAGGAGCCGGTCCGACCGGGAGTGGAGGACGCGCTCCCGGCGATCGCGAACCACACCACAGTGCCGCTCGCGACGGGCGAGCGCCTCTACTCGCGGTGGGATTTCGCGGATCTGCTGGCCGACGGCGCGGTCGACGTGGTCCAGCCGGACCTCAGCCACGCGGGCGGCGTCTCGGAGGTGACACGGATCGCTGCGATGGCCGAGGCCCACGACGTCGCCCTGGCACCCCACTGCCCGCTGGGGCCGGTCGCGCTGGCCGCCTGTCTCCAGGTCGACGCCGTCGCAGCCAACACCCTCCTGCAGGAACAGTCACTGAACATCCACTACAACGAGACCGCCGACGTGCTCGAGTACGTCGCCGACCCGTCCGTGTTCGACTACGAGGACGGCTACGTCGACCTTCCGGACGGCCCCGGACTCGGCGTCGAGGTCGACGGCGAAACCGTCGCAGACCGCTCGGGTTCTGTCGACTGGCACAACCCCGACTGGCGCCACGACGACGGCTCGGTTGCCGAATGGTGACACCCCACCAGCACGTGCGACACCCGTCTGATCTGTGAGACGGGTCTGACCTCATTTTTCACTACTATAGTGCCAAATGTTTAAACCATCAGGTCACGGAAGACGACTGTACTAATGTCAGACGACAGTTACTCGCGGCGGCGGTTCGTACAGGCAACAGGGCTCGCGTCTGCGATGGCTCTTGCCGGATGTGCGGGCGGCGACGGTGACGACGGCGGCGACGGTGACGACGGCGGCGACGGCGGCGACGACGGGGACGGTGGCGGCGACGGCGGCGGGTCCATGGGAACGCTGGAAGTCCTCCACGGGTGGACCGGCGGCGACGGTGCAACCGCAGCAGAGGAACTCACCGCGGTCTTCGAGGAGCAGCACCCGGACATCGACGCGGAGTTCAACCCGATCGGCGGCGGCGGCAACGAGAACCTCGACGCGGTCGTCGCCAACCGCCTCCAGAGCGGCGACCCGCCGAGTTCGTTCGCGAACTGGCCCGGCAAGAACCTCCTGCGATACGAGGGGGCGCTGGGCAGCGTCGACGACGTCTGGGAGCGGGCCGGCTACGAGGACGCCATGGTCGACGAGGCGGTCGACCTCCACCAGCAGGGCGGCAGTTTCCGGGCCGTCCCGCTGGGCTCGCACCGCCTGAACTGCCTGTTCTACAACGTCTCGGTCGTCGAGGAGGCGGGCGTCGATCCGGACTCGCTCGACAGCGTCTCGGCGTTCGCCGACGCGCTGGACGCCGTCGCCACGGAGACGGACAAGGTCCCGATGACCCACGGGATGCAGGGGACCTGGACGACCACACAGCTGTTTGCCGCGATGCTGCTCGGCCAGGAGGGGTTCGACGCCTACATGGACTTCATCGGCGGCGAGGGCGACGAGAGTGCCGTCCGGGCGACCTTCGAGACGACGGCGACAGTCCTGGAGAACTACATCAACGACGACGCGTCCACCGTCGGGCTAACGGGCTCGAACGAGAACATCATCAACGGCGAGGCGGCCTTCATCCACCAGGGCAACTGGGCGGCCGGGGCCTACCGCAACGCCGAGGACTTCGCGTACGACGAGGACTGGGGCTTCGTCCCGTTCCCGGGAACCGAGGGCATGTACACGCTGCACTTCGACTCGTTTCTGTATCCGTCGGACAACCCGAGCCCGGAGGCGTCCAAGACCTGGCTGGAGTTCGTCGGGACAGAGGACGCCCAGGTCGCGTTCAACCAGTTCAAGGGGTCGATCCCGACCCGGACGGACGTCAGCATGGACCAGTTCGGACCGTTCCTCCAGGAGACTGCCGAGGACTTCGCGTCGGCCGACAGCAGGCCGCCGACCCTCCAGCACGGTCTCGCCGTCGAGAGCGACAAGATGACCGCGCTCAACGAGGTCATCAGCTCGGAGTTCACCGGTCCGTACAACGTCGACGCAGCGACGTCCGGCTTCATAGACGCCATCTGACGGTCGGCGCATATGCCGGGAATCGCTTCACGCCTCCGACGCGCGATCGGGAGCCGTAGTGACACGGACGACGCGGACGCGACCGGGAGCGACGCTCGCGCGGACGGCGGGACGGTGACCGACGGCACACAGCGGGGCCGCCGCGGGCCAGTCGAGCGCGTCGGGGGGGCACTCGACGACCGCCTGGGCGGTGACTTCGTCGAGTCGTTGCCCTTCTGGCTGCCGCCGTTCCTGTTGATGGGTCTGTTCGTCTACGGCGCCATCGTCTGGAACCTGCTGATCTCGCTGACCGACTACGAGGGCTTTGCCACCGCTCCCGACTACTCCGATCTCGATTTCGAGATGTACGTCCGGGCGTTCACGGACTCGGCGGTGATCGACGCGACGGTCAATACGTTCGTACTGATCGTGGCCTTCACCGGGGCGACACTCGTGATCGGGCTCGGCCTCGCGATCCTGATCGACCGCGGGATCCGCTTCGAGAACACCTTCCGGACGATCTATCTGCTCCCGATGAGTCTCTCCTTTGTCGTGACCGCGCAGTTCTGGCTGTGGATGTACAACTTCAACAACGGCGTCGTCAACATCACGCTCGGTGTGTTCGGGATCGGGCCGATCGACTGGATCGGGAACTCCTCGATCGTGCTGTGGGCGGTGATTTTCGCGCTGGTCTGGCAGTTCTCCGGCTACGCGATGGTCGTCTACCTGGCGGGCCTGCGCGCGATCCCGTCCGAACACTACGAGGCGGCCAAGGTCGACGGCGCGTCCACACTCAGGATGTACCAGCGGGTCATCATCCCCCAGCTCAAGGGAGCGACGATCAGCGCCTCGGTGGTGTTGATGGTGTTCGCGCTGAAGGCCTTCGACTTCCTGTACTCGCTGGTGTCGAACTTCCGTCCGCCCAACGGTGCCGACATCCTCGCGACGAAGATGGTCCGGGAGGCGTACTCGAACCAGAACTGGGCGTTCGGGGCTGCCATCGCCATCCTCCTGTTCTCGATGGCCCTCTCGATCATCGGCCCGTATCTCGTCTACCAGTACCGGCGGGGGAATCTATGACGGGTCCGGACGGAGACGGGGACGGGGACAGAGCCACCCCGGCGGCGAGAGCCGACGGCGGTACCGCGGCCGGCGAGACCGGCCTGCGTGCCCGACTCGCGGGAGTCGACGCCGGACGCGTGGGACTGTACGCGGCCCTGCTCGCGCTGATCGCGTTCTACATGACGCCCATCGAGACGGGGCTGGTCACCTCGCTGAAGACCACGGGGGCGGTCACCGAGACGGCCCCGTTCGCACCACCCGGCGAGGGTTTCACGCTCGAGAAGTGGCGGACCGCGTTCGACGTGTTGATCCGTGGGGTCGGGAACAGCGTTCTGTACGCGGTTCCGGCGACGATCATCTCGGCGCTGTTCGG
>CAYYHG010000142.1:0-7795 GCA_964471665.1 uncultured Halobacteriales archaeon | reverse complement strand
GGACCCTCCAGAACGACATGTTCAAGGAGTTCATCGCACAGAAAGAGTGGGTCGTTCCCCCAGAACCCTCCCTGAAACTCGTCACGGACGTCATCGAGTACTCCGTGGAGAACACGCCGAAGTTCAAGCCCGTCTCCATCTCGGGGTACCACATCCGCGAGGCCGGGTCGACCGCGGTCCAGGAACTCGCCTTCACGCTCGCAGACGGCTTTGCCTACGTCGAGGACTGCGTCGACCGCGGGATGGACGTCGACGAGTTCGCCCCCACGCTCTCGTTTTTCTTCAACTCACACAACTCCATCTTCGAGGAGATCGCGAAGTTCCGCGCCGGGCGGCGCATCTGGGCACGGAAGATGGACGAGTGGTACGGCGCCGAACGCGACGAGAGCAAGATGTTGAAGTTCCACACCCAGACTGCCGGCCAGTCGTTGACGGCCCAGCAGCCCCTCAACAACATCGTCCGCGTGACGATCCAGGCGCTCGCGGCCGTCTTCGGGGGAACACAGAGCCTGCACACCAACAGCTACGACGAGGCACTCGCGCTCCCCAGCGAGGAAGCCGTCCGCATCGCGCTCCGGACCCAGCAGATCGTCGCCGAGGAGTCGGGGGCCGCAGACATCGTCGACCCGCTCGGCGGCGCGTTCGCGGTCGAGGCGCTGACCGACGAGTTCGAGGCGGAGACGATGGCCTACATCGACGAGATCCGCCAGCTGGGCGACGGCTCCATGCGCGAGGGCGTCGTCGACGGCATCGAGCAGGGCTTTTTCCAGCGGGAGATCCAGGACGCCGCCTACGAGTACCAGGAGCGCGTCGAGGCCGAGGAGGAGACGGTCGTCGGCGTCAACGAGTACACCATCGAGGAAGACACCGATCCGGACATCCTGACAGTCGACGAGACCGTCCAGGAGCGCCAGCGGGACCGCCTGGACTCGGTCAGGGAGGAACGCGACGACGAAGCGGTCGAGGCTGCTCTCCGGAAGGTGGCCGAGGCCTCTCGCGAGGGCGAGAACGTCATGCCCGCGATGATCGAGGCCGTCAAGGCCTACGCGTCGATGGGCGAGATCATGCAGGTGTTCCAGGACCAGTACGGCTCCTACCGGGAGACCGTCAACGTTGCCTGATTACGGGTGTCTACCGGGTTGACCGCCTGCGTTCGTGCGGTCAATCCCGTACTGATACCGAACCTAACAGCTATCCGTCACTTCGTCAGACAATGCCCGCAAAGTATTAGTCTCGCATCGGGCTTGTGAAACATAATGAGCACACGCGTATCCGAGCGGGTCGACGAGTGGCCCGGTCGCCCGTTTGCGGGGGGGTACGGGGAATTACACGACCTCGCCGACGCGGACTTTTCCGGCGTCGTGCGGGCCGGCCCCGCGGAACTCTACATGACCAAGGGAACGGCCGTCGGCGTCAGGACGGGATCGATCGAGGATTTCGAGGACGGCGAGGGAACCGTCTACGAGGCTCCGACGCCCGCGTTGCCGCTGCTCGCGGTCATGCAGGACCGGGACCCGGAGGTCCGCGCGGAGTACTACACCGAGGACACGAGCGTCGTCGATGTCGACGGCAAACTCTCGGAGGGTGGGTTCACCGGCTATATCGAACTCTCGGAGAACGTCCTCAGCGGTGACTACTACGTCGTCTACCACCGGGGCCGGTCGATGAGCGTCGCGTTCGTCGGCAACGCCGAGCGACTCCTCGAGGGCGACGACGCCTTCGAACGCGCCGACAGCGAGGTCGGCATCTACAGGGTTCACCCCGTCGAGGTGGACGCCATCGAAATTCCGGCGCCGACCACCCCCGAACCCGACGAGCCGGCAGAAACCACCGGAACCGCCGGGACCCGTGAATCCGACGAGACGGGAGATACCGCGGGGACCGTGGCGTCGAACGGGCCGGCGGAGACCACCGAAACCGCGGAGACTGACGGGCCAGTCGAGGCCAGCGGGACAGCGGCGGCCGACGAGGCGGACCCGGAGTCAGCCAGCGGCACAGACCAGGAGGACCGATGGACGACGGACACGGCCGCCGCGTCGTCGGCAGCCGAGAGTGTCACGACCAGCCAGCGGCAAAGCGACACGGCGGCCGGCGAAACGTCTGTCGACGCCGACGGAACTGTCGAGTCCGAAACCGCCGACCGGCAGCGTCCGTCCTCGACACCGCACGAGGCCGGGAACGGACGGCCCGTACAGGAGCGGTCGGAGACCCGGGCCGACTCCGCCGAGACTTCCGGGCCGGAACCCCCGGAACAGTCGAGTGCCCCGGAGCCTTCCGGGGATCTGGAGACCCGGTCGATCCCGTCGCTGGACCCCGTCCGCACCGAGTCTGACGACCACGAACCGGCGGATCCGAGCCAGGGGGCCCAGGAGCAGTCCGGCGCGCGTGGGCAGTCGGAATCCACCCAGCGCGACACCGAACCCCGTGCCGGCACGTCCGGAGGGGACGCAGACCGCCGGGAAGGGACAGCGGAGGAGTCTTCCGGGCCACGCGAGGGCGGCGCCGAGACCGAGGCTGCGAACGAGGCGGAGGCGGTCGACGCCGAGGCCGAACGGCTGGCGGCGGAACTCGGGGACCGCGAGGCCGAAATCGAGCGTCTGGAGGAGCAACTCGGCGCGGCCGAGGAGGAGAAGACCCACCTCGAGTCGGAACTGGCGTCGGTCCGCGGGGAGCGCGACGAACTCGCGGCCGAGGTCGAACGCCTGGAGGGGAACCTCCAGCGACTCGAAGACGACTTCGGGGCCGCCACCGACGGTGAACAGCGTCTCTCCCCGCAGGAGGCCCTCGACGGGACGGACATCTTCGTCAGGTACCGCTCGAAGGGAGACGCCACCCTGGGGAAAGCCCACGGCGGGTCGATCCGCCGGGAGGACGTCGTCGACAACATCATCCTCGAGAAGCACACACAGTTCGACGCCGACTCGGTGACCGTCGGTGGAGAGACCTACGAGGAGTTCATCAGGGGAACCGTCGCGTACCAGTTCGTCGAGTGGGTCGCCACGGAGCTGCTCTTCGAGATCCGTGATACGGGCAACACCGACACGCTGCAGACCCTCTACGACGCGCTCCCGAACATCGACCGCGCGGAACTGGACGGGACCGTCGACGTCGTCTACACAGAGGACCGCCAGGAGACCCGCTCGTCGGAGTCCTTCGACGTCGTGTACCGAAACCGGATGGGCGACCCGCTCCTGGTCGCGGACGTCAACGACTCCCGGGAGGCCGCGACCCAGTCGATGATGGAGTCACTGGTCACCGCGGCCGAACGCGCCGGGCAGAGCAACGACGACTTCGCGGGTGCCTTCCTCGTGACGACGAGTTTCTTCGAACCCGGCGCCCTGGAGACGGCGAGCGAGGCCACCCGGAGCGGACTGCTCAGCCGGAACAAACGGAAGAGTTTCGTGAACCTCTCGCGGAAACGGGGCTACCACCTCTGTCTCGTCGAAGCACGCAGCGAAAACTACAATCTCACTGTGCCCGAACTCTAGCTTTCGATCTCGGCGACGCCGTCGATCTTCATCGTCTCGAGTTTGTCGATGATGTCGTCGATCTTCCCGTCGAGGTCGTTGACGAAGTCCTCGGTCTCCTCTGTCGTGATCGCTCCCTGACTGGAGGGCTCGATGAGGGTCTCCTCCTCCAGGACGCGAAGAGAGTAACGCACCTTGTGGTGTGGGTACCCAGTTTCGTTTGACATCTTCACGATACCGATGGGTTCGTTCTCGATTACCATCCGCAGAACCTGCAGATGTCGCTCTAGCATGTCGACTTCCTTCTCGAGCCTATCTATCATGGCACGTGTTAACTTGTGTTGGCCATGTTTAAAAGTTGCTGTCGTTCGACCGCGAACACCACGCTTCTGTGGTGTGAGAGTAGCTACCACTACTCATTCAGCCGCTGCACTTATAAATGCTCCCTTTCGAGCCGGCGCGACCGAAATCTGTTTACCACGCTGGCGGGAATAGGGTGCGTGATGACCGTAACGATCGTCGGTGCCCAGCTCGGCGACGAGGGCAAGGGTGGAATCGTCGACCTCGTCGGCGAGCCCGCGGACGTGGTCGCGCGCTACCAGGGCGGTGACAACGCCGGCCACACCGTCGTCCACGAGGGTGCCGAGTACAAACTCTCGCTCGCGCCGAGCGGAGCCATCCGGGGCAAGGTGGGTGTCCTCGGCAACGGCTGTGTGGTCAACCCACGCACGCTGTTCGAGGAACTCGACGGCCTCCGCGAGCGTGGACTGGAGCCGGACGTCCGGGTCGCCGAGCGCGCACACGCCATCCTCCCGTACCACCGCCGGCTGGACGGCGTCGAGGAGGAAGCCAAACGCGACGACGACCTCGAGGCGGGCACGACCGGCCGGGGTATCGGTCCGGCCTACGAGGACAAGGCCGGCCGCCGCGGCGTCCGGATCGGTGATCTGCTGGACCCCGACGTCCTGCGCGACCGCCTGGAGTACGTCGTCCCCCACAGGCGTGCGCTCCTCGAGGACGTCTTCGGCGTCGAGGCCGGCGAGGCGTTCGACGTCGACGCCCTCCACGAGGAGTACAGCGAGTACGGCCGGCGGCTCCGCGAGGAAGGGATGACGGTCGACGCCGGCACGTTCCTCTCTGAGGCGGTCGCGGCCGGCGAGGACGTCCTCCTCGAGGGCGCACAGGGGACGTCGCTGGACATCGACCACGGGATCTATCCGTACGTCACCTCGTCGACTCCCACCGCAGGCGGCGCCTGCGCGGGGACCGGACTCGCCCCCTCGGTCGTCGGCGGGGGCGAGGTGATCGGCGTCGTGAAGGCGTACCTCTCGCGGGTCGGAACGGGACCGTTGCCGACCGAACTCCGGGGCGACGAGGAGAGCGAGCGCCTCGCCGAGTACATCCGCGAAGAGGGCGGCGAGTACGGGACCGTCACTGGCCGTCCCCGGCGGGTCGGGTGGCTGGACATGCCGATGCTCCGCCACGCCGCCCGCGCCAGTGGCTTCACCGGCCTGGCCGTCAACCACGTCGACGTGCTGGCGGGCCTGGAGACTGTCGAGGTCGGCCACGCCTACGAGCGCGACGGCGAGCGCCTGGTGACGATGCCGACCACCACCGAGGCCTGGGGCGAGTGTGCTCCTGTCTACCGAACCTTCGACGGGTGGCCGGAGGTCGACTGGACCGCCGCCGCTCGCGAGGGCTTCGACGCCCTCCCTGCAAACGCCCGGGCGTACCTGTCGTACATCAGTGACGAACTCGACGTCCCGCTGTCCGTCGTCGGTGTCGGGCCCGGCCGGGCGGAGTCGATCGTGCTCGACCACCCCTTCGAGTGATACTGCCGGCTCTCATTTCGTTCGGATCTCCAACACGTCCGGCGCCGGAATCCACCATCGATCCACTGACACTGCGAGAATCCGCTGCCGGATCCGCTGCCGGTGTCCGCTCACGGGGACTGTTGATCTCTTCCGATGCAAGGCCTTATGCCTGCTCACCACCTTTCATAGTTATGACAATCGCAACTGGCGATACGGTCGAAGTCGAGTACACCGGGCGGAGAGACGACGGCACTGTCTTCGACACCTCCCGCGAGTCAGTCGCCACCGATACTGGGCTGGCCGCCTCGCAACCGGACCGGGAGTACACTCCGCTGACGGTGGAAGTCGGTTCCGGTCGAATCATCGAAGGGCTGGAAAACGCACTGGTGGGGCTGGAGGAGGGCACGGCGACGACGGTGGCTGTTCCCCCCGAGAAGGGCTACGGCGAGTGGTCCGAAGAGCAGGTCCGGGAACACGACGTCGAGGAGTTGACCCAGACGCTCGGTGGTCAGGCCCCACAGGAGGGCGCGTACCTCGAGACGCAGGACGGCACCCGCGGCGAAATCGTACACGTCGACGACGACATCGCCCGCATCGACTTCAACAGCGCGCTCGCGGGCGAGACCCTGGAGTTCGAAATCGAAGTTCTCGACGTCAACTGATACTGCCGGCTGTAAGCGAGTGGTCCGGCGAGGAGAGCGGTGGTCTAGAAGCGGTAGGTGTCGACGCCGTCGGGCGTCTCCTCGCCGGAAGGAATGTGGTCGCGGTCGTCACTCCCCAGGTCGGCGGCACACTCCACACAGCGTCCGAGTTCGTCGTCGAAGTGGCGGCCACACACGAGCTGGCCACACCGGTCACAGGAGTGTCTGACGTCCGCCGTGTGGCAGATTTCGCACGGACTGGAAGCGCTCATGTGTCCTGGTAGGGGGTCGGGACGCTTGAACGCTGTGCCGGTCCAGGAGTGTCTGAGACGGAACTCTCACCGACGGACAGGGCCGTCGAGCCGGGAGGCTTACCAGGGTTCCACACGTACAGTGGCGCGTGCGCAAACGGCTGGTGACCGGGCTCGCGGCGGCTTTCGGGCTGATGACCGCCACGTTCGTAGTCGGCGGTATCGCCTACAGCCCGGTCCTGTTCGTCCTCGCGCTCGCGTTCGCCCCCGTCACCTACATTCTCTACAGACACGCCACGGGCCGGTTGATGGGCCGGATCTACCGCGGCGTCGAACAGCAGGCCGCACGGAACGGCGGGGACCCGGGAGCGGACGGGTTCGGCGCCGGTCCCCGCGAAGAGTGGACGCCACCGGGCGAGAACCGGCGACGGGCGCGTGGCCAGCGCGCCAGGGCAGCAGGCGGGCGACGCGCCGGGGCCGAACGGGTCACCCGTGACGGGCCGACACCGCAGGAGGCCTACAGCGTCCTCGGTGTCGAGCCCGGTGCCGACGAGGGGACCGTGCGGGAGGCCTACCGCGAGCGCGTCAAGGACGTCCACCCGGACACCGACGGAGGCGACGAAGACGAGTTCAAGCGCGTCCGGGAAGCCTACGAGGTGCTCACGGACTGATACTGCCGGCAATAAGCGCGTGAGCAATTTCGACCTGGAAAACGCCGACAGCCGCCCCTCTCAGGTGTAGCCGCCGAGTTCTTCGACCGACGAGAGGTCCCCGAGTGGGACGAAGTGCTCGGGAGTCGTCGCGTCGCCTGCCGGCGTTATCCACAGCCGGTAGGTCAGATCGGGATCGACGTCGAAGGCCACCGCGCCGACCGTCGATCGTCCTGCTGTGAACGTGCTGTCACCGATGTACTCGACGTCGAGGCGCTCGTCGGAGTTGATCTTCTGGGAGGCCCCGGTATCGAACCGCTGCCACGCGTCCGCTGACTGGAGACGGAAATCCAGCTGGGGGAACTCGACCGGCTCGTCCTGCGGATTCGTGAACTCCAGCGTGACTATCAGGAAGGTACCGTCGGCTTCCGAGAAGTTCACCTGACCGCCGAGCTGGTCGGCCCGGGCGAGTTCGAGAATCCGGTACGTGATCTCGTTTCCTTCCTCCCCCACGGTGAACTCCTCGCCAATCTCGTGAATGTTCTCGGACGCCGCCTCGGGCGTCGGCGTCCGGGTTGCGGTCTCGGTCTGTGCGGACATTTCGGTCTCTGTCGGCGTTGCGGTCTCGGTCTGTGCGGACATTTCGGTCTCTGTCGGCGTTGCGGTCTCCGCGGGTGTCGCCCCGTCACCGCCATCGCCACCACAACCAGCCAGGGCAGTCGTCAGAACTGTGCTTGCACCCACCAGCACGCTTCGTCGGTACATATCTGTGCATGCCAGTGATACCCATTCAATGTACCGGTTGCTATAGAGTCGTCCATCGCGGCCGTCTCGGTCCCTGTCCGCGTCTCACACGAGGGGTGACGGCTTGCGTGGAACCCGGAGTACCCGCGAGGGGACTCTTGCCTCCGGTGGTGTCGGCCCGCTCGACCCCACGCGAGAGGAAACCTCGGCGGTTACCCCGAGGAGGGT
>CAYYHG010000141.1:0-7797 GCA_964471665.1 uncultured Halobacteriales archaeon | reverse complement strand
CGCGCATCCAGTTGATGTTGCCCTGGATGGTGTTGAACTCGCCGTTGTGGATGATGTTCCTGTAGGGGTGGGCGAGGTGCCACGCGCCGAGCGTGTTCGTCGAGAAGCGCGCGTGGACCATCGCGAACGTCGAGACGAGCCGCTCGTCGTTCAGTTCCGGGTAGTACTCGGCCAGCTGCTCGGACGTGAGCAGTCCCTTGTAGACGACGGTGTCGGTGTCCAGCGAGACGACGTAGAACCGCTCGTGGCCCGGGGGCCGGTCGTCCTCGACGGTGTTCTCGAGCTCCCGGCGGGCGACGTACAGCCGGCGGTCGAACGCCTCGCCGGTGTGGCCCGCCGACGACCTGACGAACACCTGCTGGACATCGGGTTCGGAGTCCAGCGCCGTCTGTCCGAGCGAGGAGTTGTCGGTCGGGACCGACCGCCAGGACAGCACCTCGAGCCCCTCGTCGGCGAACGTCTCCTCGACGAGGGACTTCAGTTCACTCCGGCTGTCCCTGTCCTGGGGAAAGAAAAGCGAGCCGACGGCGTACGCGCCGGGGTCGGGCAGGTCGACGTCGAGTTCGTCCTCGAAAAATCCGTGTGGCGTCTGGAACAAGATACCGGCGCCGTCGCCGGTGTCCGGCTCGGCACCCGTCGTCCCGCGGTGTTCCATACACTCGACGAGTTCGAGTCCGTCCTGTACGATCCAGTTGTGCGCCCCGCCGTCGAGATTCATCACGACTCCGACGCCGCAGTTCGCACGGGCGTCGGTGGGGTCTCCGAGGCCGCCGTTGCCCGGACCCCCCCCGTTCGTGTGGTGCTCTGACATTGCGTTCCGTTCGTTCTGCATCCACAAGAGGGTGGCCCTGAAACACCCATAGTGTGTTAAACCCAAATAAGGCAATATTAATATCTCCGATTTGTATTAACAGATCTGGTGCGCTCCGTGGAGTCTCGGGCGGTCTGTGTCCAAAAACAGTTAAGTTGCTGCTCTGTGATGTACAGTACATGTCTCTAGGAGGATTCCAAGACCGTGTTGCGCGGGTCGACCTCAGTGAGGCGGACGTTGCATACGAGGGTATCGACGAGGAAGACGCGAAAAAGTACATCGGCGCGCGCGGCCTGGGCGTGAAGTACGTCTTCGACCAGGGCCCGGACGTGGATCCGATGGGACCGGACAATCTGCTCGCGTTCATGAACGGGCCGCTGACGGGCACCCAGGTGACGATGAGCGGCCGGATCTCGCTCTGTACCAAGTCGCCGCTGACGGGGACAGTCGTCGACTCCCACCACGGCGGCTGGAGCGGTGCCCGCCTGAAGTGGGCCGGGTTCGACGGACTGCTCTTCGAGGGGCGGGCCGACGAACCGGTGTACGCCTACATCGAGGACGGCGAGGTCGAACTGCGCGACGCCTCCCACCTCTGGGGGAAGGGCGTCCACGAGACCCGCGAGACGATCGAAGAGGAACTCGAGGGCGAGTACGGCAAGAACCTCTCGGTCATGACGATCGGCCAGGCCGGCGAGAACGAGGTCACGTACGCCTGCGTCGTCAACGAGGACGACCGCGCCTCCGGACGCGGCGGAACCGGCTGTGTGATGGGCAACAAGAACCTGAAAGCCGTCGTGGTCAAATCCTCGACGGACATGCCGGAACCGGCAGACCAGGAGACGTTCCAGGAGGGCCACAAGCAGGCGATGCAACTCATCATGGAGTCCGACGTCACCGGTCCCAACGAGGGCGGCCTCTCGGTGTACGGCACGAACGTCCTGATGAACGTCACCGAGGAGATGGACGGTCTCCCCGCCAAGAACGGGCAGTACACCTCGACGGAGTCGTACTCCGACGCGGAAGGCGAGGGCGAGCGCATCCTCGACGCCGAGAAGGTTTCGGGCGAGAACGTCCGGGAGAACATCCTGGCCGACGAACCCACCTGTCACTCCTGTCCGGTCGCGTGCAAGAAGGAAGTCGAGGTCCAGACGATGCACAAGGGCGAGGAGATGAACGTCCGGATGGAGTCCTTCGAGTACGAGTCCGCCTGGGCGCTGGGGCCAAACTCCGCCAACGACGACCGCGACAAGGTCGCCGTGATGATCGACCGGTGCAACGACGTGGGCGTCGACACCATCGAGATGGGCAACATGATGGCCCAGGCGATGGAACTGACCGAGGAGGGCAAACTCGACGACCTCGAGGGCAGCCTCGACTGGGGCGACGCCGACGAGATGATCGACATGATCGAACGGGTCGGCCGCCGCGAGACCGAACTCGCCGACCACCTGGCCGAAGGCCAAGAGCACGTGGCCGAGGAGTTCGGCGACCCCGCGACGGACACCCTCACTGTCAAGAACCAGTCCATCCCGGCCTACGACCCCCGGACGCTGAAGGGGATGGCCATCGGCTACGCCACCTCGAACCGCGGGGCCTGCCACCTGCGCGGGTACACGCCCGCCGCGGAGATCCTGGGCATCCCCGAGCAGGTCGACCCCCACGAGCCCGAGGGGAAGGGTGAGCTCTGTGCGACCTTCCAGGACATGCACGCCATCTCCGACTCCTTCGACATCTGCAAGTTCAACGCCTTCGCGGAGGGCATCGAGGAGTACGTCCTCCAGTACAACGGGATGACCGGGCTGGACGTGACCGAGGAGGAGCTGATGGAGGCGGGCGAGCGCGTCTACAACCTGGAGCGGTACTACAACAACCTCGCCGGGTTCGGGGGCGAAGACGACGACCTTCCGCTGCGGTTCGTCGACGGCAGCGACCACGCCATCCCGGCCCAGGGCGCCGCCGAGGGAGAGCTGGCCGAACTCGAGAAGATGAAAGAGGAGTACTACGACGTGCGCGGCTGGGTCGACGGCGTCGTTCCCGACGAGAAACTCGACGACCTCGGCATCGAGGCCGGCCCCGGCACCGGCGTCTCCAGCGAGGGCGGCGCTGCTGCACCCTCCGACGACTGACGGAGTAGCTGTTCCGGTCCTGGCACCGCTACACCCGGACGATTCTTTATGACACCCGATACTGGTTCCGACGACGAGCACCGAGACGAGGACGAAGCCGAGCACGCGGAGACGGTCGTCTCCCGGGCGGAGTCACGGCTGGTGAGCCACGGCGTCTACGTCGACGAGGTGACCGTCGAGGCAGACACCTACCGGCTCACCTACGAGTCCGTGGCTGCGGACGGCGCCCACGCGATCCCCCACCGGGAGATCGGCCGCGTCATCAACGTCTTCAGGGACCTCCACGCCGACGACTGGGAGGGCGCCGACATCGAGGCCACCGTGATGGACCTCGAGGGGCGGACACTGGGCGAGTGGCACGTCCGGGCCGGGTGGATCGAAGCGCTCCACGACGGTGACCTCTCGGAGACGGACTTTTCCGAGCGCGTCATAGAGACGATCGAGGCGGCATAGCGACGACCTCCCGGATCTCGAGTGTGGTCTCGAACTCCTCGTCGCGGTCCAGACGACGGCCGTCCCGCTCGAACTGCACCCTGTGTGTCCGCCGGACCGCGTCCGTCTCGCGGTCGTCGAATCCCAGCTGTGGGCCGATCTGTTCCCAGTGGCCCGGGTCGGTCAGGTAGTAACTGGTCCCGTCGGGGCCGTCGAGGCGCTCGAACTGGCGCTGGTAGGTCTCGCGGCGGTCGGCCAGGTAGCGCGCGGTCCGGTCGAGAAGACCCGAGAGGCGGGTGAGCGTGACACTCGCCTGCGCGCCCGCGAGCAACACGATCTGTCCTTCGATGGCGCGTCGTCGCTCGGCCATGCTCAGCCGCCGGCCCGGATCGCCTTCTGGGAGAAGGCGTCGACGACGCCGTCGAGCGTCTCCGACTCGCCCTCGAACCGGACAGTCACCTCCGTGAGCGTGAGGCTGGTGCCGATCGAGACGGTCGCAGAGTCGACCGACGCTCGCCAGCTCTCTCCCTCGACAGTCTGGCCGTCTACCTGCTCGCCGCCGAGGCTCTCGAGGTAGCTGAGTGCTGCCCGCTGTGAGATGCCCCGGTAGCTTCGCTCCCGTGCTGCCGGCATCGTCACTCGAACCTGATGCCGTCCTCGACGAGGCGGGCGTTGCGCTCGCGGCTGAGGCGGTCGGCCAGGTCGTCGTGCTCGTAGATCTGCTGGACCACTGCCGCGTGCAGGTTCCGCCAGGCCATCGCGTAGATCGGTGACTGGCCCCAGGCCCGCAACTCGACGACGAACTCGTCGTAGGCCTCCCAGCGGCCCTCGAAGCGCTCGATCAGGTCGACGATGGAAGCGACGGCGTCGTCGTCCTCGACAGAGAGTGCGGCGTTGACCTCCGACTCCCAGCCTGCGACCGCTTTCGTCATGTCCCGTTGCACGTCCTCGCCGTCCGCCGGTAGCGACTCGACGATCTGTTCCGGAACGAAGAGCTCGAGTTCGTCCATGCCACGTGTGGGCGCCCGCGACCATTAAGCGCGTCGGGACTGTCACGACGTGGCGCCTGCTCTGGACCGCCCCGTCCGACCTGATACGGATTGCTGTACCCGATGGGCACAGACACTACCTGGACGACTCCGGGTCGGGTTGTCCACGGCGCGGCGGGCGTTTCCGGAACCGTTCGAGAAGCAGGTATCCGAGTGCCCCGCCGAGGAACGCGACCCCGACGTTGGTCACCAGTCCGACGACGCCGATGCCGACAGTAAGCGGTAGATGGTCGGTATCGAGCCCTGCCCGGCCGAGTTCGAGAGCGATCAGGACGAGGATCACACCGAGCATCGACAGCGGGAACGCGGCGACGAATCCGACTGCGACGACGGCAGCGACTGCGTACACCGCGCCGAGGACGAAATTCGATCCCGCGGTGCGGGCACCGAACCGATACTTCCCGGCCACGCCCCCGCTCCCGTGACACATCGGCATCGCGCCGAGCGGAACTGCGACCACGTTCATCACGCCCATGCTGGAGGCGAGTTCGTCGGCAGAGACGTCCGCGCCGTAATAATCGGAGAGCAGGAGTGACGTGGCGACGGCGGCATTTGCCACCGTCATCGCAAGCTGGACGGCCGCTCCCTCCAGTGCCGGGACGGAGACCGAACTCCGGCCCGGGAGACTGACCGACAGCGACGGGACGACAGGAGCTGGAAGCCCCATCCCTGCGACTGTCAGCCCGGCACCGACACAGAGAACGACGAGCGCGCTCGCCCGGTGATACCCTGCGACGGTGACGAGTCCGGCGGTGGCGACTGCGAGGAGTGCGAGCGACAGGTTGTCGAGACTGAGCTGGACGCCGGCCTCGAGAAGGACGAGCGCGACCGCAACCTGCACGCCACGAACCACTGGCTGGCCGATGTACCCTGTCACCCGACCGAGCGTGCCGGTCCAGCCGACCACGAGGAGGACGCCTCCGGCGAGCAAGCCCGCGACCGCGAACTCGCCGGCGGTGAGCGAGCCGGCGATCACCAGTGCAGCGAGGGCCTTCATCGGTTCGACGGACACCGGGAGCCCGTAGTACAGCCCCCACACGACCTGGAACACGGCAAATCCGAGGAGAAGGTGGGCCAGCGAGAGGTCGGTCAGCGCACCGATAGCGACCGCGATCGGGAAGACCGTCACCGAATCCCCCAGCGCGCCGGTGCACTCACTGACCGAAATATCGACTGCTGGCGTCTGCTCGTACTCGCTCGACCGAACCGGGATCGGAGAGCCCGACCCCCCGATCATGGACGCGTCCACCGGCGCAACCCGGTCGGTTTCGCCTGGGTCGGGACCCGGTCCATCTTGTACTGTCGGCGACAAGCGCGTGAGCAGCGTCGCCACCCCCGGGTGGCGAATATCTCCACGGAGGTATCGCCGACAGTATCACTCATACAACCTCGTTCGACTCTACAGGTGTCCCTCTCGCGGCTGTCGTTTTGAACGCAGCGATCACCGCAGTTCCGACGGCGAGACCGAGTCGGTCGACACTCTCCTCGGTAACCACCGACTCGATCGGTACGCCGTCGGCGATCTCGACGGTGACGGTGGCCGTGGCGTCGTCGACTGCGAGGTCACTGACAGTGCCCGGAATCTGATTGCGCAGGCTCGTGTGGGTGTGTCGTGGCGAGTCAGGCTCCATCAGAACGACAGCGTCCGCTCGCACGGCGATTTCCACGTCGTCTGCCGGCGTCGGGACGCGAGCAGCTATGTCTCCGGCAGCGGTTCGAACCGTCGCCAGTTCTCCGTACTGCTCCCGGACGGTTCCCGTGATGATGGATTCGGGAACGGTCGTGACGCCCGTGAGCTCGACCCGTAGCCGCTCGAACTGCTGGATGAGGTCACGTGCCTCGGATGTCAGGTGTGTCCCGCCTCCGTTCTTGCCACCGCGCACTCGCCGTGTCAGCTGACCGATAGCGTCTTCGAGTTCCACCACACGCCGCTGCAGATGTGGATACGATCGTCCCAGTTCGTCTGCCGCCCTGTGCATCGATCCGAACCGGTCGATCGCACGGAGCATCTCGATGTCGCGGCCAGTGACAGTCGTCTCACCGGTGGCGAGACGAGGATCGAAGTCTTTTCTGAGTGTCATCGGTGGATCAGTCGAATCGTTCGAGGGAGCGAGCCGTCGCGCACCCGGTCGTGCTGTCGGCTACAACGTCGTGCAGAGATTCGACCCCACGGGCGGGTCGAAACTGCTCACGGACTCGTCGCCGACAGTATCAGTATACCAACTCACCTGAGATAAATTTCCGGGTGCGATCGTCCGACGGGTTCTCGAAGATCTCCTCCGTCGGGGCGATCTCCGTGACGCTGTCGCCGAGCAACACCGCAACACGGTCCGCAACACGCTCTGCCTGGTGCATGTCGTGTGTCGCCACGACGACCCCGATTCCCCGGTCTCGGGCCTCGGCGATCGCCGCCTCGATAACTGCGGTGTTTCGCGGATCCAGGTCCGACGTCGGCTCGTCGAGCAACAGGATGTCCGGGTCGTAGGCCAGCGCACGCGCAAAGGAGACACGCTGGGCCTCGCCGCCCGAGAGTGAGCCTGCGTGTTGCCCGATCTTGTCTCCCAACCCGACAATCTCGAGCGAGTCACGGACGGCCCCGGGGGTGCCATTCGACCGAACGAGCGAGCGGAGTTCAGTGCGGAGCCGGTCGGACCACGACCTGCGGACGCGGAGCCCGTATTCGACGTTGCGGGCGACCGAGGCGTCGAAGAGACTCGCCTCCTGAAAGACCATTCCGACGCGTCGCCGCAAAGACAGGCGTTTGGCTTCGTCGACGGCCCACACGTCCGTGCCGTCGAACGTGACGGTCCCCTCGTCCGGTTCGAGGCCGAGTGCGAGCGTCCGGAGCAGCGTCGTCTTCCCGACACCCGACGGGCCGATGACGGCGACGACCTCGCCGGCGCTCGCGTCGAGAGACAGCTCCCGGAGTACCTGATCGGTCCCGAACGAGCGCGATACGCCGGTCGCTCGAAGCACTACCGGTGCACCTCCTGGTCGCCCAGGCGGACGACGACGGCGTTGACCGTCAACACGAGCACGACCAGGATCGCCCCGAGCACCATCGCAGTCTCGTACTGTCCCTGGCGGGCTTCGAGCTGGATGGCGGTCGTGAGCGTCCGCGTCTTCGAGACGCCCTCGGCACTCGTGATGTTACCGCCGACGATGAGGACGGATCCGACCTCGCTGATGGCGCGGCCAAAGCCGGCCAGGATCGCCGTCGCGATCCCGTACCGCGCCTCCTTGAGAACGACGAGGGCCACGTCGAGGCGCGTGCCCCCGAGGGCACGAGCGGCGTCCCGGACGTCCTGGTTCACGCCGGTGACGGCCGCGAGGCTGATCGCCGTGATCGGTGGCGTCGCCAGCACGAACTGCGACATGA
>CAYYHG010000140.1:0-7831 GCA_964471665.1 uncultured Halobacteriales archaeon | reverse complement strand
CGGAGGGGGCGTTCGAGGCCGCCGACAACGTCATCGAGCGCGAGTACTCCTGGGGACGGATCTCGGGCGTGCCCCTGGAGACGGGGGGTGCCGTCGCGGAGTACGACGAGGAGGCCGACACCTTCCACATCGACGCGAACATGCAGTTGCACACGCTCGTGGACAACACCGTCTACGAGACGCTGGGGTACGACGCCGACGACGTCCGCATCGAGGTGCCCCCGGACGTCGGTGGGAGCTTCGGGACGAAGATTGCGCTCCACCGGTACTGCTGTCTGACCGCGATGGCGAGCCAGCAACTCGGCGGCACGCCCGTCAAGTACGTCGAGGACCGCGTCGAGAACCTCCAGGGCGGGGATATGCACTCCTCGGACCGCGAGTACACGGTGCGCGTCGCGTACGACGACGACGGGACCATCCGTGGGTTCGATCTCGACTTCGTCGACGACTTCGGCGCCTTCCCCCGCTACCCGATCAACCAGGTGCTGAAACCCCTGGCCGTCCTCACGAACGGTTACGACGTCGAACACGTCCGCTACAGCTACGACCTCGTGTTGACGAACAAGACCTCCCAGACTGCCTACCGCGGATTCGGTGTCGACCCGCACCTCTATACCCTCGAAATGGCCGTCGACGAGGCCGCTCACGACCTCTCGATCGATCCCTACGATGTCCGGCAGATAAACCTCGTACAGCCAGACCAGATGCCCTACGAACTCCCCTCGAAGAACATCTACGACTCCGGCGACTACCCGGCCGCCCTCGAAGAGCTACGGGAAACCGTCGAGCGCGAGGAGGCGACCGAGGGGGGGCTGCTCGACCCCGACGTGGTGGCGTCCCGCCGCGAGGAAGGCAAGTACCGCGGTGTCTCCTACACGCTGCACATCGAGCCGGGCGTCAGCGGCGCCGACTGGACCAACAGGCAACGCTCCGACCGGGAGCAACTCCCGGAGCGCGACCGCGAGGACGTTGCGGAACTCCCGGAACACCTGCGTGCCGAACTGCGCCCCGACGGGACCGTCCGGGCGTACCTGGCGACCGACTCCTCGGGGCAGGGCCACCAGACGCTCGTCTCGCAACTGCTCGCCGACGAACTCGAGGTCCTCCCCAGCGACATCGAGGTCGACTACCTCGACAGCGTCGACGCACCGACGGAGTACGGGAGTGCCGCCTCGCGGATGGCCGTGATGCTCTCGGGCGCGGCCGCGGGCCTCGGGGAGCGACTCGTCGAGAACTTCGAACGGCTCGCCGCCGAACACTGGGAGGTCGACGTGACCGACGTGTCCTACCGCGACGGCGCGGTGGCACTCGAGGGCGAGGGGACGCTCCCGCTTGCCGACCTCGCGGGGATCGACGCCGACCGCGAGGATTCGCTGACCCGTGCGACCTACGACTACCAGCACCCCGCGACGGAACTGGAGGCGTTCGACGAGGCGCTCGCGCGGAAGCTTCCCGTCTATCCCACCGCGGCCTTCGCCGCCAACGCGCCCATCGTCGAGGTGGACGTCGAGACGGGCGCGGTCGAGATTCTGAAATTCTACTCGCTGCGGGACTGTGGGACCCAACTCAACCCGGTCATCGTCGAGGGACAGTCCCACGGCGGGCTCGCGCAGGGGATCGGCGCTGCACTCATCGAGGAGTTCGGCTACGACGAGACCGGACAGCCCCAGTCGGTGACGCTTTTCGACTACCTGCTTCCCTCCACGAAGAACGTCCCCGAGATGGTGGTCGAACACTCCGAGACACCCTCCCCGTTCACGGCCACGGGCGCCAAGGGGACCGGCGAGGGCGGAATGATCGACGGTCCGGCGAGCGTCGCGGCCTCGATCAACCGGGCGCTTGCCCCCTTCGACGTCGTCGTCGACGAGATTCCCGCGACACCCAACCGTCTCCGGGACAAACTCCGGGACCCCGAAGCGTAATCCACCCCGACAGCGTCCCTCCGTGGTGGGAGGCACACGTCACTCCGAGGACTGCTCGGCGTACGCGCGGTCGAGGTCCTCGGAGAGCCGGTCCCGGAAGCGCTCTTCACTGGTCTTGAGGACGTCGACGACGATGTCGCCGACGCGGGCCGAGGAGAAGATCCCGTCGCGGTACTGCGTGAACGTCTCCGCCTGCGAGAAGTGCCGATCGAGGATGTCGCCGGCCTCCTCGCGGGTGTACTCCTCGCTCAGGGCGGTCCAGAAATCGTCCGTCTCCGAGTCGACGAGCGGCTCCAGATCGGCGGCCGCTCGCTCGAAGTGCTCGAGCAGGTGCGTCTCCAGTTGACCCGTCTCCTCGCCGTCGTAGCGCACGTACACCGGGTTCGTCTCGAGAAACTCCTGTTCGTAGGCAGCCAGCCCTCCCTCGCCGCGGACCCGCGCGGCGGTGTACTCGACGAGCACGCGTCCCTGATCGTCCATCTGTTCTTCGATCCTGTTGGTGACGACACCCGCGCTCTTTCGGACGACCCGTCCTGCCAGGCCGCTCCCGGCCTTCTCCTCGACGACGTCCAGGATCTCGTCGGCCAGTCGATCCAGAATGTCCCGGTAGGTCTCCAGGACAGCGCGTCTGGTCATGTTGGCTGTAGCTTCGTCAGAACGAACTTGTCTCTGACGCTCGAAGCAAGACCTTTGTCTGCGTCGCCCGTACCGGACGGTATGCGTGACCAAGACGAGATCCGCGAACAGTACGAGTTCCTCGAAGAGCAACTCGACGACGAGGACATGTCTCACGAGAGCGTTCGAGAGATGTTCACCTACTACAAGCGCGCGCTCGGCTGGGTCCTCGAGGAAGAACACATTTGAACGCTCTGGTCTGTGGACCCGCGATTCGTTGACACACCGAGAGAATTAGCCGGCTGGGATGCCATCGTGAAATATGGACGACCACACACGGGACCCCACCGTAGGACCGCCGGTTTCAGGAAACCCGACCGGGTGGAACCCGGAAACCGGCAACTGGGAACACGCAACGCTTCGGCGGGCGGTGATTCACGGCGTCCGCCTGTACAACTCCGGCGCGTTCCACGAATCCCATGACTGTTTTGAATCAGAGTGGTACAACTACGGGAGCGGAACCACCGAGAGCGCATTTGCTCACGGGATGGTCCAGGTCGCGGCGGGCGCGTACAAGCACTTCGACTTCGAGAACGACGACGGTATGCGGAGCCTCTTCGAGACTGCCCTGCAGTATCTCCACGGTGTTCCGAATGATTACTACGGCGTCGGGGTCACTGGCGTGAGAACGACGCTGACGAACGCGCTTCGCGACCCAACCGTCTTGGACGGGTGGCATATCGAACTGGACGGGAAGCGTCTGGAAGCGGATTCGAAAGATTACAAATACGCTGATAAACTCGATTGACAATGTATTACTTATAATATATTCTTACTTAGCAAAAGCATGACTACAACTATTTTTCACCTATAGTATAAAATACCCAATATTTATTGTTACCGCAAAATATACAGTTACGTATCAGTGTATTCTGTGGCTGGATAGTCGATAGACAGACGATATCGCTCCCGGAAACTCTCGATGGCCTGCTTTTTTGTTACAGGTATAATTGTGTAACAGAAGGTTTCAACCACCGACACCAGTCCCCCGATGGGAAACTCGGTTTCCCACCGGACGGCGTCTCGAGTGGTGCTGATCAGCGCCGGAATCAGGAACGGGGTGGAGAAGCTAGAACGCGCCGGGGACGATCACGTAGGCGAGCAGCAAGGTCAAGAGACCGGTCGCCACCCCGTAGTAGGCGAGCGGTATCAGTTCGAGTCGAATGACGCGGCCCTCCTCGCCGATGAGGCCGACAACGGTGAGGGCGGCGACGACGTTGTGGATGGCGATGAGGTTCCCGATGGCACCACCGACGGCCTGTGCTGCGACGACAATCTGTGTCGGGGCGCCGATCTGCTGTGCGGCCTCGAACTGGAACAATCCAAACAGGATGTCGCTGACAGTGTTCGAGCCGGCGATAAAGGCGCCGAAGGCACCGATGAATCCCGAGAAGAACGGGAACGCCGCGCCGGTGGCGTTCGCAGTGAGTTGCGAGAGAGACTGGAGCATACCGGTGCTCGCGGCCGCCCCCTCCAGCACCGGCGTGCCGCCGGTCTTTTGCATGATCATGATCGTCGCGACGGCAAACCAGAGTGCGACCACCGCCGGCGCGATGTTGTAGATGGCTTCCCGCCAGGATTCCTTGATCGGCTTGGTGTCCATCCCGTGGAGCCCGTAGGTCACCACGGCGACCGCGACGAACAGCGTCCCGGGCAGATACAGTATCTCGACGCCCTCGGTGTACGGCGTCCCGAGGATGTTCGTCCAGACGAGCTGGAACTCCAGCAGGAAGTCCTGGATTGGTCCCACGATCCGCGTCACGACCAGCAGGAGAGCCACGAGGATGTACGGCAACCAGGCCACTCCCAGAGACATGTCCCGACTGTGCATGTCTTCGAATGCGGTCCCGCCATCGGCTGCGACGGTCGCGTCACCACTCGTCGCCGAGCCGCCGACGCCCTGTCCGGGCTCGATACTCCCGACCCAGTGGTCGGGCCAGTGCTCCCGGGGGCCGAAATCCCACTCTTCCTCGGGGAGGAAGTAGCCGGCCCGAAGCGTCAGCGTCACGATCAACAGTCCGACCATCGCGCCCAGCAGTGCCGGGAACGTCGGACCCAGGAACACGGCCGTGGCGACGTAGGGAATCGCGAACGCGGCCCACGCGAACACCGTCAGCGGTATCACTTCGAGTGCCGGCTGGAGCGAGCGCTCCTCGCCGAAAAACCGGGTCATCATCGCCACGCCGATGAAGGGGATGGCGATCCCGACGATGGCGTGGATGACGGCCGCCCAGACGCCGACCTGGGCGACGAAGGCACCCACGGTCTCGAAGCCGCTGTTCGCGACGATCTCCTCGCCAACCTCGCCGGAGAAGACGACGCCCTCGAACCCGATGATCAGTGGCGTCCCGACCGCACCGAAAGTGATCGCCAGGATGTTGCCCGTCAGGGCGACGACAACCGCGGCCAGCGGCGGGAATCCCAGGCCGACCAGCAGCGGACCGACGATCGCTGCGGGCGTCCCGAAACCCGCCGCGCCCTCGATGAACGACCCCATGAGGAACACCAGCAGGATGACCTGCACGCGCCGGTCGTCACTGATCGACGAGAAGCCCGCGTTGATGACTTCGAACGCCCCCGACTGCTTGAGCGTGTACAACAGGAGGATCGCACCGAACACGATGATCAGTATCCGGGTGGCTGTCATGGCACCCCGTATCGACGCCGCGGCGATGAGTGTCGGCCCCATGTCCCAGCCGAGGTACGCAGCACCCGCCGCCACTGCCCAGGCGATGGGCATCGTCCTGGTCGCTGGCTGGAACAGTCCGACCATCAACACTGCGATGACCACGAGGGGCAACAAGGCCAACAGGACGAGTCCTGCGTCAGCCATCGCTTTTCACTCCTGGAGTCTCGACCAAAGCGGGTGCGCCTGTGCGATCCCGGCGATACATCTGGTTGCCGAACATGCCACTGGATGGCATGTGTGGACTCATCGTGGTCGTTCACTTATAATTTTTGATCGCGTCGCAGAGCAGTTTGCAGTTTCTCGCTGGTACTCTGGCGAGGGGAGTCCTGGTGATTGCTGTAAGCCATTCCCGGATCGACCGCAGGACGCGACGCGGTCGAAACGGTGATTCGTACAGCAATCAGTATCAGTCGGCCAGCGCCGCGGCGAGCTTCTCGACGGGGTGGGGTGGCTCCTCGCCGGTCCCGTACTCGACGAGCTGTGACCGACAGGACGCCCCCGGGGCGACGACCGTCTCCCCGCTCGAGTCGTCGATCTGGTCGAACAGCAACCCGCCGATCACCCTGCTCATCGAGTAGTGTTCCGCCTCGTATCCGAAACTCCCGGCCATGCCACAGCAGCCCGAATCCAGCGCGTCCACAGCGTAACCTGCACGCCGGAGGACGCCGACGGCGTGGTGGTCTTTCTTGACTGCGGTCTGCTGGCAGTGGCCGTGGTAGGCGAGCGTCTCGTCGGGCACCTGGAAGTCGACCCCCGCCTCGAGCCCGAACCGGTCGATGTACTCACAGACCCCGTAGGCGTTGGCCGCGACGGCCTCGACGTCCTCGCCCGAGAGCAGATCCAGGTAGTCGAGCTGGTACATCACCGCGTCCGAGGGCTCGACGCTCACGACGTCCCAGCCGTCGGCGACCCGCGGCGCGAGCGCGGCGACGTTCTCGCGGGCCGTCTCGCGGGCGTGGTCGAGCATGCTCTTGGAGAAGGCGGGCCGGCCGCTGTCGCCCACGTCGTCGGGCACCTGCACGTGGACGTCCGCCGCTTCGAGCACGCTGACGGCCGCCCTACCGACGTCAGGGTGGCTGTAGTTCGTGTAGGGGTCCGCGACCAGCAGCGCCGTCCGCTCGGCCTCCGTGCGTGGGACCTGCGGGCCGCCACGCGCGTCCCACCAGTTCCGGAAGGTCGTCCGGTGGAAGGCCGGGAACGACCGCTCGCGAGCGACGCCGACAGTCTTCTCCATCACCCAGCCGACACCCGGCAGGGACATCGCCCAGTTCGACACCGGGGCGAAGGTGCTGCCCAGCGAGAGGACGTCCTCGACGTTGGCGAACAGCCGGTCCCGCAGCGTGACGCCGTTGCGCTGGTGGTACTCGTGGACGACCTCCGCCTTCAGTTTCGCCATGTCGACCCCACTGGGACAGTCCCGCTTGCAACCCTTACAGCCCACACAGAGGTCCAGCACCTCGTGGACGAACTCCTCGGAGAAGAGGTCGTCCGGGAGGTCGCCGCTCATCGCCGACCGCAACATGTTCGCCCGGCCACGCGTCGATGTGATCTCCTCCTCGGCGGCGCGGTAGGTCGGGCACATCACGCTGCCGGTGGTGTCCTGGTGGCCCGTACAGCCGGCACAGCCGTGACACAGCTCGACCATGCCCTGGAAGCCGTTCTCGTTGTCCCAGTCCAGCACCGGTTCGAACCCGGCGTCGAAGGCGTGGTCGGGGTCGTACCGGAGGTCCTCGGTCGGGTCGGTCGGCTCCGCCTCGAGGGAGACGACCTGGCCGGGATTGAGCAGCCAGTCCGGGTCGAACGCCGTCTTCAGCTCCCGGAAGGTCTCCCAGAGATCCTCGCCGTAGAGTTTCCGGTTCCACCTCGTCCGGGCCTTGCCGTCGCCGTGTTCACCCGAGACCGATCCCCCGTACTCGATGACGAGGTCGGTCACGGCGTCGGCGATCTCGCCCATCGCCTCGACGCCCGCGCTCTCTTTCAGGTTCAGGAGCGGCCGGATGTGCAACACGCCCGGTCCGGCGTGGGCGTAGTAGGCCGCGAACGTGTCGTGGGCGTCGAAGACATCCTGGAGATCCGAGACGTACTCGGGCAGGTTCTCCGGCGGGACCGCCGTGTCCTCGATGAACGGCCAGTGTTTGTCGTCGCCGGTCCGCGAGAGCAGGATCGGCAGGCCCGCCTTTCGCATCTTCCAGAACTTGGCCTGCCTGTCTGGGTCGTACGCCTCCAGCGCGTCGACGGCGTTGACCGACGCGTCTGTCCCGGGGTGGTCCCCCGAGGGGTCGACCTCGGCGTCGTAGTCGGGCAGGCGGTCGGCCAGCAGGTCGGCTATCTTCCGTTTGCCCTCGGCCACCGAGTCGGCGTAGAACTCCACGAGCAGCGTCGAGTCGGTTCCCTCGGGCAGGGTGTCGACGAGATCCGAGAACTCGGCGGTGTCGCGGGCCAGGTCGAGGAACACGTCGTCCATCACCTCGACCGCCGAGGGGTCGTGTTCGAGGATGGGTGCGACGTCGCGCATCGCCGGCAACACGCCGTCGTAGGTCAGCAT
>CAYYHG010000139.1:0-7833 GCA_964471665.1 uncultured Halobacteriales archaeon | reverse complement strand
CGGCCATAAGCCCGTGAGCTATCTTCTTCAGCGAGAGAATCCCGCCGTTCACGGCGGGCGTGAATCGCGTCCACTTTCACTACGCTTTCCACGCGCTTATGCCGGTTGGGGTCGTATGTTCGGTAACTCAAGCGCCGAAATCAATCCGGGTACCAGTTGGGGTCCACCCCGCCGACACGCACCACGCGGTGCTTCCAGTACCCCTGCCCCTGAGAAACGGGATGGGGTGACGGCACGACCAATCCAACCCCTCCGACGGTTGAGCCTGCCCACCGTGGCAGACAGGGCAGGCAGGCCGATGGCACGGCCCGTGCGTCCCCGACCGCGAACGGCGGGGCCGAGCCTGACGCGGTGTCCGGCGCTGTGCAAGGAGATACCGCGTCCCTGTCGGGACGCCGAACCCGCCACACCCCTCGCGGGGCTTACGTACCGAGCGCGAACCGGAGTACGCCTGTACGGCGGAATCTTGCCCCCGTCGGTGTCGGAGCGCCCGACCCCGAACGTGCGGTTGGGGATTGTCATTTCGACGCCGCGCGCGGTTGAGTACCTTCACGAAGTCATAGCCGACAGTATCGAGGGGAAGCGATCCGTATAAAGGCCCGGTCCATCGAGGGCTTCGAAGGTCGACCCGGGGGGTTGACAGCGGCGATACCCTCCGACACGCCAGTCCCTGTCGGGTCCCGGCCGAAGCAAAACAGACAGCGTTTCAGGTACTATTCACACACATAAACAAAATATGCGTGAATACAGCACGGTAAATAGCAACATAATCGATCACCTCCCGGAATAGAACGACCTAAGTACACATCTAAGAGACCTTAGCCGTGTACCTGGGGATACTTTGATTATCCAGGCCCTCGAGATGGTATCTGATGTCCGATACGGGCTCTGCACGGACTGTGGTAAAGACGTACGTACCGGCATACCAGCGCGAAGAGTGGGACGACCACGCAGATCGGCTGGAAATGAGCAGAAGCGAGTTCGTCCGATCGATGGTTCAGGCTGGCCGGCGTGGATTCGAGGGCTCCAGCGTGGAACCGACAGAGCAACAGACCACCGACGAGGCTGCGGTGAGCGGAACGGCTGATATGGAGACGGCGGTCCTGGAAGCCCTCTCTGAGGCGGAGTATCGTTCGTGGGACGAACTGCGCGCCCTCGTGTCAGAGGCACTCGAGGAACGCCTCGAAGAGACTCTCCAGGAGTTGCAGTCCGGCGGAGAGATCCAACACAGCCCCCGTCAGGGGGGGTACAGGCTGGACAATGAGCGATAGCGAACAGGATCACCTCGCGTACTTCCTCGAGGACATAACCTACCAGGGCAAATCCGAACTGACCCAGGAGGCGTACGGGCGTGTCCTCTCGGATTTTCGGTCGTACCTACACTCCCGGGACCTGTCCCTTGGAGAGGCAAACCACCGGGACTGTATGGCGTACGTCCACCAACTGCGGGGCTCAGTCGCCGAGAGCACCGTCGCGACGTACGCGTCGTACCTCAATCGGTTCTACGACTACATGACACAGGTGGGCGCCTTCGAGGAGAATCCGATGGGGCTCGTCCTCGAGGAAATCGACGAGTCGGTCACCAAAGACCCTGCCCGCAGAGACATCTCGGTGCCGCAGATGCGTTCGTTCGTCCGGGATACAGATCATCCGCTCGACCGTGCTGTCGTCGTAACGTTTCTCAAGACGGGCGTCCGGGCTGGCGAACTGTGCAACCTCGACCGGCGTGACCTGGCTCTGCCCGGGAGTCCCGACGAGTCGACACCGCGTGTCCAGCTGGACGCACGACCGAAGTCACTGTACGTCGACAACGAGCCAGCGCGGGGCGAGTCGTACAACGGCGAAGAGCGGACAGCCTCGAACAAACGCAAGCGAGCGACGACTGTTCCGGTCGACGAGGAACTCGCGTGGGTGTTGACTCGCTGGCTGGCAATCCGTCCAGACCCGGTCTCGGAGGCCGACCCGCTGTTTGTCAGTACGGCGGACGAGTGGGGAAACCGACTGACACCCGATATGGCCCACCACATAATCGAGAGCCGGGCTCGTGCTGCTGGCTGGTACCGCGAAGGTGGTGGGCCGGAAGAGAACGTGACTCCCCACTACTTCCGGCACTTTTTCACCACGCGTCTCAGGGACAGAACCGGCGACCGGGGCGTCGTCAAGTACCTGCGCGGGGACGTCGCTCAGGACGTCATCGACACGTATACCCACGACTGGGGAAACCGTGTCCGGGAAGTTTACACCGATCACATCTACTCTCTGCTATGAATAAATCGTATATCACTATATAAAATGGCGGGGGTGGCGCTGCGAATGCCGTCGAATCCGTGCACGAGAATCGCGCTGCTTGTCGAAACTGAGCGCAGATCAGCGGCAGTTGAGGGGTCGCTACCACGACTGACCACGGGTGAGCAGGGGTTGAGCGGACACAATGCCAGGAATCAGCCGTTTTGAACAGTGATGCCTCTCACAACGGGCAAGCACGGAACGGATTTCACAGCAATGCGCTCATAGCCCCATCCAGGAGCGAACCGCGTCAGCGGTGAGCGAGTAGGGTTGGGTAGTTCACACGCACATGCTCCGCATTTAATACCGCCCGCCGTGACGTGCCGGCATGAGCGATCCCGATGTCGTCGTGTTCCGCCACAGCGTCCACGGCCGAAGCCCCGAAGAGTACGTCGAGATACTGCGAGAGCGCTTGCCCGACCGCGAGGTACGGCTCGCGGAGACGTCTGCCCGGGAACTGGAACTCGTCGCGGACGCCCCTGTCATCACCGGCGCGTACGTCTCCGAGGAGGTCCTCGAGCGCGCCGAACAGCTCCGGCTGTTCGCCTGCATCTACGCCGGCGTCGGCCACCTCCCGATGGACACACTGGAGGAGCGCGGCGTCGCAGTCACGAACGGATCGGGTGTCCACGGTCCGAACATCGCCGAGTACGTCGTGGGAGGGATGCTCACCTTCGCCCGGGGATTTCACCGCGCCTGGCAGCGCCAGCAACGCCGGGAGTACCGCTCGTTCCAGACGCGGGAACTCGCCGGCAGCACCGTCACCGTCGTTGGACTGGGTGCCATCGGACAGACGGTCGTCGACCGCCTGGAACCGTTCGACGTCGAGACGGTCGGCGTCCGGTACACACCCGAGAAGCGTGGCCCGACCGACGAGGTACTCGGCTTCGAGGACGCCGGCGAGGCCTTCGCCCGCACCGACTACCTCGTGCTCGCGTGCCCGCTGACCGACGTCACCGAGGGACTGATCGACGAGGAGGCACTCTACACACTGCCCGCCGAGGCAGTCCTGATAAACGTCGCCCGGGGAAAGGTCGTCGACACCGACGCGCTCGTGCAGGCCATCCAGCGCAACCGCGTCCGGGGGGCGGTCCTGGACGTCACCGACCCCGAACCGCTGCCCGCCGACCACGACCTCTGGACGTTCTCGAACGTCCTGTTGACCCCCCACAACGCCGGCGACACGCCCCACTACTTCGAGCGGACCGCCGACATCCTCGCGGAGAACCTGCGGCGGGTCGACGAGACCGGACGCTACGAGGATCTGCGCAATCAGACACTGTAATGTGCCTCTGGTCCTCATACTGTCGGCTATAACTTCGTGAAGATATTCCCCACCCCGGGGTGCCGATACTGCTCACGGGCTTATAGCCGACAGTATCAGTAGGGCCATGATCGACCGGAAACTGGGGCGGCGGCGGTACCTGTCGGGGATGCTGGCCGGCCTCGCGTCCGCGACGGCGGGATGTGGCCGGCAACAGACAGCCCCCGGGGATTCGCCGACCGAGGTGAGCCAGCCGGCGTGTGCAGACGGCTTACGGATCGTCGAGAAGACCGCCCGGATCGAGGCCGGGACCGTCCCGGAGGTCCACCTGCGACTCGAGAACCCCGGCGACGACCCGGTGACCTACGAGATCAGGAACACCATGACCTACAGGCTCGAGGCCTCGCTGCGGTGTCCCGCCGAGAGACAGACAGGATGATACTGTCGGCGATAGCCAACAGTACGAGCGCCATCGCCGACCCGGCGCGGGTAGCCGTGGCGGGCACCCGGACACGGTCGAGACGGGAGGGCAGAATGGGGCAACTTCGAGCCACTTATCAGCGTTGCGGACCAATTTGTGTGGGAATGAACGACCCGGAAACGGAGCGTGCCGTCGTCGAGTTCGTCCTGACGGCGGCGGTCTACAGCGAGGACAGGGAGTTCGACGCCGACGACCTGCCGCCCGCCTACCGGGCGGTGTTCTGGTCGGACGGGGCGGTCGAGCGGCCGCTCTCGGCGACCGTCGAGACCGCACGGGAGGCGACCGGCGTCGAGGCGCCCTGGGCCGCCGTCTCGGGGCTGATGTTCACCGACAAGGACAGCTTCTCCGGTGACATCACCTTCACCGACCGCGACATGGCCGAGGAGTGGTTTCGCGACCGCGCCACCGGCGACCACCTCGGGGACAACCCCGTCCTCGCACGGTACTTCGAGGAGGAGTTCGAGGACCTCGACTACGCCGAGGCGCGCGAGCGCAATCGCCCGGCACGCGCCGACCGCGCGGTCATCGACGACCTGCTGGAGGAGTACTTCCAGGACGACGAAGACGAGGAGATGCTCGACCTCGTGGACGTCCGCACCCCCTCGGAGGTCGAACTCACGCTCGACGACATCGTGCTCACGGGAGAACAGGAAGACGAAATCTTCAAGATCGTGAAGGCGATCGAACACCGCGGATATCTCGCCGACATCGGCCTCCGGGAGATCGGCAAACTCCTCTTTGTCGGCCCGCCCGGCACGGGAAAGACCTCCGTGGCGCGGGCGCTGGCCCGCAAACTCGACCTCCCGGTCGTCGAGGTGAAACTGTCGATGATCACCTCCCAGTACCTCGGCGAGACCGCCAAGAACGTCGAGAAGACCTTCGAGGTGGCGAAGCGACTGGCCCCCTGTATCCTCTTTATCGACGAGTTCGACTTCGTCGCCAAGACCCGCGACAGCGACGAACACGCCGCGATCAAACGCGCCGTGAACACCCTCCTGAAGAACATCGACGAGGTGAGCCTCATCAACGACGAGGTGCTGTTGATCGGCGCGACCAACCACCCCCATCAGCTGGACGCGGCGGCCTGGCGGCGCTTCGACGAGATTGTCAACTTCCCCAAACCCGACCGGACGATGCGCGCGGACATCCTCCGGATCGTCACCAGCGAGATGCACATCGCCGACTTCGAACCGGCCGAACTCGCCGAACTGACCGAGGGATTGACCGGCAGCGACCTCCGCCTCGTTCTGCGCGAGGCCGTCCTAGAGGCGCTCACCGAAGAACGGACGACGCTCACCCAGGGCGACCTCGTCGCGGCCGTCGAGGACTTCGAGGAGCGGGACACGCTGAAGAACCTCGATATGATCGACGGCGACCACGACGCCCTCGTTGCCGGGGGCAGTGACTTCCCTGGCGACGGCCACGACCACAGCCACGACTGATACTGCCGGCGATAAGCCCGTGAGTAATTTCGACCCCCCGTGGGGTCGAATATCTCCACGTAGTTATGGCCGGCAGTATGATCTATACCGGTCGACGTAAGCCCTGATACTTTCAGGCGGGAACGTTCGGCTGAGAAGTATCAAAAGTTACGTCGACCGGTATACACTTTTTTCACTCCGAGTCGCCCGTCGTCTGTATGGACACCGAACCCACGCTCGAACGGTCGATCTGGAGTCGGATCAGGGGGTACTTCATGCGGGGAACCCTGTTTGTCGTCCCGGCGCTCGTCACGGTGGCACTCGTGGGGGTTGTCGTCCAGTTTTTCTCCGGGTTCCTGGGACCGGTCGCAGCGTTCGTCGAGGGAGCGAGCGGTCTCGACGGCCTGCTGGCGGACGTGGTCGTGCTCGTGCTCGGGGCCAGCGTCGTGCTCGTGCTCGGGGTCGCCATCGAGACAGTTCCACATGGCGTCGCGGTCGCCGACTTCTTTCACTCTGCCGTCGAGTCGGTTCCCGGCGTCGGCAGCGTCTACTCCGGGTTCCGGGAGATGAGTACGACCATCGCCGAGGGCGAGGAGAGCTTCCGGGACGTGAAACTCGTCGAGTACCCCAGCAGGGGATCCTACACCATGGCGTTCGTCACGGCGGACGCGCCGACGAGCCTCGAGGAGAGCGCCGGCCACGCCGAGGAGGGCATGATCAGCCTGTTTCTCCCGATGGGACCGAACCCGATCATGGGCGGGTTCGTCATCTACGTCTCGCGCGACCGGGTCCACGACATCGACCTCAGTGTCGAGGAGGGGCTCCAGGCCATCATCACGAGCGGCGTGACCGTCGGCGAGTCGGAGGAAGACGCGTCCGACGGCCGACCCAGCGTGCTCGAGGACGCGTGAGGTTAAGACCGTCCAGACCCGAGACAGGGGCGAATGCGAGTCACGCTGCTGGGAACCGGCGACACGACCGGGACGCCGACCGTCGGATGTGACTGCGATACCTGCGTGGCTGCCCGCGAGCGCGGCGTCGAGCGAACGCGCTTTTCGGTTCACGTCCACAACGAGCACACCGGCGAGTCGCTGTTGCTCGACGCCAGTCCGGACTTCCGGGCACAGTTCTTAGAGGAGGGGCTTCCAGTGCCGGACGCGGCGCTGATCACGCACATCCACTTCGACCACCTCCACGGCCTGGGGAACGTCTTCCGGCTGACCCGCGAGCTGCCCGTGCACGCGGCCGGCGACGTCGACCCGGAGACGGGCGAGAGCGTGGCCGAAACCGTCCGGCGACAGTACGACTACCTGGACGCCCTCGCGGTCCGAGACCAGCATCCCCTCGAGCCGTTCACCGTCGCCGGGATGGAGGTTCGCCTGGTGCCGGTCGACCACCCGCCACTCGCCTGTTATGGAGTCGTCGTCGAGGACCCCGAGACGGGCGGGAAACTCTCGGTGTCCGGCGATACGACCTACGCCGTCCCCGAGGAATCGCGGGAGGCGCTGGCCGATCCCGACCTGCTGGTGGCAGACGGCATCGTCCACGCCGGGTTCTGCGACCGTCACCCCCGCGGTGGCCAGCACTTCGACGACGACGGCGTGCCCCGGACCTTCGGCACGAAACACATGACATTCGAGGGTGCCCGCGCGCTCGCAACGGACCTGGACGCCGACACGCTACGGGTCGTCCACGTCTCGCATTTCCCCCCGCCCGAACGGGCCTTCGGAGACCAGCTCGCAGTCGACGGCGAATCGTTTCGGCTGTGATTGCTGTCGGCGATATACCGGTCGACGTAACTTTTGATACTTCTCAGCCGGACCAGGGGTTGGTAGCTGACTCGGGGGTCTCGACACCGGTGATCTCGAAGCGTGCGCCGCCCCCGGCACTGTCGGTGGCCTCGATCTCCCAGCCGTGGGCCTCGACAATCTCCGCGACGATGGCGAGCCCGAACCCGGTGCCGCGGTCGGCGGTCGAGTACCCGCTCTCGAAGATCCGGTCGCGCTTGGACTCGGGGACGCCGGGACCGTCGTCGGCGACGTAGAAGCCACCGGGGAGGTGGCCCACGGTGACCGTCACGTCCGCGTCCTCCGACCGCGTGCCGCCGCTGGCGCCGCCTTCGACGGCGGCGTCGAACTCCGGCCGACTGCTCGTGGCGCCGTGCTCGACGCCGTCGTCGGACCCTGTCCGGTTGCTCGTCGACCCATGTTCGACGCTGTTCCGGAAGAGGTTCTCGAGCAGCTGTTTCAGCCGCTCCGGGTCGGCGCGGATCGTCCGGTCGGTTGCGGTCACGAGTTCCGCGTCGGCGGTACCGACGGTCCGCCAGCACGAGTCGGTCACCGCCGCCAGGTCGACCGGCTGCACCTCGGTGACTGTCTCGC
>CAYYHG010000138.1:0-7840 GCA_964471665.1 uncultured Halobacteriales archaeon | reverse complement strand
AAGCCGGTGGAGGGATTCGAACCCTCGGCCTATTCCTTACGAAGGAATCGCTCTCCCAGTCTGAGCTACACCGGCACCTGTCTCAATGTTGGACCGATAGTGGGCAAAAGGATTGCGAATCTCGACGCTGCCGGCGCCAGTCCCGACCGACGGCAGTCCGCGTCAGACCCTGTCGAGGCGGACATCAAGCACCACGTTCAGTTCGTGGGGTGCGTACGACCGGACAGTTCGTCGTTTCTCGACGGTCACGGCGTAGGTCGGTTCTGCGGCGGCCCGGATCGCCTGTTCGCCCGGGGCGTAGGGGTTGTCTTTGGGCTGGATGTCGTAGTAGTGGAGAACGCAGGATTCGCCGGCGAGTTCGACTGCGCTCTCCAGGAACTCCCCGGCGCTGTGTGGCAGGTTCATCACCACGCGGTCGGCCCAGCCCTCGTACTCGGGTGTGACATCCCGGACGTCGCCGTGGATGGCAGTCACGCGGTCGGCCACACCGTTTCGTCGGGCGTTCTCGCGGAGGAACTCGATCGCAGTCCCGTTGACGTCAGTCCCCACTACCTCGGCACCGCGCTTGGCGAAGGGGACCACGAAGGGTCCGACGCCGGCGAACATGTCGAAGACACGCTCGTCGCCCGCGACCTGGTCGGTCACGCGGTGGCGCTCGGTCGCGAGCCGCGGCGAGAAGTACACCGTCGCGAGGTCGAGAGCGAACTCACAGCCGTACTCGCGGTGGACCGTCTCCGTCGGGGCGCGGTCGTCGGCTGCGTCCCCGGTCGCGTCGGCGATCAGCACCTCCCACTCCCGGAGACGCTGCTTGCCCTGCACCTCCGAGGCACGGTTGAGTACTGTCCGGACGGGGAGTGCCGACTCCGCGATGGCCGCTGCGAGTGCCTGCGCGCGGTCGGGGTCGTCCTCGTCGACGATGGCGATGTCGCCGAGGCGCTCGTACGACGGTTCGGAATCGAGAAGGTCGGCGGGCATCGTCTGTGTCTCCCGGGTTGGCACGTCCCTGAAGACCACGTCGTAGCCGTCGGGTACGGACGCCGCGTCGAGGACTGGCACGTACAGCCAGCCCTCTTCCTGGACGATCTCGTGGGTGCCGTCGACGAGATCCGACTCCGCGAGCGTCGCCCGGGCGCGCTCGCCTTCCTCGCGTTCGACACGCACGCAGGGGACCGACATACCCGACGGTCGACGGTCCAGGGGAGTAAGCGTGACGCTCATCGCCCGGGACAATCGACCTGGAATCGCCGGGGGCAAGAGGCGTTGATTGACTTGACGGCGGCGGAGTGTTGACACACTGACCGCCGGACGTGCGCACGGCTCGACGCCGATTCCGGTCGCGGCCGTCACTCCTCGTAGGCGAGGCTCATCAGCCACTGCGTGAAGGCGTCGCTGTGGGGATCGATCTCCTCGTCACCGACGAACGGCGAGAGCCTGTCGCCGGCCATCAGCAGAGAGAAATCCAGGTCCTGCGCAGTCGGCGTCAGGTAGTACGTGTTGTGGCCCTGGTAGACGGTTTCCTCGCGCTCGATCAGTTCCTTGTCGACCAGCGAGTCGACGATGCGGCTCCCCTTGCGCGAGGAGACGTCGAGTTCCTTCCAGAAGTCGCTCTGGTGGATGCCGCCCGTCTCTCGGACGAGCCCCAGTCCGCGGCGCTCGTCGTCCGAGAGGTCCTCCTCCGACGCTGTCGCACTCATACTCACACCACGTTGTCTCTCCCGCTTAAACCTGACCTTCGACGCGCTCGAAGGGCGTCCGGCAGGGCGGCCCGCTGGCGAACTCGTAGGTGACCGCCTCGCCCATGTGGATCAGCGACGCCGACCGCGTCCCGAACCCGTCGCGGTGGACACAGACCCCGTACTCGTGGTTTCCGATGACGCCGGCAGCACGGTCGAGCCACTCCTCGCTGGTCTCGCCGGGTTCGGGCTGGAGCGTCGCCCGGACACTCTCGGCGTTGTCTGCCTGTTCCTCCGCAGCGTCCGCCCGGTTCGACGGGATAGTGAAGGCGCCGTCCGCGCCGGTGTTGACAACCACGTGGACGCCGGGGTCGAAATTCGCCACCCGGCGGCGGCCGTCCCACTCGACGAGGATGGCTGCGGCCGCGTCGGCGACAGCGAGGTTGAACCCCGCATACGGGCGGGCGTCGAGTTCGCGCTCGACGTAGCGGACGGCGCCTTCGGCTGTCTCGCGGGCGAGCGCGTCGCGGACCAGCAGTCCCCGCGAGCGGTCGCCGTGCAGCTGGGTGTCTGTCCAGCGGTTCGTGATAGCGACGAGGACGCCGTGTTCGTTGTAGCCGATCCAGGTGCCCCCGGCCTCGGCGTCCTGGGGTGCGACGACGCGGGCCTCCCAGTCCCTGACAGCCGGCGGTTCGGCGGACCGGTCGAGCAGTTCGTCACGGTTGGCCGCGACGACGACGGGCGCGTCCGCGAAGGTCTGCCACGCGAGCGTCAGTGTGCACACGCGGTCCGGTACGTCGGCCGCGGCAAAAAGATGTCGGCACACCGTTCTCGCTCGCGAGAACTGAGGGGGATGAACTATAAGAGACGGGCGGCAACTGACCGCCAACACCGGACTCATGAGTCTGATGATCGACATCCGGAAACTCGGGTTGTTCAACAAGATGGCCAAGGAAGGCGGGAACACAGTCGCCGACCACCTGGGGCAGATGACGGGCATGGAGACCGAGATGGAGATCACAAAGATCAATTTCATCGACGTGCCCGACATCAAGACCCACGTCGGCCACCAGAAACAGATCGGGATCAGCATCGAGATGCTCGAGCCACCACACGGACACATCCTCTTTCTGTTCAGCGCGGCGAGCGCGAAGGAACTCGCCCGGGGGATGATCGGTGACATGGGCGATACGGGCGCCTCGGACGGGGGGTTTACCGACATGGAGCGGTCGGCCGTCGAGGAGATCGGCAACATCATGACCTCGGGGTTCATCGACGGCTGGGCGAACGTCCTCGAGACGACCATCGACATGTCGACGCCCACGTTCACCTACGGCCCCGGCAGCGGCATGATCGACGACCTCGTCGGGGATCGCGACGACGACATGGCGCTCATGTTCGACTCGCGCGTCCGCGCTCTCGATTCTGATATCAACGTCACAGTCTACACTTTCCCGGAACTGAGGGAACTCGTCGATCTCATGCAACAGATCGAGGTCTGATCGCGTCTTTTCCGATTCTCCGACCGCGGGACGCCAGTCGACAGTCTCAATTCGCTGGCCGCTGATCTGGGCACATGGTCACTGTCGAGCTCGTCGGCGAGGGCACCTGGGAAGGCGAGGTCAGCGGGGACGCCACCTACGCGGACCTGCTCGACCCGTTCGACGTGACCCGCCACGAGGTATCGATACTGGTCGACGGCCGGCCGGTCCCCGAGGACGCGCCCGTCGACACGTCCGTCGAGCGTGTGCGTGTCGTCCGTCTCGTCGCGGGTGGCTGACTGCGACACGGATCGTTCTCATACTGCCGGCCATAACGACGTGGAGATATTCAACTCCACGGGGGTCGAAATTACTCACGGGCTTGTGGCCGGCAGTATCAGGACTCTCCACCATCGCCGTCATCCGTTTCGGCCGCACTGGCGACCGACTCGATGGTCGTGTGGACGAACCGCTGGGAGTAGCCCGCGACGAACGCGATGGCGATCAGGAACGGGCCCTGGTCCGGATCGCCGGTGATGTTGATCGTCAGCAGTTCCGACTGCAGGAAGAAGAACACGGCCAGGGCAGAGCCGGCCCCGACCACGATCCGGGCCACGGTGGCCTGGCGACTGGTGAGGTGCTGTGGCGTGCTCGACGAGGACGGCTGTGTCCGGAGCGACCGCAATCCGAACAGCGAGGCACCCAGCATCCCGGCCAGCGCCACGTAGACGAGAAAGCCGACGGGCTCCGCACTGCTACTGGACATGTCGGTAAGCGGCGAGAAAGGGGAGGGGATTCCCTCCACAACACTGAGGAGGCTCATCAGGAGAAACAACAGGATGCTGGCGACCGCCCCCCACTTGAGGTACTGGAACTGGGCCTGGAGGTGCTCCCGTTTCCGGTGTTCGCGCTGGTATCCCTCGTGGAGTAACTCGCGGGCGGCCCGCAGGTTGTGGACCGTGATCTCCCGCAGGGAGCCGTCGGCGTGTGCCAGGCGCTCCCGGATCGCGTCGGCCCGCCACGAGAGCGAGGCGTTGTCGGCCTCGACGAGGGTTTCCCGCGCCGCCTTCTCGAGGTCGTCCTCGTCGAGGCCGTAGAACTTGAGCCGCCCGGCCGCGTGGAGGTAGTGCCACCCCTGCTCGATCTTCTGGTTCTCGAGTGCCCGCTCGGCCCTGTCGAGCAACGCCCTGCCGCGCGTGACCCAGTCCGGCGTCTCACCCTCCGACGTCGCCACCTCTGTGAGACTCTCGAACTCCGCCCGGAAGGCAGTCAGTTCCCCCTCCAGCCGTCGGTAGCCCGCCCCCCAGTCCACGCTCTCCCCGTCGGCCTCCGGTTCGCTCCCCGGGGCGGTCTCCTCGGCCCCGTTTTCCGTCATCGCGTCTTTCATCTGCGACGACCATTATAAAATTTCGGAACGGTAGCGCGTCGAATCAGCCGGACACTCCCGCGCGGTGGACACCGCGGACGTGATTGGGATACTGTGGGCTTGTAGCCGACAGTACGAGACAAGCCAACAGTGACGTGCCCGGAGCCACTATCCGCTACAATGTCACCACAGCCACCCAGGCGCTCCCGACGGGGAACCAGTTCCGGGACTCGAAGACAGCCACGAGCGCGTCGAGTCCGGGGTGCCGGCCCAGAGACCACCCGCTGGCGGTGACCGATCCATGAGTGACACACCGGCGGGCCTCGACGAACGCGTGACCGACCCGTTCCGGTTCGACTACGACGCGCCAGCGCTCAGATGTGGCCGCGGCACCGCTGCCGACCTGACCGACGAACTCGCCGCCAGCGGCCTGGAACGGTCCCTGGTCGTCTGTGGCCGGACGGTGGGCTCGACGCCAGCGGTCGTCGATCCCGTGCGCGATGGACTCGGTGACCGCCTCGCGGGAGTGTTCGCCGAGACCACACCCGACAAACGGCTCTCGACGGCCGCCGGTGGGCTGGCGGCGTTCGCGGACCACGGCGCCGACGCCATCGTGGCGCTGGGTGGCGGAAGCAGTCTGGACGTCGCCAAGGTGATCAGCGTCCTCGCCGGGCGGGTGGCGGCCGCCAGCGGCGGGGCCATCGGCGAAGCGTCGACCCGGACGGATGTCCTGGCGGCGGTCGGCCGGGAGTTCCAGGAGACCGGAACCATCAGGGTGCCCGACGAGGGGCTGGTCCCGCTCGTCGCGGTCCCGACGACGCTGGCCGGCGCGGACGTCTCCCAGGTCGCGGGTCTCACCGCGACACCCGCGGGAGGGCTGGTCGAGGAGACGACGAGTGGCGGCGTCTCGGACGCCGGGCTGATGCCGGCGGCCGTCGTCTTCGATCCGGCGCTGCTGGAGACCACACCCGAGAGAACGCTCGCGGCGTCGGCGATGAACGGCTTCGACAAGGGGATCGAGACACTGTACGCGCGCACGGCGACGCCCGTCACCGACGCGACCGCGATCAGGGGCCTGTCGCTGTTCCAGGACGGTCTGCTCGCGTTCGGCGGGGGGACCCGCGAACCGTGGGTCTACGACGCGCTGGCGCGTGGCGCGGTACTCGTCCAGTACGGCGTCTCCCGGCCCGACGCGACGACGCTCTCGCTGATCCACGCGTTCGGGCACGGATTGACCCGCACCTACGAGGTCCAGCAGGGCGCCGCACACGGGGTGATCGCACCCC
Organism: uncultured Halobacteriales archaeon; assembly: GCA_964471665.1. Lineage (GTDB taxonomy): Archaea > Halobacteriota > Halobacteria > Halobacteriales > Haloarculaceae > SW-9-67-25. The sequence goes on along the minus strand of CAYYHG010000138.1, from coordinate 2,034 downwards.
ACGCCCTCGGGTACCTCTTCGAGCAGGTCGACGGCCGACGGGACCTGCTCGCCGGGGCACTCGACGCCGGCGACCGCGAGGATCCGGCGGCTGCGACCGTCGAGGCTCTCACCGCGGTCAGGGACGCACTCGGCCTGCCGGCCCGCCTGCGCGACGTCGATGGGCCCGAACCCGCGGAATTTCCCGCGGTCGCCGAGGCTGTCCTCGGAGACGCGTTCGTGGCTAACGTCCCCGAACAACTGGACGCGACCGCCGCGGAGATCGAGGGCGTCCTCGAGTCGGCGTGGTAGCACAGGAACAGATTTTTGCTGTCGCCTCCGACAGACCGGGTATGCAGCGACTGCGAACGCTCGGTCCCGGGCTGACGGTGCTCTCGCTTGCAGGCTACGCCGCCGGTCGCTGGGTCGCCGTCCCCACGGTCGTGCCCGGGATGAGACTGGTGACCGCAATCGACCTCGTCCCCTTCCGGCGGAGGGAGTCCCTGTGACCGACGCCGACGCCGGCGAGAACGCTGGCCGGCGCGGAGACAGTCCTGTCCCGGACGACGACAGCGTCGAGAACCCGGACGTGGTCGACGCGATGGACGAACTCGCGGAGCTGGAGGCCCTCGTCGACTCCCCGGAGGAACGCAGGCAGGTCCAGGAGACGATGCGGACGCTGCGACGGGCGCGGTCACGGCCGTTCGGCCGACTGCGGGACAGTTTCGGCCTCCGTGACGCCGGCGAGGCTTTCGTCGGGAGTTTCGTCTTCGGCATCCCGATGATCGTCGAGGAAGGGACACTCGAGGTCGGCGCGTTCATCGCCACGCGGCCGCCGTTGATCGCCCTGACGGTGCTGCTGGGTCTCGGAAGCGTGCTCGGGATTCTTCGTTCCGTCGAGTTCGAGAAAGTCGAAGCGGACCTGCTCTTTGGCGTCGTCCCCGTCCGGCTGCTGGGCATCCTCTGTATCGCCGGCGGGACGGCGCTTCTCCTGATGACCGTCTGGGGGCGCGTTGACTGGACGGACCCGGCTGTGGCGGCCAGCCAGACACTCGTCGCCGCCATCGTGATGGCCGTGGGCGCCTCGCTCGGAGATATTCTTCCGGGAGGGTGACCTACATCATGCCGCCCATGCCGCCGCCCATGCCGCCCATGCCGCCCATGCCGCCGCCGGGGGCACCACCCTCGTCGCCGTCGCCGGATGTCGAGAGGTCGCCGGCCGAGATGATGTCGTCGATCTTGAGCACGAGGTTGGCGGCTTCGGTGGCGGAGGCCATCGCCTGGCGCTTGACGTGGGCGGGTTCGACGACGCCGGCCTCGTAGGTGTCTTCGACGTCGCCGGTGAACACGTTCAGGCCGGCTCGCTGGTCGCCGTCCTCGTGGGCCGCTCGCAGGTCGACCAGTGCGTCGATGCTGTCGAGGCCCGCGTTGCCCGCGAGCACGCGCGGAACGAGTTCGATCGAGTCGGCGAAGGCCTCGACTGCGAGCTGTTCGCGCCCGGAGACACCGTCAGCGTAGTCGCGCAGGCGGCGGGCCAGTTCCACCTCGGGCGCGCCGCCGCCGGCAAGGACCTGCCCCGAGATGATCGTGTCGGTCACGACGTCCAGCGCGTCCTCGACGCCGCGTTCGAGTTCGTCGACGACGTGCTCGGTCGAGCCCCGCAGGAGGAGCGTCACGCCGTGGGTGACCTCGCCGGTGCCCTCGATGTAGAACAGGCCGGCGTCCTCGTCCCGACGGATCGAGGCGCTGCCGAGGTGCTCTGTGGTCGCCGACTCCAGGTCCGAGACGACGCTGGCGTCGATGACCTCCGTAAGGAACTCGAGATCCGATTTCTTGACGCGCCGGACCGCGAGGATGCCCTCCTTTGCGAGGAGGTGCTGGACCATGTCGTCGACGCCCTTCTGACAGAACACTACGTCGGCGCCGACGTCGACGATCTGGTCGACCATCTCCTGGAGTTCCTTCTCCTCCTGGTCGAGGAACGTCTGTAGCTGGCTGGGATCGGTGACGCTGACCTGCGTGTCGACCTCGGCCTCGTCGAGTTCCAGCGCCGTGT
>CAYYHG010000137.1:0-7918 GCA_964471665.1 uncultured Halobacteriales archaeon | reverse complement strand
GAGGTTGTGTTCCTCGGCACCGCGCACCTCGATGTAGTCGCGGCTCATCTATCCACCGTCAGGGAAGGGAGTGGGGAAACACTGTCGGTTCGTCACCGGGACCCTCGCGTGGCCGACACGCGCTACGAGGGTGTCTCGCCGGTCGAGAGTGCACGCAACAGGGCGATGGCGACCGACTTGTCCAGCGGGTCGTTGGCGTTCCCGCAGTGTGGCGACTGGACGCAGGCCGGACAGCCCGCCGCACAGCCACACGAGACGACCAGGTCGAGCGTCGTCGCCGCGATGTCGTCGATGGTCTCGTAGCCGGTGCGAGCGAGGCCGACCCCGCCCGGGTGACCGTCGTAGACGAAGACGGTGCTCCGGTCGGTGTGGGGGTGGACGGGCGTCGAGAGGCCGCCCACGTCGCGGCGGTCACACAGCACCGACAGCGGGAAGGTCGCGATCATGGCGTGTTCGGCGGCGTGGATGCCCCCGGCGAAGTCACCCCGCCCCCGGAGGTCCCGCTCCAGGTCGCCGGGCAGTGTGTAGTACAGCGCCCGGGTCTCCAGGCTCGTCTCGGGCAGGGCCACCGACCGTTCGCCGAGCAGTTCGCCGGTCGCGCTGTCCCGGCGCTGGAACCCGGTGATCTGTTTGCGCACCGTCACGCGGGCAAAGCGCACGGGTACCTCCGGCCGGGCCGCCATCGACGTCTCCTCTATGTCCTCTTCGACGGTGACTGCCTTCTCGTGGAGCGGGCGCGTGAAGTAGTCGGCCCACGTGCGGTCGAGGACGGCCACGTCGTTGTCGAGGTCGAGGTCGACCACCTCGTAGGTGGTTCCCTGGTGGTGGTAGATGGCGCCAGGGTGGGCGTCCCGGAGCGCGTCACCGAAAGACAGCGCGCCGACGCGGTCGCCACCGCGGGTCTGCAACTGGATCTCGCGGTCGGCCGCGGTCCGCAGACTCGTCTCGTGGGCCGGACTGGCCTCGCCGTCGTAGAGCCAGCGCGTCCCGGCGTCAGTGAGCCGCCGCGACAGCTCGTCGCGCGATTCGAGGTCGGCGACGACGTCGGGGAACGTCCCGCCGAAGTGACGCTCGTCCCGGGGTCGGAGCCAGGTCTCCCGGGCGGCGGCACGGACGTGATCGGGAAGCAGGTGGTCGTTCTCGGGGTTGGTGACCGCCCGCTCGGGGTTGTCAGCGAACAGCGCGTCGGGGTTGCGGACGACGAACTGGTCTAGCTGGTCCTCGCCGGCGACCAGTGCGACCAGCGAAGGGTCAGTTCCCCGGCCGGCCCGCCCGGCCCGCTGGAACGTCTCCATGCGCGTTCCGGGGTAGCCGTCCAGCAACACGGCGTCCAGCCCGCCGACGTCGACGCCCAGTTCGAGGGCGCTGGTCGTCCAGACGCCCCGGACGGAGCCGTCGTGGAGTCCCGCCTCGATTGTCTCGCGGCGGTCGTCGGTCAGCGCGGCCTGGTAGGCGGCCACGCTGTCGGCGTACTCGCTCCGGCCGCGCTCCCGGAGAGACCGGGCGCTCTCTGTCGCGTACCGCTCGGCGGTCTGTCGCGAATCGACGAACGCGGCGGTCTGGAGACCACGGGCGACGAGGTCGACGAACAGGCGTTCGGTCTCTGTGTGGCGCGACCGGCGGCGGCCGCTTTCCCACCCCTCTCCGGTGCCGTACTCGGGTGGGTTCCAGCACAGCCAGTGAGTCGGTCCCGTCGCGCTGGTGTCCTCGTTCAGGAGTGCGAACGAGTCGGGCCGGCGACCGGTAACGCGCGCGGCGTGTTCGCGTGGGTTGCCGATGGTGGCCGAACAGCAGACGTACTGGGGGTCGGCGCCGAAGCGCTCGCAGACGCGGTCGAGTCGCCGGAGCACGAGCGAGACGTGGCTGCCGAAGACGCCGCGGTACTCGTGAATCTCGTCGACGACCACCGTCTCCAGGCGCTCGAGGAACCACTCCCACAGGCGGTGTGCGTGGGGGAGGAGCCCGTAGTGGAGCATGTCCGGCGTCGTCAGCAGGGTCGTCGGCTGGCGGTCCCGGACGGCCCGCTTCTCGCTCGTGGAGAGCTGTCCCGTGTAGCGGTCGACCCGCACGCGCGAACCGAACCCGAGGTCGCGGGCCAGCGCGGAGAGGGTCTCGGCCTGGTCGTTGATGAGCGCGACCTGCGGGCCGATGTAGAGTGTGGTCCCGAGGTCGTCCATCGCCCGCTCGAGTGCCGGGACGGTGTACGCGAGGCTCTTCCCGCTGGCGGTCTGGGTCGCGAGAACGACGTTCTCCCCCTCGCGGACCGCCTCGATGGCTTCTGCCTGGTGGGCGTAGAGTCGGTCGATCCCCGCGTTTCCGAGCGCGTCCGCGAGTCGCCCCTCGAGTTCGACCTCGCTGTGGGCACCCGCGCGGCCCTCGACGACGCGACAGTCGGCGAGCTGTCCCTCGTAGTAGGGGCGGTCCCGGAGCCAGTCGACGATGTCGTCCACGCGGTCGGTACCGGCTACGCATGGATATATGCGACTATCGCGGTCGGAGTCGTCCGTTACGTGTCATAGTGATTGCTGTAACGAATTGACCGTTTCGACCGCGTCGCGTCCTGCGGTCGATCCGGTAATGGCTTACAGCACTCACTATCAGCCGCCTGGATTCCGATTCCCGGCACGAGCGACGCGACGACAGCCGCTACGATGACCGTGATCACCACCATCAGACGAGACGGGTCACCCCGACGGCCGATCAGCGAGCCGTGCTCTCGATCTTGACGACGTCGCCCTCCTCGAGTTCGTGGTCCTCGCCGATCCGGCGTCCCTCGCGGGCGTCGACGGCGTACAGATATCCCTCGCCGATCTCCGAGTGAACCGCGTACGCGAGATCCGTCGGCGTCGATCCCGCCGGCAGCAGGTGGGCGTCCGGGAGGACGGTCCCCTGACCGTCGGTCCAGTGAGTCTCGTCTTGGACCGGGTAGACCGTGATGTGGTCGAGAACGTCGTAGACGACAGTGTTCATCGCCGCCTGGACTCCGGTGTCGCCCCACTCCTCGATCACGTCCCGGATGCGTTCGAGTCCCTCCGCCTGGGAGTCGCTGACCTCGCCCACGACGTCGAAGTCCGGGTCGCCGGGGTCGTACTCGAGGGCGGCGGACCCGGCGGCCCGACGCAAGGCGAGTTCTCCCTCGGCAGTTGCAGGGATGACGGTCCCGGTGGCCTCCTGGAGGCGTTCGAGAGTCTCCACGGGGGCGATGTCGGCCTTGTTGGCGACGACGACGATCGGTTTCGTCCGCTCGCGCACCTCGCTGGCGAGGCGGCGGCGGTCGGTGTCGTCCCACGCCAGGGGATCCTCGGGGTAGTCGACCGCCCGGAGGACGGCAGCGACGTCGGCCGCAGTCGCCCCGACGCCGGTCAGCGTCTCTGTGAGCGCCTCGTCGATGTCGAACTCGGGCGACCGGGACTGGCGCTCGACAGTCTCCCAGTTGTCCTCGACGACGCCTGCGAGCCACCGATCCATCTCCTCCTCGACGAACGCCAGGTCGTCGACGGGGTCGTGTGCCCCCACCTCGACGGGTTCGCCCTCCTCGTTGGTCCCCCCCGAGGCGTCGACCACGTGGAGGATGGCGTCGGCGTTCGTGAGTTCGTCGAGAAACTGGTTGCCCAGTCCCCGGCCCTCGTGGGCGCCGGGAACCAGCCCCGCGACGTCGAGCAACTCGACGGGGACGTACCGTTTTCCGTCGCGGCAGTTCTCGGCCCCGCAGCGCTCGTCGCGGTCGAGACAGGGACACTCGGTGCGGACGTGACTGACCCCGCGATTGGCGTCGATGGTGGTAAACGGGTAGTTGCCGATCTCCACCTCGGCCATCGTCGCCGCCGTGTAGAAGGTAGACTTGCCGGCGTTTGGCTTGCCGGCCAGCGCGAGAGAGAGCATACGCTTTCCTACCCGCGGACACCGGAACTGTGTTTCGGTCAGTCCGTCGCTTCCGTTGGTCCCGTGGGTTCGGTCGCCGACTCTACCCCACTTTCGTCGCCGTCGGTCTCTCCGGTGGACGCCTCGTCCTGCTCTCCCGCCGGCGACTCCCGTGGTCCTTCGATCGGACTCCCGACTGATTCGACCACAGAGTCGTCCAGCACCGGTTCCGAGACGATGGTCGTCTCCTCGCCCGCGCGGATGGCGCCCTCGATCTCGGCGTCGTGGTGGAGTTCGACGAATTCGCCGGAGACGTCCCCGCGGACCTCTGTGTCGGGACCGACACGGACAGTCCCCTTGCGCGTCGTGACGTTGCCGGTCACCTGCGTGTTCGCGCCGACAGTGATGCCGTCCCTGGCCCGGAGACTCCCGAACACCTCGGTTCCGCGGCCGACGACCAGCGATCCCGCCCGGATGTTTCCGTGGAGACGACAGTTCTCACCCACGCGGGCCGGCGTCGAGACGCGCCAGGTGTCGTCGCTGACGTGGGCGCCCCGGGGAACCACCACCGGTTCGTCCTCGCGGTCCTCGCCGTCGACCAGCGTCGCGAGCATCTCCTCTGCGGCCTCCTCCTCGCCGATCCGCAACAGTTGCGAGAGGTAGACGAACAGGAAGACGATGGTCGGCATGGGGTTCCGGATGACGATCCAGCCGTTGGCCTCGAACCCCTCCTCGATGTCGACGTCGTCGCCGATGTCGAGGTCGCCGGCGACCTTCAGTTCGCCCCCGACGTGGACCCGCTCGCCCAGGTAGGCGTCCTCGCCGACGAGCACGTCCTCGGCGACGTCACACCACATGTCGAGCCGGCAGTCGGCTTCGGCCTCGATGTGGCCGCCGAACGTGACCCGCTCGCCCGCGACAACGTTCCGGCCGCGGACCCCGAACTCGACGGTGCTCTGGCCCCCGACGATGACGTCGCCGTCTGTCACCAGGTCGTGTTCCTCGACGGTGGCCCCGTCCGGGATGACCAGTTCCTCGAGTGGGTCTGATCGAAACGTGGGCACACCCCGACAAGGCGGTTCTGCAGTATTAAAGCCCCAGGCGGCGTCTGACGGGTGTCTGACGGGTGCACGACTGGCGGTTGCCGGCATGCCGTGGCCCGGGTAGGTATGCCGGCCTGCCGCGGACCCGGAGAACAGCCCGGCTGGCGAGTCGGCCCCGGCAATCAGAGGTGACGGACCTCAACAGGACAGCCAGCCGCGAGTCCCGCCAGTTCCGCCACCGGCGGGCGCCGCCACCTCGGGACCGGCCGGCGTCTCCTCGACGGCCTCGTCCGGTTGCGTCTCGGGATCGCTCTCGTCGGCCACCGTTGCGGGGTTACCGGTGACAGTCGCGGACGGGACGACGTCGTCGACGACGACGGCACCCGCGCCGACGGACGCGTTCTCGCCGATCGTGATGGGGCCGACGAGCGTGGACTGGGCACCCAGAGTGGCGCCGTCCTCGACGGTCGGGTGACGCTTCACCGGTTCGGAGTCGGTGCCGCCGAGCGTGACGCCGTGGAACATGTGGACGTCGTCGCCTATTTCGGCCGTCTCGCCGACGACCGTGCCCATACCGTGGTCGATGAAGACCCGCCGGCCGAGATCAGCCGCGGGATGGATCTCGACGCCGGTCAGCAGGCGCGTGACGTGCGAGAGACCCCGGGCCAGCAACCGGTGGCCGCCCTCCCACAGGCGGTGCTCGACGCGGTGCAGCCAGACAGCGTGTAACCCGGGATAGGTCAGCACGTGCGGGACGCTCTTTGCGGCGGGGTCTTTCTCGAGTGCTGTACAGACGTCCTCTCGGAAGTGGGTGAATACCGTGCGCAGGGTTTCTGTGATCATGTGTGGGGTGTCAGTGTAGTGGAGTTCGGTCGGAGGCTGTGCGTGAGAGAGGCCACCCGACTGGGAGCCGGGCGGCGAAAAAAACTCACGGACAACACGTGCCGGTCACGCGGCAGACTCCCTGGCGGTCGGTTCGGACCTGTGAGCCGGCACGTCGCGGCATGCCCATCACTTGTGCTCGCATCCACGTAAATCTCTCGACAAGAACTGTCCGTGCCCGAATAGTTTGTCGCCGAGCGCCGGTCCCGACGGCCGGGGTGGCACGGGACAGACCGCCTCCAGCGTCGCCGCCGCGGTTGCGAGTGCGGGCGCCCGTACACCCAGTCTGTCCACGATCGGTCGAGTGGACCGTGACCGGGTGGACAGCACTCTCTGCACCGCTGGTTCGTATCGCCCGGAGAGCCCCCGGGCAGTCGAACGCGGGGGACTCTATCGAGAGATCCGTTCGCCGGCCTCGACGGCCGTCTCGAGCCAGTTTTCCTCGGGCGGGAGCGGGCAGGCGAAGGTCTCGCTGTACGCACAGAACGGCGAGTACGCGAGGTTGAAATCGATCGTCACGCGGTCGCCGTCCACCAGGTCGCCGTCCAGTTCCAGTTCCATGTACCGGCCGCCCTCGTAGGTCTGTTGTCCCGTGGTCTTGTCGCGAAACGGGACGAAGAGACTCTCGGTGTCCTCGCCGTCCTGCCGGTAGCCGTGGAGGTCCCGTGACTCGCCGCCGAGGGGAACGGAGAACGTCACGACCCGGCGGTACTGGATAGCCCGACCGTCGCTGGTGTCCATCTCGACCGGCTCGGGGTCGTCGTGGACGGTCACGGTCGCCGCGACCCGATAGTCGGGGTCCGGGTCGTAGTACGCGAGGCCGTCGAAGTCGTCGCGCTCCTCTGGCGGGATCGGCGACTGGCGGTGCTCCGCGAAGAAATCGTCTTTCTCGGCGCGGTTCCCGCGCACCTGCTCGGCCCAGCCGTCTGGCGTCTCGGTGTCTGCCATGGCAGGTGCTCGGGGAGCGACGAACATCATCCCGTCGACTGCCCGGTGTGACACTGTCAGCGACAATATATTACTCGTCCGCTCCCGAGTGGTAACTGATGCGTTATCTGCTTGCGGTCCTCGTCGGGATTCCACTGGCCTGGCACCTCGCGGCCGTGGCGGGGACTGTCTACGACGCCGGCCGACTCGGGATGGATCGCCACAAGTGGGCGGCCGTCGTCTTTCTCGTCCCGCTGTTCGGTCTGTTCGCGTACCTGCTCGAGCGGAGCGAGCGAACCACCGACGCGGAACTGTACGACGACGGCACGTACGATGTCCACGACTCCGTGGAGAGCGAACCCGACGACACCCCGTGAGCGAGTCGTCGACGACAGCCGCTCTGTGACGTAGAACTGCCGGTGCGGGTGGCCAAAGTTGTTTTATTCGACAGTCGGAATGTCGTGTATTGTATGGCAGAGCACAGAGACAGCCACCAAGCCAGCCCCGTCCGGGCAGTCGTCGCGCGTCCGGTTGTCGTCTCGATGGCCGAGCCGGGACCGACCGACATCGACCACCGTCAGTGTGGCCGAACGTGGAGATGATCCGTGGCCTGTACCCGCTGTTGGACCCGCCGGGCGGGAAAAGCAAGTTCGTTCGAAAGCTCACCCGCGAGAAGCAGGCCGCCGGGAGGGAGTACGTCGGTACGGTCCGGAGTGACGAAAGCACGCTGCGGGACGCACTCGAGAGCGCGGGGTACAGATACGGTCACCTGTTCTCCACCGTGAAGTACGTCGAGACTGACACCGGCTACAGCTGGGAGCTGTTCAATCTCGCCAAGAACCGGTTCAACCCGGGGTGTGGCGAGTGCCAGCACCACTGCTACACGTTCGAGGGTTCCGAGAATCGGATTCATCTCCACCATCACCGCGAGTATCCGATCGTGCGGCCGGTCAAACACCAGTCCAATACCCTCCGGACTGCGGGCGACCCGGATCATGTGTTGCGTGACGCGCTGGAGGCTGCGGGCCTCGAGTGGGTCAGTGTGGACAGTCCGGTGTACAGGTAGCCATCCCTGCGAGACCCCCTGTCGAGTTGTCCTGGTACTGCCGGCCACAACTACGTGGAGGTATTCGACCCCACGGGGGATCGAAATTACTCACGGGCTTGTGGCCGGCAGTATGACACCGCCGCTAGATGAACTCGTT
>CAYYHG010000136.1:0-7987 GCA_964471665.1 uncultured Halobacteriales archaeon | reverse complement strand
TGACGTCGGTTCTCGAATCGTCCCGTGGATTTATGCGTGATCCGTGTCGGTGTTCTCCATGGAACGGTTCCGGAACACGCGCCAGCCCGACTGGGACTGGTGGGGGAAGCTGTGGCCGACACCCGGGGCGACGCTGCGGCGGCTGGGTGTCGAGGCTGGTCGGTCGCTCGCGGAGGTCGGCTCCGGCAACGGGTACTTCGCGCTCCCCGCCGCGCGGATCACCGACCCGGCGCCCGTGTACGCACTCGACCTCGACGAGTCGTTGCTCGACGAACTCGCCAGTCTCGCCGACCAGCAGAAAATCGAGAACGTGGCGCCCGTACACGGCGACGCACGGGCGCTACGGGAGCACCTCCCGGAGCCGGTCGACATCGTTTTGCTGGCGAACACGTTCCACGGCGTCGACCAGCGAGCGGGAGTCGTCCGGCAAGCGTTCGACGCGCTCCGCCCGGAGGGTCGGTTCGTGGTCGTCAACTGGGACGCCCGTCCGCGCGAGGATACCGCCGTCGCGGGCGGCCCCCGAGGCCCGCCGACCGACCGCCGGCTATCTCCCGACCGGACGCGAGACGCCGTCGAGCGAGCGGCCGAGTTCACGCTGGACCGGCGTGTCGACCTGCCGCCCCACCACTACGCGCTGGTCTTCGGACGATAGACCCCGTCTTCGCGACCGGTCACAGCCCAGTCGGGTGGTCGATGTACGTCGTCTCGAGGCCCCACTCCGCGACGAGGTCCTGCAGCGACTGGACGCCGAACGTCTCCGTGGCGTAGTGGCCGGCCAGAACGACGTTCATCCCGGCGTCGCGGGCCTCGTGGTAGAGTTTCTGTTTTCCCTCGCCGGTCACGAACGCGTCGGCGCCGACGTCGAGTGCCTCGTCCAGCCAGTCGGCCCCGCTGCCGGTGACGACGGCCACGTCGCGGACCGTCGACGGGCCAAAGTCGAGCGTCCGGACCGCCCCGGCGCCGGTATCGAGTGTCGACGCGAGGGTCTCGCGGAGTTCGGCGACGGTGTATGGGGTCGTCGCCTCGCCGCGCTGGCCGATGTGCTCGCCGCCGAGTCGGCCGAAGGGCGCGCGGCTGTCCAGATCGAGGACGTCGCCGACGCCGGCGGCGTTTCCGAGTTTCTGGTGGCCGTCCAGTGGGAGGTGCGAGACGTACAGCGCCAGGTCGGCCTCGACGAGCGGCGCGATCCGCCGGTAGTGAGTGCCGGTCACGCGGTCGATGCCGCCCCAGGAGAGGCCGTGGTGGGTCACGAGCAGGTCGGCTCCCGCGCCGGCAGCGCGCTCGATGGTCGCGGCGGCTGCGTCCACCGCGAAGGCCACGTGGTCGACGTCCGACGCCGCGAGCCCGACCTGCAGTCCGTTCGCGCTCGCGTCGACGTCTGCGTACGCGGCCGTGTCCAGCCGCTCGTCCAGGCGGGTACAGAGTTCCGAACAGCGCATACCCACCGTTCGCCCGGGCCCACCGTAGGTGTTGTCCCACCCCACCTCCGCGCGTGTCTCGCGGACCGAACCCGCCTACTCCGGCCGCGTCAGTTGGCCGTCCTGCTCTGCGATGAGCCCGCGGTCGATCGCGAGGTCGATCACCTCCGCACACTCGTGTTCTGCCAGACCGTAGGCGTTCGCGGCGACGGTCTGGATCTCCGCCCGGTCGAGAGGAAACTCCCGGTTCTGGAGGAGCCGCATCACTCTGTTGTACTCCAGGGCCGAGACTGTCGTCTGTGCCGTGTCCCCGTCGGAGTCGGCGGCCTGCTCGTCGTCCGCGCCCGCGTCACTGTCGCCCTCGTCGTCCCTCTCGTCCGTGCTGGTGTGGGTGACCCGTACGGTCGCGTCGTCCCCGTCGGACGTCTCCGACTGACCGTCGTCGTTTCCCACACCCGCAGTGTCCGGTGCGGCGTCGTGGTCGCTCGCCTCCCCGTCGCTCTCTGTGGGCTGGCGGTGGTCGGACGCGCCGGTGTCTGTCGCTTCCCCCGTGTCGTCTCCGGACGTGTCACTCTCGGCGAGTGGATCGTCGTCGATGTCCACGAGGTTCGCTTCGACGTCGACGAGCTCGGCCCTGTTGTCGTCTTCCGGTTCGACTGCGTCGGATCCGTCGCCAGTTGGCGTCCCTTCGCCGGGCGTGTCGTCGGGGTCGGCCGGGGTCTCGTCGTGCTCGGCGGCGGATTGCCGGTCGGCAACGCGTGTCTCGAGCGTCGCCCCCTGGGCACCCGCAGCCTCGACGACCGGCCCGAGCAGGCGTTCGAGCTTGGCGTGACAGGACGGACACAGCGTCGCGGTCGTCACGTCGTCGCTGTCTCGCAACTCCGCGGGAACGACGCGGTAGTCCTGGAGCGGGTCCTCCAGGGCTGCTCCACAGAAGTAACACGAGGAGAGGTGGTCCATGACCGGAGGGTACACCCCGCCGGAAAAAAAGGCCACGGCCCTACCCGTCGGCGTGGGCATAGACGAACGCGCGCAGGAGTTTCGTCGCCAGCGTCGCCGCCTGCCCGTCGTCGCGGTCGTTGACCTCCACGACGTCGAACCCGACGGCGTCCGGCGCGACGCCGCGCACCACCTCGTGCATCGTCGCGGGCGACAGCCCGAACGGTTCCGGCGTCCCCGTTCCGGGCGCGAACCCGGGGTCGGCGGCGTCGACGTCGACGCTCAGGTAGACCCGCCCGGGGAGGTCCGGATCCCAGTCGGGGACGTCGTCGGGGGCGACGAGGGTCACGTCCCCGCGGTCGGCACGCTCCCACTCCGGCCTGGCGCCGGCGCGCGCGCCGAGGATCACGACCTCCGCGCCCGCGTCCAGGGCGTGTCGCAGCGTGGTCGCGTGGCTCAGCGGGTTGCCGGCGTAGGACTCGCGCAGATCGAGGTGGGCGTCCAGACAGACGACTGCGTCGGGTTCGAGCGCACGGACGGCCGCGACCGTGACGGTGTGTTCGCCGCCGACCAGCAGCGGGACGACGCCCTCCTCGCGGTACTCGCGCAGCGTCCCTTCGAGGAAGATCAGGTACTCTTCGACGTCGTCGGTCGGTTCGACGTCGCCAGCGTCGTGGACGGACAGCCCCGAGAAGGCGAGGCCGGTGTGGTGGTCGTAATCCTCGAACGCGGCGGCGGCCTGGCGGATTTCCCGCGGACCGTACCGGGTGCCGGGCCGGCCCGTCGTGGAGGCGTCGAGTGGCGCGCCGACGACCGCGTAGTCGGCTCTGTCCCTGTCGGCCGCCGCGCCGGGGAACATCAGACGACTTTGCGCTGATCCTCGTACTCGAGGAACTCGATTTCGTCGTCGGTTTCGAGGGTGTCGTCGTCGGCGCGCATCACGAAGTTGTCGTAGGTTTCGAGGTCCATCAACTGTACCTCGCCGTCTCGGACGTCGATGACCTGCCCCTGCTTGCGCTCGATGATCGGGACCCACACCTTCGCGTCGACGGGCTGTGAGAGCGAGCGCTTCTTGCCGTCGAAGACACCCGAGGCCTCGATGCGGGCCTTCGCGCTGCCGTGCTTGCCCGGTTTGGCGGTACTGTAGGCAGTGATTCGACAGGGGGCGTCGTCGATCATCACGTACTTCCCCTCGTCGAGGTCGCGGATCTCCCTCTGCTGTCTTGCCATGTTCCGGGGTTGTCCACCTGCGAGTATAAACTGTTTGGAATGTAGCGGTGGTCGGCCTGGAAAACGGTCACAGTCGTCGCTGTCAGCCCGACTCCTCGTCGTCGACAACGGAGAGTTCTCTGTCGCCGACAGCAGCGTCGCCAAAGCCGAGTGCACCGCCGTCCTCGCCTTCGTCCTGGCGCTCCCGGAGGTTCTGGCGGGTGAACTGTGGCTGGGCGCGGATGCCACGCTGCTTGCGAAACGAGCGATAGAGGAGCGCGATCACGACCGCCGTTGCGACACCCGCGACGGCAGTGGCCTCGACGGTCGAGAACGCGTGGAGGACGGCCGTCGAGACCGATCCGGCCGCGAGTCCCATGCCGAGGACGATCCGCGCGGCCAACTGGTCGAAGAGGTTGTCCGAGTCCTCGATGTCGGCCCGGACGTGGAGGTCCTCGCGCTCGATGCGGTCGAGCGTGTTCTCCAGTTTCGGCGGCACACGCACGATGGACTCGGCAGCGTCACGCACTTCGGTGACCCGGTCCTCGACGAAGTCCCGGACGCCCTCCTCGATGTACCCCTGTTCGCGGAGGTAGCCGGTCGCGACGTCGATGAAGTCGAAATCGGGGTCCAGCGTCACGCAGACCCCCTCGACGACGGTCGCGACCCGCAAGACGAGGGCGAGATTCGAGGGCAACCGCAGGGGAAACTCGTAGATGGTGTCCTCGACCTGCTGGACGATCTGCTGGACGCGGTACTGTTTGATGTCCTCGCCGCGGGCGTCCGCGATGGCCAGCTCCATCACGTCGCCCATCACCTGCCTGTCGGCGTCCGGGGAGAGGGTGCCCATCTCGATGAGTGTATCGAGGATGGCGTCGATGTTCTGGCTGGCGACGGCGGCGTAGAAGTCGACGATCCGGTCCTGGATGAACGGGTCGACGTAGCCGCTCATCCCGAAGTCGTAGAAGACGAGGGTCCCGTCTTCCTGGACGGCGAGGTTCCCGGGGTGGGGGTCGGCGTGGAAGACGCCGTCGTCGATGATCATCTTGAGGTAGGTCCGCTGGAGCGTCTCGGCGAGTTGGGAGCGGTCGATGTTCTTCGCGTCGAGTTCGTCGACGTCGCTGATCTTCGTCCCCGGAACGTACTCCATCGTGAGCACACGCCCCGTCGAGTGGGACTCGATGACCTCCGGCATACAGATGTCCCCGTCGTCCGCGAACTTCTCCCTGATTTCGGCCAGCATCCGGGCTTCCCGCTCGTAGTCCATCTCCTGGCGGATCGTCTTGGCGAACTCGTCGGCCAGCGTCTCCAGAGAGAAAGACCGCGCCTCGTCGACGAAGTACATCAGGATCGGCAGCGACCACCGGATGACACGGAGGTCGGCCTCGACGAGGTCCTCGACGCCAGGCCGGCGGATCTTCACGGCCACCGGTTGCCCGTCCACCCGGGCGAAGTAGACCTGTCCCAGGCTCGCGCCGCTGATAGCGTCGGTGTCGAAGTCCACGTACCGGTCCTCGACGGGACCCAGCTCCGACTCGAGGACGACCTTCGCGTCCGACCAGTCGGCCGGCGGGACCCGGTCCTGGAGCTTGGTGAACTGGTCGATGTACTCCGGGGGCAGGATGTCCGGTCTGGTCGAGAGGAGCTGGCCGAGTTTGATGAACGTCGGCCCGAGAGTCAGAAGCGAGTCCAGAAGCGAGGCCGCACGCTCGCGGCGCTGTTCGGGCGTGACCTGCCGGGACCGCCCGAAGAGGAGGAACCGTCGCCGATCGCGAGCGTACGCGAGGATCAGGGGGAGGAACTGCCAGGCGACGATGACGAACCGCCAGTACGCACGGAGATTCACCGTTCGCCCTCAGCCGTCAATCGGGATCGACGTCCCCGGCGCGGCGGACTGTTTCGGGAGGCGGAGTTCGAGCACACCCTGCTCGACGGCTCCCCCGGCGTCCGCGCCGGTCGCGTCCGGCGGGAGGGGCAGTTCTGCGTCCAGGAAGAGCGCACGCCCCTCGTCCACGTACTGGAACTCGTGGGGGATGTCCTTCTCGCGGCGTGCCTCGATGGTGAGTCTCCCGCCTTCGACGCGCGCGTCGACAGTCTCGGCGGTCGCTCCCGGCAGGTCGACTATCAACAGGTACGCGTCGTCTTCCTCCAGCAGATCGCCGTACACGGCGTCTGGCAGGTCTCGCAACGCGTCTCGGAGCGCGGACATACGCGATCGTTGGGATTCGCCGGCGAAAAAGGTCGCGGTAGCGGTTCGAACATCCCGACTGACGCAAGCGCATTTGATGGGCGCGTGACATGGGGGCACGATGAGCGACGCGGAACTGCTGGACGACCTCTCTCGGGGTTCGAGTTTGAGGATCTGATGGAGGATGTCTTTCGGAACCTACAAGACCAGCGTGTGAAGACCCCGGACGAGAATCGCCGGCTCTGCGCCGAACACGAGAGTGCGACGCCCTCTGGCGATATCCGGACACTCACACCCACATAACCTGGCCCCCACACGGATTACTGCGGGTCGCCCTCGGTGACGATCCTCGCCAGGGTCTCCGCCGCCTCGTCTGGCGTGGTCTCGTTTTCGACGAGGCGAACCGGACAACCCGTATCGAGTACGTGGTGCATCGCTGCCGCGCGATTCAGGTCCTGGTGGAGGTCGATCGCGCGGACGCCCTGTTCACGGTACTCCCGGTGGTCGACAGTCTGGCGACGGTCGGCAATCGTCTCGGCGTTTGCCTCGACGAGGACCAGTCGTGTCGGGTCGAGATCCGCCAGAACTTCCGCGCGGAGACCCGGGAGAAATCCGTGGGCGGTCGCCACCGCGAAGTGCGTGTTGACGAGGACGGCGTTCGTCCGGGCCGCCGAGGCGATGAACTCCCCGGCCCGGCGCTGGAGTCGATGGATCTCCTGGCGTGACAGCGTTCCGAGGTCGGCACGCCTGGAGACGAGCTCCTGGGCGATGGCCTCCTCGAGCATGACGTCCCCAAAGTTCAGCAGCTTGTACGCGTCTCCGAGCTGTTGTCTGGCGAGCCGGCAAACCTCCGACGCACCGACGCCGGGGACGCCAGAAATGACCGTCGTGTCTATCATAGAGACACCTCGTCATCGTACGTCGGATTCGACCCGCGGTCGTCGTACCCGGTCCGCCCGACGTAGCTCTCGCTGACATACATCACGAGCGTGTCCACCAGTTCGTCCGTCGAAGTGAACTCCGTGGATTCACACCGGCCGAGCACGTCACCGATCGATTCGTTGTCCCCACCCGGGGCCTGCAACACGACGTCACCACATGTCTGTATGACCTCATCGCAAGTTGCCGGGAACGTCAACTCCTTGCTGAACAGATCCCTCGTCTCCGAGAGGCGGATTTCGGACATCAATCGTTTCTACGTCTACATCATTATAAATCACCATCATCACCACCCGCACAGACGGACACTACCCGTCGGGATTTTGCGTCTTCGGGCCCGTGTACCCCTATGGAGTCACGCGCGTACGACCGCGTTTTCGTCGCCGGTGCCAGTGGCGGGACTGGCCGAGAGGTTCTCCGCTTGCTTGCGCCGCGCCCACCGACCGTCCGCGCACTCACACGGTCAGCGAATGCGCGATCGGAACTCGAGGACGCCGGCGCCGACGAAGTCGTCGTCGATGACCTGCTGGCACCCACCGACCTCGTGGGGGCGCTCGACGGCGTCGACGTCGTCATCAGTGCTGTCGGATCCAGCCCCGTGGCGGTATGGACGGCCGACCAGCTCGTCGACGGGGCGGGCGTCCGAAACTTGCTAGACGCCGCAAGTGCCACAGCGGTCGAAGCATTCGTAATGGAGTCGGCACTCGGCGTCGGAGACGAGCCGGCAAGCAAACTCGCCAGCGCATTCAATGCTGCAATCGGGCCAGTCCAGCGGGCCAAGGCCGCCTCAGAGCGAGCCCTACGAGCGGCACCGGTTCGACACACGATTTTCCGACCAGGTGTCCTGACACACGGGCAACGAACTGACAGTGTGACCGTCGCGGAGCCGGGAGCGAAGCTCTACGGGGCCATCTCACGGGCTGACGTGGCCCGCCTACTCATCGCTGCCCCTCTCACGGACCGTGCCGCGGACAGCACGTTCGAGACCGTCTCAACGCCTCGCTTCCCCGACCGCGAGCTCACAATCGAGTGGCAAGTACCAACAGCCTGACAGCAGTGTTTCAGGCGGTGTAACAGTGCTTTCGGATTGATACTGATACGGGACGAACGATCACGCGTATGAAATACGCCTACGTGCTGCTCGTACTGGCGCTGTCCGGTATCGTTCCCGGCGTGGTGATGGCCGACGTCGTCGGCTCGCCGGACCTGGACGTGGTTCTGGAAGAGGACACGGTCACCCCCGGCGAGGAGACCACGCTCGAACTGACCGTGACGAACAGCGGACAGGTCCTCG
>CAYYHG010000135.1:0-7994 GCA_964471665.1 uncultured Halobacteriales archaeon | reverse complement strand
CTCGTCGACAGTCTCGTCTTCGGCGGCTTCGAGATCGGGCGCGACCGGTTCTTCAGTCCCGGATTCGGGTTCGGGTTCGGTCTCTTCGGCCCCGGCTTCCGGAGTCGGTTCCCCGGTCTCGACTTCTTCGGGGCGGCCCGCCTCGGTCCACTCGAGGTTGCGCGCCTCGCGACCGAGGTCGTGGTTGTTCTCGCACTTCGAGGAGCAGTAGTGGATCGTGGTGCCGTTCGTGCGGACGAACATCGTGCCCGTGCCGGGTTCGATGTCGTCCCCACAGAAGTCACACTCGCGTGTTCGTGGCATTATTGCCCTCCGATGGTGTCGGCCTCGCGGGCGGTCTCGCGGAGCTGCAGGACGTCGCCCTCGCGGACCGGACCGAGGACGTTCCGCGTGATGATCCGGCCCTTGTTCTCGCCTTCGCGGATGCGGCACTTGACCTGCATGGCCTCGCCGTGCATCCCCGTCCGGCCCACGACCTCGATGACCTCCGCAGGCGTGGATCCGCCGTCGTCTTCGGTCTCGTCTGCACTCATGTGAACCACCCCCAGTGGTGAGTGTGTGGAGACCAGTCACAGCCCGCGTCGCGACGCGAGCAGGAATGTCTGGACGTACTCATTCAGATCACCTCAGCGGAGTTCCTCGACCTTGTCGGCGATGTCCTGGACGTCCGTCTCGGCCTCGCCAGGGTCGACGATGGCCGCGGCGGCGCTTCCCACCTCGAGGCCGGCAGCGTGGCCGACATCGTCCTGTGCGCCGACGAAGACGTAGGCCACGTCTTTCTCGACGGCCAGTTCGGGCAGGTGCATCACGACCTCCTCGGGCTGGACGTCCTCGGCGACCAGGATCAGGCGGGCGTTGCCCCGCTCGACAGCCTTGGTCGTCTCGTTCGTTCCTTTCTTTACTGTTCCTGTGTCCCGGGCGACCTCGAGCGCGTCGAGCGCGTCGTCCTCGAGGTCGGCCGGTACGTCGAAGTCAACGTACACTGGCATGGATGATCACCTCCCGCGCTCGGGCTCGCGCTCCCCCGCCCTCGCGGGAGGTCCCGCGGGCACGATGCCTGATACGGCCGGAGAGGCTGTGCCGGTCTGGACCGCGTACCCGGTAGCTGGCTACATCCGGCCGTATGAGAGTCCTGTGGGGGCTGGGAGCGTCATCGACCCGGCGCAGGCTGTACGTCCTACTGGCGCATCTGCCCGTAAAGCAGTTTCGAAGCAGTTACTCGCGTGGCACGTCTCCACACGGCGACGAACCGGAGTGTCCTTGGCCCTCGACGGCGAGAAACCCGCATGGACCTCGCTCGCCGCCTCTCCAGGGACGCCCGCCGTGCCGACGAGCGGCGGGTGCTCGTTCTCGCCGGCGACCCCGCGGCGACCCGGGACCGCGCGGCCGGTGCCCTCGAAGCTGCCGACGTCCCGCTCGAGGGTACCCGGTACGTCGGCCACGCCGAGGCGCTGTCCTGCGAACGCATCGCGCCCCGACGGGCTCACAGACTCCTGGGGACCACACAGCAGGCGGTCGTCCTCGACTGTCACGACGAGTGTCGCCCCAACGCCCTGGGACGGGCGGTCGGTGCGGTCGACGGCGGCGGCCTCCTCGTGTTGCTGACGCCGCCACTCGACGCGTGGCCCGACAGGCGAGACGACTTCGACACGACGCTGGCGGTCCCGCCCTTCGAGCGCGACCAGGTGATCGGCTACTTCCGGCGCCGCCTCGTCTGGACGCTCCGCGTTCACCGTGGCGTCGGCGTCGTCGACGTCGACACCGGGACTGTCGAGAAAGCGGGCGTCGTCGACGGACCGCCGAGACTCCCCCGGAACGACCCGACTCTGCCCGACCAACACCGCTTTTCCGTCGCGGCCTACGAGGCCTGCAGGACAGACGACCAGGTCGACGCCGTCCGGGCGCTCGAACGGCTGCGGGACAGCGACGAGGCGGTGGTCATCGAGTCGGACCGCGGACGGGGCAAGTCGAGCGCCGCCGGACTCGCCGCCGCGTCGCTTGCCCTCGAAGGCAACGACGTCCTCGTGGCCGCGCCAGCCTACCGGAACGCCGCCGAACTGTTCGCGCGGGCGGTCGACCTCCTCGCTGCGACGGACGACCTCCGCGCACGCGACCGCGAGACGGACCCACGCCGCGTCGAGACAGCGACGGGTCGCGTCCGGTTCGAACGTCCGGCCGCGGCCGCCGACCTCCCGGACGACCCCGACTGCGTGTTCGTCGACGAGGCGGCCGCGCTGCCGGTCGGACTGCTGGAGCGGTTCCTGACGGCCGGCGCCGTCGCGTTCACGACGACCATCCACGGCTACGAGGGCGCCGGCCGGGGCTTCTCGGTGCGGTTCCGCGAGCGACTGGCCGAGAGTACCCACGCTGTCACCGACGTCCGCCTGGACGACCCCATCCGGTACGCGCCCGGGGACCCAGTCGAGGTGTGGGCCGTCCGCGCGCTCTGTCTCGACGCCCGGCCCGCAGTCGAATCGCTCGTCGCCGGCGCGACGCCGTCGACCGTCTCGTATCGGCGCCTCTCTGCCTCGGATATGATCGCCGACGAGAGACTGCTCCGGGAGGTGTTCGGTCTGCTCGTGCTGGCCCACTACCGGACCGAGCCCGACGACATCGCGCGGTTGCTCGACGCACCCAACGTCACCGCGCGGGCGCTCGTCCACGACGGACACGTGGTCTCGGTTGCGCTACTCGCCCGGGAGGGTGGCCTTTCTGCCGACCGTCGGGCGCGCATGTACGAGGGCGAACGCGTGCGTGGCAACATGCTCCCGGACGTGCTCACCTCGCAGCTGCGCGACGAGGCGGCCGGCGACCCCGTCGGCTACCGCGTGATGCGCGTCGCCACCCACCACGCCGTCCGATCGCGGGGGCTGGGGTCGCGACTCGTAGAGGAGATCCGCGGTGAGGTGGGCGACAGCGTCGACTGGCTCGGGGTCGGGTACGGCGCGACGCCCGACCTGATCGAGTTCTGGGCCGGGAACGACTTCCGGACGGTCCACCTGTCGACGTCGCGCAACGAGACGAGCGGCGAACACTCCGCACTCATGCTCGACCCGCTCTCCCCGGCAGGGCGGGATCTGCACGACAGGCACGCCACCTGGTTTTGCGAGCGCGTCCCGTCGACACTCGCGGACCCGCTCTCGGAACTGGATCCCGACGTCGTTCGCGCCACACTGCGGGCGACCGACGCCACGCCCGCGGTCGATCTTTCGACGTTCGAGTGGCGCCTCGCGGCCGGCCTCTCGGGAGGTGGGCCCATCTTCGACACGGCCCCCCGCCCGGCCCGGCGGCTCGCGACGCGACACCTCGTCGACCCTGCCGCCGACGCGCTCTCGGGGCGCCAAGAGCGTCTCCTCGTCCGGAAGGCACTCCAGGCCCAGCCCTGGGGCGAGGTGGCCGACGAACTGGGCTTCGACAGCCACGCGGAGTGTATGCGCGCGTTCGGCGCTGCCATCGAGCCGCTCGTGGATCTGTACGGCGATCCCTGGGTGACAGCGGATCGGGAGCGCCTCGAATGAGTGCAGCCCTGACCGCGGTCCACCTCCCGGGAGTCGATTTCGTGACGGCCGCTGCCTTCCTCTTGCTCGTCGCGGGCGTCGTCGGCGCGGTGTTCCCCGGCGTGCCTGCCCCGCTCCTGTCGCTTGCCGGTGTGGTCGTCTACTGGTGGCACACCGGGTTCACCGAACCGGGAACGGTCGTGCTCGTGGCGCTCGTGCTGACCGCCGGGCTGGCGTTGCTCGCAGACTGGCTCGGGGGTCTCGTCGCCGCTCGCGTCGGTGGTGCGTCGACGACGTCGGCGCTCGCCGCCGGTGCAGTCGCTCTTGTCCTGCTTTTCGTCGCCGGACCGGTGGGCGTACTCGTCGGTGCCGCCGGAACCGTCTTTCTCGTCGAGTACATCAGGGGTCGCGACGCCAGGGCCGGCGCGGCCGCCGCCGGCGCGTACGTGCTCGGCCTGTTCGCCTCCGCCCTCGCCCAGGCGCTTTTGACCCTCTCGATCCTGGTCGCGATGGTCGCCGTCGCATTCCTGTGAGCGTTCGTCTCGTCCAGTACGGCGTCTGGCTCGTGATCTTCACCATCTGGATGGGCTGGTTCGTGTCCTTCGAGTCACCCGGCAGTATCAGTCCTCGGGCAGTACCTTCCCGGGATTCATGATCCCGTTCGGGTCGATCGTCTCCTTGATCGCAGCCATCAGGTCAACCGCGCCGCCGTGTTCCTGGCGCATGAACTTCCGCTTGCCGACGCCGACGCCGTGTTCGCCGGTGGCCGTCCCTCCCAACTCGAGGGTCCGCTCGATCACCCGGTCGTTGAACTCGTGGGCACGCGCGACCGCGTCCTCGTCGTCAGGAACGACCAGCGGGGTGAAGTGGAGGTTTCCGTCGCCGGCGTGCCCGACACACGGCACCACCAGGTCCAGTTTTTCGCTGGCCTCTTTTATCATCGCGACGATGTCGGGATAGGCGGAGATGGGAACGACGATGTCCCCGAGCAGCGCCGTCTCCGTGTCTGTCTCGTAGGCGCGGTACGCGGGGAGAGCGTCCCGGCGGGCCTGCCAGATCCGGTCCATCGCGTCCTGGTCGGCCGCCTCCCAGTCCGTGGCGTCGTTGTCCTCGCAGATGTCGCGGGCGAAGGCGACGTCCTCGTCGATCCCCGAGGTGTTGCCGTGGAACTCCAGGACGAGCGTCGGTTCCTCGCGGAGAGACACCGCCGGGCGGTAGTCGTTTATCATCTCGGCCGTGAGCGTATCGACGTACTCGATCGCGGCGGGTTCGAGTCCGAAGCCGATCATCTCCGCGACCGCGCTCGTGGCCGCGACGTCCGACGGGAAGGTGACGAGTGCCGCCCGCTTTATCTCGGGGACGCCGCTGACGGCGATGGTGGCTTCGGTGACGACACCCAGCGTCCCCTCGCTGCCGACAAACAGGTCCTTGAGGCTGTACCCGGAGGACGTCTTGACGACGCCGCGGCCACACTCGATGACCTCTCCGTCGGGGAGGACCACCTCCAGTCGCCGGACGTGGTCGCGCGTCTCGCCGTACTTGACGGCGTTGAATCCGCTGGCGTTGTTCGCGATCATCCCGCCGATGGTCGCGACGTCACCGCTCGAGATGCCCGGCGGGAACCGCAGACCGTGCTTCGCCAGTCGGTCGTTGAGGTCGTCGTAGACGACGCCGGGACCGACGGTCGCCTGCAGATCCGCCGGGGTGGCCGAGACGCTGTCCATCTCGGCGGTGTTCAGGACGATTCCGCCCGCCGACGGGATGGCGTTGCCCTCGAGACTGCTCCCGCCCGACCACGGTGTCACCGGCACGCCGCGCTCGTTCGCCTCGGCGAGAACCCCCGACACCTCCTCGGTCGAGTGTGGCCAGACGACGGCCTCGGGCAGGACAGGTTCGTGCGGGCTCGCGTCGAGGGCGAACTCCTCGCGGCGAGACTCCTCGAAGTCGACGCGCTCGGCCGGGACGATTTCGGTCAGGAAACGACAGTCGTGACCCGCCACACGCTGTGTCATACGCCGGATACGCACCGTCGGACAGTTAATCTTCGGTCGGTCGCGGGCAGGTCTCGCCGGTACGGAACGCCGGACTGGATTGGTTAGACAGCCGACAGACGAGTTCGGGCGTGGCTTTCGCGCGTGTCTGCGTGGCCCGTCTACTGGTCGGGCCGCCAGCGTCCGCCAATCTTGTCGCGGGGATAGTCCTGGTACGTGCCCTCCAGAAACGTGGTGACGCGCCCGTCTTCTTCGCTGAGCGTGATCGCCCAGATGACATCCTCACGGAGTGATGTTTCCAGCGCACTCAGGTGTTTGGTTCCCATCCAGTCGGCGTACTGGAGTTCGTCGATGCCCGGCAGCTCTTTCCGGGAGGGACTGCGGACGCGAACCATCTGTTCTTGAATGGTTCCGTCTGCGGTCACGATGACGGCCCCGTCCCGGGTGAACGCGACATCTCGGGCGACGTCTGTGAACGTGCCCGGCGAGTCACTGACGATCTTACACCGGTTGACCGGCCACTCGTTTTCGCCGAGTGGATCGGTATATCCGTCAAAGTTCATCTCGGCGACAATCAAAAAGTAGAGACTGGGACCGGTCACGTACTGCTCGCCCCACTGGTCGAACTGCAGACTCAGCGACTCGGCGGTGTACCTGATCTGGTCCATGAGCGCCTGGCTCGTCGCGTACTTCTTCCGTACTTTATCAAGCGGATCCATCTCAGTATGTGTGCGTAGCGGTGTAAACCAATGAGTGTTGTGCCGAGAACACGCCGACCGACATCCCTTCTGTTAGCCGACAGTATGATAGTGATTGCTGTAACGATTTACCGTTTTGACCGCGTCACGTCCTGCGGTCAATCCGGTAATGGCTTACAGCAATCACTATGAGAGGTTGGAAACGCCAGTCACCAGTCGTGGTCGATATACGCCTCATCGCGGCGGTCGCTGATGAGGCTGACAGCTGCCTTTGCGCCGTCGCCCATCGCTACCGCGGTCTGGTACTCCCACGTGTTGGCCAGTCCTGCGACGTACACGTTGTCTGTCGCCCGATTGGCCTCGTCAGTCTCGATGTGCTTTTCCATCGTGAACTCGCCGTCTCGCCCGCTCGTGTACTCGATTTCGTCACTCAGGGGCTCCAGAAAACCGAACTCGTCGGCTGTCGCAACGATGACAGTCTCGCCACTGTACGTTCCGGCGTCCTCCGTCGTGACAGTGAACGCGTCCGGCGTCTCCTCCCGGGCGAGACTGGTCACGGTGGTTTCTTGGATGTCACCACCGAACGCCCGAACCCGTTCTCGACCGGTCTCGATGATCTCGTCGCCGGCAATCCGGTCTCGCGTAACGAGGTTTTGAATCTTGTCTGTGCTGCACACCAGCGGCTCACCGCCGCTCAAAACGAGTGTGTCCAGCCCTGCTTTGGCAGTGAACACGGCAGCCTGGAGTCCAGCTACCCCTCCACCAATGACGAGTGTGTCGCGCATACTCGCCCGTTGGAGCGCCGACAACTACGATGTTTGGTTCGGTGCTGTGTGCGCGCCCTTCGTTCAGAAGCGTCTCGACGGCCCACCGTCGTCTCATAGTGATGCCCGAGGGGATCGCGAAACGAGAACCGTCGACCTGCGTTTCGCTCACTGCTGGGAGGATCGGCGCGGGATTGGATATCGACTGGACCTGACGGACCCGCCGTCTTTCCCGATTGTCAGGAATCGGGAGCCGGTTTTATTCGATTGTCCGTCGAAATTAGACCGAATGTACGATCAGATTGTGCTTTCGACAGACGGGACTGTTGCGTCTGACGAGGCGGAATCGCACGCGATCGCTCTTGCAGACGCTCACGACGCCGTCCTGCACGTACTCTACGTCGTCGACGAGGATGTTGTGACTGCATACAGTAGCGAGGAATACGTCGATGAAGCCGAGGGGCCCGAACACAGTCTCGAGAAACACGCCGAAGAGACGCTCTCGGAGATCAGTACGCGGGCGTCGGAGGCCAGCGTGGAAGTCGTTGAGGCGATACACTACGGCCACCCCGCCGAGACGATCGTCACGTACGCCGACGATACCGACGTCGATCTGATCGTGCTCGGAACCAAACGTCGACCGGACGAGTATCGCTCCCTTCTGGGGAGTGTCACTGACCGTGTCCTCCGAGTCACCTCCCGGCCAGCGATGGTCGTGAAGACCGACGTCGGCGGATAGTGTATACCACAGATTTACGCTGAACTAAGAAAGCGGGTTCGAGCTACCCCTGCATCTGGGTTCCGGTACTGAAACTGGTGAGGTCGTCGATACGGTTTCCGAGCTCTTCGATTTCCCGTCACAGGTCGTCGGTTTCTCCCTCTTCGCTCGCTGCCAGTCGGTCTTTCAGCCCCTGGAGGCGTGACTTTTTGACATCCTCATCGACTTCTGCTTTCCGGACGGACTCGCTCTCGTCAATCTGGTATACGTCACTCTCCAGTGGCTGTCCGACGAGACCGGTCGACGAACGACACAATCGGGTCGGT
>CAYYHG010000134.1:0-8025 GCA_964471665.1 uncultured Halobacteriales archaeon | reverse complement strand
GTCCGCTCCTCGAAGTACTGGCCCCAGCCCTGGTAGTAGTCGCTTTTGACGGTCACTTTGACGAGGTGAGTCTCGAGGGGATTCACGTCGTTGGTGGTGGCGTTGGGATGTTTCTGTATCGTCTCTTCGTGTTGGATGTGCGCCCGGTCGCCGAGGGTGGGATCGCCGGTGACGTTCACCACGGGGAGCGTGAGCGTCCCGTCCCGGAAGTGAAACTCCGGGGGCGAGACCATCACGCTGGCGTTGCCGCCGGCGGTCTTCCAGACGCCACCACCCTGGTAGACGATGGTATTGTCCCGTGTCTCGTAGGTGACTTTGCCGAGAGACTCGTTGACCAGTTCGGTCGTGGTCCCGTCGGTCTGGTTCTCGACGGTTATCCGCATCCACCCGCTCCCGTTCTGTACCTCGTAGTTGGCCGCCCGGCCGGTGCCAAACGAGACCTGCTGGAGGTCGGTGTTGCCCAGCGCGACCAGCCCCGCCTTCGAGTCGAACTGCGTCATTGCCTTCTCTGTGCGCTGCTCGGAGAGGCGCTCCTGGGAGTCCGTGATGGCGCCCGAACCCAGCACCACGACGAGGACAGAGCCAGCAATCACCATCCCGAAGACCAGTACCACCCCTACGAGCGGTGCCTGTGCCCGGAGGCGGCGCGGATCCGGGAGTCTCGACAAAGACGCCATGACCCTCTCCTATAATCTCTTCGTAAATAAGGTAACTGGCTAAAATATCAGAACCGATACTCGGGTCGAGCGGAGACAGAAACCGTTAACAGGCACGACAGAAAGAGTAGAGATGGGAACACACGGCCGCAAATCTGACACCGCCGTCCGCTTGGGCGGCTCGGGATTGCGTTCGTGTTCGCGTCATCCGACGCACGCGGCAGCGATGGCGGATCACGGAGCGGTCCATGCAGTTCCAACCCAACTATGGCACGAATGCACTCACGCCGCCGCGGGTCGTCCGGTTCGGACAGGCCCGCGGCCGACGACCCACCGGAGTGGAGCGACGTAGACGAGGACGCGATCGAACAGCGCGTCGTCGACCTCGCCGAACAGGGCCACAGCCCCAGCGCGATCGGACGGACGCTCCGAGACGAGGGCGTCATGGGCACGCCGGTCCCGGACGTCTCGCTCGCGACTGGCAAGAAAATCACCGAGATCCTCGCGGACCACGACGCCGACCCCGACGTTCCGGAGGACCTGCGCAATCTCATGGAGCAGGCCGTCCGCCTCCGGGACCACATGGAGGAGAATCCGACCGACTACCAGAACAAGCGCGCACTCCAGAACACGCAGTCGAAGATCCGACGCCTCGCCGACTACTACCGCGGCGACGAACTCGACGAGGACTTTACCTACAGCTACGACACCGCCAAACGCCTCCTGTAGATGTCGACCACCTCGCGATCGGACGGGACTGCCCCCGGCGCGGTCGTCGCCGCGAGCCTCCGCGACGCCGAGTTCGTCCGGCTGATCGGGGCCGCACACGGCGACGCCCTCGCCGCGCTGGGCGTCCTCACAGACGCACTCGACGCCACCGGGACTCCGTTCCAGGCGACGGTCTCGGCTCTCCCGTCGAGTGCCGACAGGGCCACCGACGCGGACCTGGCGCTGGCGCTGGGACGCCCCTCGCTGGACGCCGACCTGACCCTCGGGGTCGACGGCGTCGCCAGCCGGCTGGCCTACGAAATCGCCCGGACCGTCGCCCCGTCGGACGCCGAGGTCGACCCGGTGTTGGCCCTCGCGGGGGCTGTCGCCGCTGGCGCGCTGCCGGGAGACATCGTCGACGCAGCCAAAGCGGCGGGTATCGAGCGCCGACCTGGCCTGGCTGGGCCGACCGGCGATCCGGTCGACGCGGTCGCGTACTCGACGCTGCTGCACACGCCCGTTTCGGGTGACTCCGGGGCGGCTGCTGACCTGATCGCCGATGTCGACACTGCGTCGATGGACGGGACCGCCCGCCGCCGGGTCGCCTCGCTGGTCGCACTCGCCGTCGCGGGCGACGAGGCGGCGACCCGCCGCGGGTCCGAGGCGGTCGAACGGTTCCTCCGGCCCTACGCCGGCGGCCCGTTTGGGACTGTCGGCGGCTACGCGGACGTCCTCGGCGCGCTCGCACGGACGCGGCCTGGCCTGGGCGTCGCGCTCGCGGTCGGCGGCTGCGACGAGGCGGCGGCACTCGACGCGTGGCGCGACCACGGTCGGCGCGCCCACGCCGCGATCCGGGAGGCCACGACGGGCCGGTACGACGGCCTGGTCGCCGTTCGGTGCGAGGACGACGCGCCGGTCGGGACGGTAGCACGGCTCGTCTGCGAGTTCCGGTCGCCGGAGCCGGTCGTGCTCGCCGTCGCGGACGGCGAAGCCGCCACAGTCCGGACGACCGACGCGACCGTCGACCTCGGAGCGACCGTGGAGGGGGCGGCGGACGCCGTCAGCGGGACAGGCGCAGGATCACCGTCGCGCGCCCGAGCCAGGTTCGACGGCGGGGCGACGGAGTTCGTCGCCGCGTTCAGGGAGGCACAGTGAGACGCGCAGTCGTCCGCACGGATCACGGTGACGCCGCGACTGCCCGGACGGTCGGGACAGCGGTCCGGCCGGACAACACCGACGAGATGAGCACCCAGATCGAGGGGTCGACCGTCGTGACGACGGTCCGCCGGGGGTCGACGGGTGGCCTCCAGTCGACGGTCGACGACTACGTCGTCAACCTCCACGTCGCAGCAGAGCTCGCGGCCCCGACGGACGCGCCGACCGCCCCGCCGGCACAGAGCGCGTCCAGCGACGCCTGGGGCGGCGACACAGACAACTGTATCGACAACCACATTGGTGACAGCGACAATCATACCGACACGAACACAGACACATGAGCGAACGATCAGTATCCAGACGCAAGCAACAGAAGCAGTGGTACGACATACTCGCCCCAGAGCAGTTCGACCGGGAGGAACTCGGACAGACGCCGGCAGACGAGTCGGAGAAAGTGCTCGGTCGCACCATCGTGACAACACTGGGTGACATCCGAAACGACGCCAGCGAGAACAACACCAAACTCACGTTCAAGATCACGGAGGTGGCCACGGACACAGCGTACGCGGAGTTCGTCGAGCACGAACTCACGCGGGACTACCTGCGGAGCCTCGTCCGGCGGGGCTCCTCGAAGGTCGAGGCGTACGTGACAGTCCTGACGACCGACGACTACCGCCTGCAGATCCAGCCGGTCGCGCTCACGACCAAGCAAGCAGACGAGAGCCAGGAGAAGGCCATCCGTCGGACGATGATCGACCTCGTCGACGACGCTGCCAGCGAGCGTACCTTCGAGGACCTCGTCGACAGCATCGTCGAGGGCCGGCTCTCCTCGGCCATCTACAACGAGGCGAAGACCATCTACCCGCTCCGGCGGGTCGAAGTCGGGAAGGCCACGCTGGAGGCGCGCCCGGAAGAGGTCGCCGCCGAACAAGAGACCAGCGTCGACGTCGAAGATTGACACGGATTGCTGTAACCACCTGATACGACCGACGCAGTCGTGCGGTCACTCCGGCAATGATTCACAGCAATCACTATCAGTCCGGCTACCGGGGCCGGACAGACCGCCGAGTGAACGGCCCGGACGGCTGTCAAATGGAAACGCCTTTGCCCGGAACCGACACACCTTCACACATGAGCAACGGGGACGACGAGCAGGACACCGACGAGGAGTCGGGAGAGCCAGAAGAGACGGCGCTGAGCACGGACACACTCCGGAGCCGCCTCGAGGACGCGGCAGAGGCACTCGAGACAGCCGAGACGGAAGCCGACCTCGACGACATCGAGGCCGACCTCGACGACATCGAGGCTGATCTCGAGGCCGCCGACTTCCCGGAACCCGACGACGAGGACGACGACGAGGACGAGGCAGCTCCGGAGGAAGAACTCGAGAACCGGCTCTCGGATCTCGGGGACGACCTCGAACAGCAGCGCGGGCCCTACGCGGAGGAGGTGACTGGACTCGTCGAGACCGCCGAGTCGACGCTGGCGGAGACACGCTGGACCGAGGCGGGCGAGAGCGAGACCGTCGCGGCCGTGACAGCGTTCGTCGGGACAATCGACGAGACGCTCGAGGCTGGACACTCGGCCGACGTCGACGACGCCGAGAGTGGGGTCCAGGCACTCGAGCGGACACGCGAGACGATCACCGACGCGGGGCTGGACCCGGACGGGGACGCCGAAACCATCGGGACGCTCCTGGAGGCCGCCGAGACGCTGGCGGGCGGTCTCGAGGACGCCGAGGAGTGGGACGACCTGACGGTCCGGGAGCAACTCGACGCCCAGGGCTTCTACGACGTCCTCGAATCGGAGAACCGCAAGGACTACCCCGCGGAGTGGAACGCGGTCAAGATCTACGAGAAGGCGGGGGACGTCGAGCCGATTCTCACAGCCCTGGAACGGTTCGAATCGGGGTTCATGGAGGAAAACGTCCTCGACGCGCTCGAACACATCGCCCCCGAGGAGGCCGTCGACGCGATGCTCGAACGCGCACAGCAACGCGACAAACAGCCCATCCGCATCCTGGGGCGGATCGGCGACGAGCGTGCCTGCGAGACGCTGCAGGACTTTCTCGGTGGCGGCGACGTGACACTCGAGAAGACGACTCTGCGTGCCCTGGGCGCCATTGGCAGCGAGGACTCGACCCAGCCAGTCGCGAACCGGCTGGACGCGGACAACCCCGAAGTGCGGTCGGTCGCCGCCCGTGCGCTCGGACTCATCGGCGACACTCGTGCGATCGACCCTCTCGCGGACGTCCTCGCCGCCGACGACGCCGACGAGGTCCGCGCCAGTGCCGCCTGGGCGCTCAACCAGATCGGTACCCGGCGGGCCCTCGAGACGGCAGCCGAGTACGCCGACGACCGCTCGTACATCGTCCAGGTCGAGGCCGAACGGGCCACGAGCGCCTGAGCGGAACGGCTGTCGCCGTTTTTGTGCCCATCGCCCGTCGTCTGGCGTGCGATCCGGGACAGAACTAAAGTATCCCTCCGAGTTTCTGAGAGCGAAACAGTGGTTCGTCATATTTACCGCCGTCAGAAGAACGTCCGGACGCAATGGAATCGAGCCCTCCAGCCCTCTCGCGGCGACAGCAGTTCGTCGCCGTCGTGCTGGTGGCGGTGATCGTCGGTGCCGTGTTCGCACCGATCGTCTACAACGCGTCGGACAGTCCCGACGGCGTTGTGGCCGTCGTCACCATCGAGGGTCCGGTCGTGGGACAGACCGCGGACAACGTCGAAACCGAACTCCGCGAAATACGCCAGAACGACTCGGTCGAGGCGGTGGTGTTGAAACTCGACACGCCGGGCGGCGCGCCGGCCGCCAGTGAACGGATGTACACGTCGGTCCAGCGGACGAGCGAAGAGATGCCGGTGATCGCGAGCGTCCAGGGAGTCAGCGCCTCCGGGGGCTACTACGCGATGTTGCCCGCCGACGAAATCTACGTCCTCCCGACGTCGATCACCGGCAGCGTCGGACTCGCAGCGGGCGCACCCCAGGCGTCGCAGCCCGTCGAGGGTCCCAGCGGCCCCGACAAGCGCGGCGGCAACCCGATCGAGCAGTGGGCCACCCAGGATCTCCTCGCCGACGTCTTCATCGACACGGTCATGCAACAGCGCGGCGACGAGATCGAACTCTCCCGCGAGGAAGTCTCCGAGGCCGACGTCTACCTCGGTGTCAGGGCCGTCGAGAACGGGTTCGCCGACGAGATCGGTGACATCGACGCGGCGGTCGACGAGGCCGCCACCCGCGCCGGACTCGAGGACTACGCCGTCGACGAGCGCGACACCAGCGCCCGTTTCTTCCCGTTCCTGTTCCAGACTGACGAGGATCTCGTCGTCGTCTACGACGAGAACCCCGGGTACGGCGAGGTCGAGACGCTGGAATACGCGCTCGTCTACGAGGAAGCGGTCCCGCACTACGACACCGTCGACGAAGTCACACAGTCGGAGGTCGAGGCGCTGACAGACCAGCAAGCGGCGGCGACCCGGGACGGTGATTCGCCATGAGACGGGCGCTACCGCTCGTCGCGACGTTCGCGGTCGTGCTCGCGTTCGTGCTCGGTGCGGCCGCGCTCGCGCCGGTCGCCACGGGTGACACCCGGGAGTCGCTGCCGGAGATCGAGAACCCCCAGTACACCGACGACGAGGTGCTGCCCGACGAGTCGCCCGGCCAGGCCGACGTGACGATGTCTGCTGAGGTCGAACCGCAGACGATCGTGATCGATCCGGGCCTCGAGACCGAACAGCGGCGGCCCGATCCCCGGCGGTTCCTCTTTGGGGATTTCGGGCCCGAAACGACCGAACGGGAGATCCTGCCGCTGGTCAACGTTCTCGTGACGAACGGACACGACGTCCGGATCTACACGCCACCGGACGACCAGGAGCGGCGGTCGGGACCGCCACGGCCAGGCCAGGAGGAGGAACAGCTCTCCCCGCTGGGTGAGGAACTCGCCGACGCCGACGCGTTCGTGACGTTCCGGACCGACTACGGCGACGAGCAACTGGACGACCTCGAGACCTTCGCGGCGGAGGACGGCCGCGTGCTCGCCGCGACGGAACCGGACGCGACCTTCGAGGAGCCCGGCGGCGCGGCGCTCGACTCGACGCTCGACGTGACCGTCGAACCCGGCTACGTGTACAACCTCGAGGACAACGACCTGAACTACCAGCGGATCTTCGCCGAACCCGCCGGCAGTTCGGCGGTGACAGACGGCGTCGACCGGGCCGTGTTCCCGACGACGTCACCCGTCGAGACGGCGAACGCGTCCGACAGCGAACTCGTCCCGACCGACGGGGCGGAACTCTCGACAACGCGCGCCGAGACCCGGGCGCCCGTGCTGGTCCAGCAGGGTGACGTCGTCGTGGTCGGCGATACCGATTTCCTCGTCCCGGAGAACGCACAGCGCGCGGACAACGACGTCCTGATCGGCAACCTCGCGGACTTCCTCGTGCAAAACGACCGCACGCCCGAGGACCAACCGCCCCAGGAACCCCAGCAGGACGAGGCTGGGCCCCCGGGTCCGTCACCGCCCGACGGACCGCCGAACGGAACCGATAGACCGCCGGAACCGCAACCGACTCCCGAACCGCCACAGAACTGACCGGGGCCACCCGTCGGTCTGACTGTTCTCGAGTTGGCCCCGAACGGATATACACCCGGTCACGGTCCACTCAACGTTATGGTGGACAGACTGGACGTTTGCGGGCGTATCAAACCCGTTCCTGCCGATCGAATCTTGAACGAATCGTGACCGGGTGTATACCTGCGTCACAAGACCCTCGCCCGTAGTTGCCAGCCCACAGAATGGCAAACAATTTGTGACACCCGTCGTAGAATTGGCTATGGATATCGAGCTCGTCTGGGGAACAGGCGAAGGAAAAACTACCTTGGGCGCGTTCGATACGGCGCTTGCCGACGCAGGCATTCACAATTACAACCTGGTCACACTTTCGTCGGTGATTCCGAAAGACGCAACTATCGAACGTGTCGGATCACACCAACGTCAGTGGGACGTCGGTGAACTCGTCAGTGTGATCCTCGCGGAAAACGAGTCGAACGTAACTGGTGAGACGATCGTTGCTGGGCTGGGCTGGGCAACGGCTGACGAAGGTGGCGTCTTTTTCGAAGCCGCAGCCCAGAGCGTCGCCAACGTCGAAGTCCGAATAGAGCGAGGACTACAAACAGCTCAGAGCGAACGCGACGAGTGGAACTGGACGGGTGGTATCGACACTCGGATCGTCGAACATACAGTCGAAGACAACGGTGCCGCAATCGTCTCAGCGATTTATCGACCCGTCTAGATAGACGTCACATCAACATTGTTGTCGTTCAGTTCGGTATCTGTCCGCCCGGGATCAGCGATTTCCGGTGCACAGCCACAACAGTCCTTGTTGGACAGAACGGACAAAAAACCCTTTGTGCTCGGCTGATCGACAGCAACGCAGGCGGGGCCTGGAAGCAGGCCCGCCCGTCAATCGGTTGTCTTGCGGTGTTTCTCAGATGACGCGGTTCT
>CAYYHG010000133.1:0-8043 GCA_964471665.1 uncultured Halobacteriales archaeon | reverse complement strand
CAAGCCAGGGGTGGGATTTGAACCCACGAACTCCCGATTACAAATCGGGTGCTTGGACCGCCCAAGCTCCCCTGGCGCAGTCGGTCATTACCGGTGGTCCTTTGAGTGCGTGTCGCTTTCGGTTGCCTTCTCGAGTTCGATCCGGTGGGGGTCGTATCCCCGCCGCCGGTAGAACTCCCGGGCCTGCCGGTTTTCGGCCATCACCTCGAGGCTCACGACGTCGACGTCGCGGTCCCACAGGGTCGCCTCGGCAGCGTCGAGCAGCGCCGTCCCGACACCCTCGCTGCGCCGCTCGGGGACGACATAGAGGTTCTCGACGACGCCGCGGGTACAGTCCTGTTCGAAGGCACCCGTCTCGACTGTGACCATCGCGAACCCGATCAGACCGTCGTCGCGGGCGACGACCAGCGTATCCCCGACGGCGTGTCGGGCGACGGACTCGCGGATCGCAGTCCGGTTTGCCTCCGGCAGGATGTGCGAGTCGTGCTTGCGCTGGCCGTCGGCCAGCCGGATCCACAGGTCGGTGACGTCCGCGACGTCGTCGGTCCCGGCTGGCGCTACCGTGACGTCGTTCATCCCGTCGTTGGTATCGCGGACGCGAGCAAAGTGTCTTGTCCCGCGGGAGACACCGACCCAGTTTTGAGGCCCGGCCCGAAAGCCGACGACAATGGACGAACAGATCCGCGAGCGTGTCGAGACGGAAGCGGAGATCAACGCCCTCTACAACGCCCTGAAACACGGTGGGGACGCACAGATCGGGGCGATCATGGGCCCGCTGATGGGCGAGAATCCCGATTTCCGGGAGTACGGCGACGAGATTGCGGGCGTCGTCGCCCCCGTCGTCGAACGCGTCAACGACAGGACCGACGCCGAGAAACGCGACCGCCTCGGGGAACTGGCCCCGGAACGGGTGGCGGACCTCGACGCCGACGAGGACGAGGACGAGGACGACCACCCGCTGCCGGAGCTCCCGAACGCCGGGGAGGGCGCGGTGCGGATGCGCGTTGCACCCAATCCCAACAGCCCGTGGCACATCGGCCACGCGCGGATGGCCGCCGTCGTGGGCACATACAAGGACCGCTACGACGGCGCGTTCATCTGCCGGTTCGACGACACAGACCCCGAGACCAAGCGGCCGGACCTCGACGCCTACGACGCCATCCTCGAGGCCATCGCGTATCTCGGGTTCGAACCCGACGAGGTGATCAGAGCCAGCGACCGGGTCGAGACCTACTACGGGCACGCACGCGCGCTCATCGACGCCGACGGCGCCTACACCTGCTCGTGTCCGGCCGAGGACTTTTCGGAACTGAAAAACGCCGGCGAACCCTGTCCGCACCGCGGGAAGGACCCGACGACAGTCCACGAGGAGTTCGACGCGATGGTCGACGGCGAGCACAGCGCGGGCGAGATGGTTCTTCGGGTGCGGACGGACATCGAGCACAAGAACCCGGCACTGCGCGACTGGGTGGCTTTCCGCGTCGTGGACACGCCCCACCCGCGGGAAGCGGCAAGCGAGTACCGGTGCTGGCCGATGCTGGATTTCCAGAGTGGCGTCGACGACCACCTGACCGGCGTCACCCACATCATCCGCGGCATCGACCTGCAGGACTCGGCCAAGCGCCAGCGGTTCGTCTACGACTACTTCGACTGGTCCTATCCGGAGGTCGTCCACTGGGGTCACGTCGAGGTCGACGAGTACGACGTCGCGCTGAGTTCCTCGACAATCGCCGAAAAAATCGCGGCCGGCGACCTCGATGGCTGGGACGACCCGCGTGCGCCCACCGTCGCGAGCCTCCGGCGGCGGGGCGTCCGGGGCGAGGCCATCGTCGACGCGATGGTCGAACTGGGCACGTCGACGACGAACGTCGAACTCGCGATGTCGAGCGTCTACGCCAACAACCGCGAGTTGATCGATGACGAAACCGACCGCGCGTTTCTGGTCCGGGACGACCCCGACCACGGGGGCGGCGCACTCGAGCGCCAGGTGACCGGGGGGCCCGACGCGGGCCAGCCACCGGTCCATCCAGACCACGAGGACCGCGGCACGCGAACCATCCCCGTCGAGAGCGGTGTGCTGGTCGAGTCCGCGGACCTGCCGGACCACGGCGACCGGATCTGGCTGAAAGGCTACGGCTGTGTTCGTCACACCCGGGACGCCCTCGAGCACACCGGCGACGACATCGCGGTCGTCCGCGGGGGCGACGTGCCGGTCGTCCACTGGGTGCCCGCGGCCGGGAACGTCCCGGCCCGACTCCGAACGATGGAGGGCGACGTCTCCGGCTACGCCGAACCCGGACTCCGGGACTACGATCCCGACGACGTGGTGCAGTTCGAGCGCGTCGGGTTCGCCCGCGTCGACGACGCCGGTGACCCGCTGGTGGCGTATCTGGCTCACCGGTGACCGCGATGCCGGACGCGTGCCCAGCGGTGGGCGTCAGGTCCCGCGTCTGCGGGCCAGCGTCTCCGGTCCCGCAGCCCGAAAAGCCCACACGGCGACTGCATTCGGTCAAAGTTTTAAGTACGTGCCGGCAGTGAATTCAGGTACCCATGGCTATCGATCCAGAGTTCGAGGAGACTTACGAGGAAGTCGACAGACACGAGGACCACCGCGTGTGGACGCCGGACGGCGACGAGCCGACCGAGGACGTCCAGGGCATCCACGGGACCCACGTCGCGGTGGACTTCGACCTGTGTATCGCGGACGGCGCCTGTCTGGAGGACTGCCCGGTCGACGTCTTCGAGTGGGTGGATACGCCGGACCACCCGGAAAGCGAGATCAAGGCCGACCCCACCCACGAGGACCAGTGTATCGACTGTATGCTGTGTGTCGACGTCTGTCCCGTCGACGCCATCGACGTCGACCCGAGCCGAGCCGGCCGCATCTGATACTGCCGGCGATACCTGTTTCAATTCTGGGATAGATACCGCGTTCGGTGAACGAAGCCCCGCGTGAGCCGCCATCTCGGGGCGCACAGCCGGCAATTTCGACAGAACACGAAACACTTAGGATGGAGTGAGTTCAGCACCCACACGTTACACATGCGTAGTGTCGTACTAACCAAAGGTGTCCCGGACTTCAGGGAGGGGCAGGTCTCCTTCGACGAGGACGGCCACCTGGAGCGCGGCAAGACGCCGACAGTAATGAATCCGAACGACAAGCACGCGCTCCGGGCGGCGCTCCAGACCAAGGTCAGACACGGGGGTACGGTGTCGCTCATGAGCATGGGTCCGCCGGGGTACGCGGAGATCCTCCAGGAGGGGATGGAGGACGTCTACGCGGACGACCTCTATCTCCTGTCGGACCGCGAGATGGGGGCGGCCGACACCTGGGCCACCGCGATGACGGTCGCGACGGGCGTCGAGTACCTGGACGAGGAACCGGACCTCATCTTCGCGGGGTTCAAGACCGCGGACGGGGAGACGGGCCACACCGGCCCACAGACGGAGTGGTGTCTCGACATCAACGACGAACTCCCAGACTATCCGCTGATCACGCACGTCATCGCGCTCGACATCGACGAGGAGGCCGGCGTCGTCCGGACCAAGCGGCTCGTCGAGGGTGACGTCTCGGAGATCGAGACCGTCGAGGCCGAGTTGCCGGCTTTCATCGTCGCCGACCCCGAGTTCGAGCCCACCTACCGGAAGGCCGACCACCGCCTCCGGCACAAGGACTTCCGGGCCGAGACACAGGAGCGGGCCGCCGAGTTCGCGGCGTATCTCGCCGACGACACCGACGAGGATCCGACTGACTTCGAGGACTTTCACATGTGGAACCACGAGTATCTGAACCTCGACCCCGACTTCATCGGACTGGACGGATCCCCGACCATCGTGGCGGGCGTCGACCCGATTCCGAAGGCACCGTCCGAGCGGGAGGCGACAACCCTCGAACCGGACGACGGGGAAGGGATGGAACAGGTCTTCGAGGAAATCGCGCCCTACGCGGCAGGTGATTAGATGCCAGAAATCGACCCAACAGAACACGAGATCGCAAAACTCGGGCCGGAGATCGGGGACATTGACGACGAACAGGAACTAGAGGAGATGCTCGCCATGGAGAAGGGTGGCGAGGGTCGCGCGCCGGTGCTCACGCTCATCGAGGACCGTCTCGAGAAAGTCGGCGGTGACGACGAGGCGGTCGACCCGAGCGAGGCCGACCTCACCGCGATGACCATCGCGGACATCGCCAACATGATCCGCGACGTCGAGGACGTCGACGTGTTGCGTGACATCCTCGAACGCGAGACGGAGGGCAAGGACCGAAAAGGCGCGAAGTCACAGATCGAGAAGAAGATCAACAACCTCGAGGACGACGGCGAGGAGACCGAAGTCGAGTACGTCCCGCCCGAGGAGAAGTACCCCGAACTGGACCACCCCACCAACGACAAGCAGTACGTCGAGGGGACGGTCGACGGCGAGTACCGGGACATGTGGGTCTACTGTGAGACCCAGCGGGGCGAACTCATCGACGTCTCCCGGGAGATGCTCGGCAAGGCCCGCGAGTTGATGGACGACTACAACGACGACTACGACGAGAGCGAGGCGGTCGTCGCGGTGTTGATCGGCGACGGCGTGGCGGACCTCGCCGAGGAGTGTCTCGCCTACGGCGCCGACCGCGTCGTCTACCACGAGGACGACCGTCTGGCACGGTTCCGGCACAAACCTTACACGGAGATTTTCTGTCACATGTGCCGGGAGTGGGAGGCCGACTGGCACGACTACCACGAGCCCCGCTACACCGTGTTCCCGGCGACCAACAACGGGCGGGACCTCTCGGCGCTCGTCCAGGGAGAACTCGACTCCGGGCTGGCCTCGGACTGTTCGGGGCTGTACATCGAGCCGGCCAACATCTCCAACCCCGCGAAGACGGGCACGCCCGGCGAGTCGAAGACCTTCGAGAAGATACTGCACATGAAACGGCCCGACTTCTCGGGGTTCGAGTACTCGACGATCCTGTGTATCGACAAACCCCACCGGGACTTCCACCCGCAGGGCGCGTCGGTCATCCCGGGCAGTTTCGAGATTCCCGAGGCCGACCCCGAACCCGAGGGCGAGGTGGTCGAACACGACATCGGCCTGCCGGACGACTGGTTCCAGGTCGATGTCGCGGACTACGACCGCCTCGACGAGGGTGTCGACCTCACGGGACACGACGTCGTCGTCGCGCTGGGCCGGGGCATCGGCGAGGACCCCACGCAGGGGATCGAGCTCGGACTGGACCTGGTCGACCAGTTCGAGGACGCTGCACTGGGGCTCTCCCGCGGTGTGATCACGGCCTCCTACCAGTTCGACGGCCACGTCGAACAGTACGTCACCGAGGAGCGCCAGATCGGCGAGTCAGGCCAGGTCGTCGAGCCCGACGTCTACATCGCCGCCGGCATCTCGGGAGCGGTCCAGCACAAGGTCGGGATGGACGAGTCCGACACGATCATCTCGATCAACACCAGCCCCGACGCGGACATTCAGGACTTCTCGGATTACTTCATCCAGGGAGACCTCTTCGAGGTGCTCCCGCGGCTGACGGGCGCACTCGAGAAAGGGGAGTTCGCCCGCGCGGTCGGGGAGGTCAGCGATGACTGACACGGACGAGTACGAACACTACGAGGCGGTCGTCGTCGGGGCCGGTCCCGGCGGCGCCGCGGCGGCAGCGGCACTGGCGAACCAGGGTATCGAGACGCTCGTCCTCGAGCGGGGCAGCGACGCCGGGTCGAAAAACGTCTCGGGCGGCCTCATCTACGCCGAGGAGTCCGCTCCCTACACCATCGACGACCTCTTTCCGGACTTCCGGGCAGAGGCGTCCGAGCGCCCCGCCGACGAGTACTACATCCACAACATCGCGGGCCGGAAGGTCAAGACGTTCGATCTGAACGAGATCCACCACCACGACACGGAGTGGTGTGACTCCGTGCTCCGGCGGAAGATGGACTCCTGGCTGGCCGAGCGGGTCCACGAGATGACCCGCGAGACGGGCGGTGGCCTCCTGACGAACGTCCGGGTCAACGGGCTCCTCCGCGAGGATAGCGAGGGGCGTGTGCGTCCCTCGGGCCGTGCGAGCGGGCAGGGCTCGCGAGCAGACGGGGAGATTGTGGGCGTCACCTGCGACGAACTCGACCCCATCACGGCGGACGTTGTCGTCGCGGCCGACGGCGTCAACTCGGAACTGGCCCGCGACGCCGGCCTGATGGACTGGGAGGAACCCGAGGAGTGGTTCCAGGGAGTGAAAGCGGTCGTCGACATGCCGCCGGCGGTCATCAACGAACGCTTTGGCATCGAGGACGACGGGGGCGTCGCCCACCTGTTCTCGGGTGATCTCTTCGACGGCGTCCGCGGCGGCGGCCTCCTCTACACGAACGAGGCGTCGCTGTCCATCGGGACGGTCTTCCATCTCGATTCGATCGCCGAGGAACGCGCCGAACCGCACGAACTGCTCGACAGTCTGCTCACCCACCCGCTGCTCGACCAGTGGCTCCGGGGCGAGTACGAGGAACGCGAGTACGCCGCGAAACTCGTGCCCGACTCCAAGAAGGCAGCCCATCCCTCGCCACACCGCGGTCGTCTGCTGCTGGTTGGCGACGCCGCCGGCCAGATGCAGGCCCAGGGCCCGATCATCAAGGGGATGAACCACGCCGTGACCGCCGGCGGCCTCGCTGCAGAGGCCGTCCAGGAGGCCAAATCCCGCGGCGACGTCGACCGGGCCGGCGCCCTCTACGAGCAGAAACTCGAGACCGAGGGCGTCATGCAGAAACTCCGGCCGCCGCGCTACCGGCTGACCCGCTCGGTCACCGAGAACAGCCTCGTCAACTCGATCAACACCAGCCTCGTCAACTCCCCCATCGGGACGGTGGGGCTCAAACTGTTCGGCGGCCTCGTCGAGCGCGCGTTCAACTCGCCGTTCGTGCTGGGGATGATCCCCGACACGCGGTTCTCGTACGTGACGGTGCCGACCCGCATCGGCGAGGTCCTCGGGACGCACGTCCGGGCCGACAACGACGTCGAACCGCCAGCCCTCGACGACCGCATCGGCGACCTGACCTACGACGTCGACGACCCACACATCGAGGTGCTCGACAACAGTTTCGAGGCCTCGGGAACCGCAGTGACGGCCTGTCCGGTCAGCGCCGAGGACTTCGGCGGGGGCTGTTACCGCGAGGAGACCGTCGCCACGAACGGCGGCGAGGAGAGAGTCGTCAGCCTCGACACCCAGCCCTGCGTCGAGTGTGGCACGTGTGCCGTCGTCGCCGACACCCACTGGGAACACCCGCCCGGCGGCAAGGGCGTCGAGTACAAACAGGGCTAACACTCTCGACATGGACGCGAAGGAACGCTTCACCGAACGCCTCTGGCACCTCGCGGAGCGGGCCGAACGCGAGAAGCAGGCGTTCGAACCACCCGCGGACCCGCCCGACACCGAGCAGGCGATGGACTACCTTCGAGAGGGTGCCGGACCGGCGATTTCGTTGTTCGTCGAAGCGCGCACCGGCCAGCACATGATCCACTTTCCGCCCGAGGAGTACCACGCACTCGAGGGCGCGATGAACACCTGGCTCGGGCTGTACGCAGCCTGTTACGGCGTCGACATGGAGGCCGACTTCACGCTCCGGGAGGCCGCCCAGTTGCTGATCGACACCCACAACATCGGGGACGTCGCCGAGATGCTGACGCACGTCCCGTAGGTCGGGGTGGCAGACTCAGGGTGGGATCTGATCGCGTGCGTACCCGGCGAGGTACCCGGTTGCGCCGCCGAACCCGGCACCGACGCCGGCCCCGACGGGCCCGAGCGGACTCCCGAGTGCCGCCCCGACGCTCGCACCGATTGTCGCACCGCGCCTGGCGTGGGAACCGCTGCACTCACACGGCATACTCGCCATTACAGGACCGCAGCAGCAAGAACGTGCTGGTCCGGGGCCGTCGCGAGGACTGTCGTAGCCGTCTACCGGTACTCGCCGATCCGGCGACCCGGGGCGGGCAGGGACCGAACTGAACGACAGCGGTCCGCGCCGATCCGCGTCGGTCCGCAGCGGTCCGCGTCAGTCCGCGACA
>CAYYHG010000132.1:0-8101 GCA_964471665.1 uncultured Halobacteriales archaeon | reverse complement strand
CCCCGCGTGAGCAGGTCCACCTCGTCGGTGAAGTTGAGCATGATCCCGGCGACGTGAGCCGCGCTCTCGTTGTGTCCCATCACGTAGACCGGCTCGTCGACGAACATGTGAGCGTCACAGTGCAGACAGTAGTGGAGACCGCGGCCCGTCCGCGGGAGCGGCGGATCCGGGCGGATGTCGTTGAACCCCGTCGCGAGGACGACGACCTCCCCGACGTACTCGTCGCCGTTGCCCGAGAGGTGGAACCGACCGCTGTCGTCACGGGAACAGGACGTGACCATGTCGCGGTGCAGGTCACAGCCGTATTCCTCGAGTTGCTCGTTGCCGATGGCGAGAAACTCCGCCCCGCTGGTCTCCTCGCGGACCCCCAGCAGGTTGTGAGTCTCCTGCATCATCGCCGCGCGGCCGCCGCCGCGGTCGACGAGTGCCGTCCGGTGGCCGAGCCGCGTGGTGTACAGTGCCGCTGTCTTTCCCGCCGGCCCGCCGCCG
This sequence comes from uncultured Halobacteriales archaeon, assembly GCA_964471665.1. Lineage (GTDB taxonomy): Archaea > Halobacteriota > Halobacteria > Halobacteriales > Haloarculaceae > SW-9-67-25. Next base: position 7,612 of record CAYYHG010000132.1, on the reverse strand, counting down.
ACGACGACGACTTCGTACTCGTGGGAGTCTGTCTGCTCACTCATACTGCTGTCCTACATGAGCGTCCCTCATGTATTTAGCCGCTCGGCTGTCTCCGCTGTCTCTGCGACCAGCTGATCGATCCGCCTGGAGGCCGTGTCGGCCCACCTCTCCAGGCCAGCGAGGAGCAATTCCTGGACATCGTCGGTCGGGCGCGCCGAGTACTCGTAGACGTGGCCGCCCGACTGGAGTATCCGGCGCCGCCGGGTCACCAGGTCCTTCTGGTACAGGTTGTTGAGATAGCGGTTGACGTTGCTGCGGTCCCGGTCGAGTTCGTCCGCGAGGTCGCCCGCACTGCTGGGTTCACGACCGGCCAGCGTCACGTAGGCCTCGCGTTCCCCGACGCCGACGTCGAAGACGACCCGCAACACCTCCTCCAGCGACGGTTCGCCGTCTGGCGACGTGTTCGGTCGATCCTCCCGGGTCCCCCGAACACCCGGATCGGTGCGTCGGGAACTGGTCGGGCTATCCGGGTTCTCGGTCTGTGCGCCTGGAACGTCGTCCGCGAGGACGTACTCGGAACTGTTACTCATAGGTCTCCGGCTGCAGGTGTTCGCTGCCCCAGTCGTGCAACGCCAGCAACACTGGCGTGAGTGCTTCCCCCGCAGGTGACAGCGAGTACTCGACGCGAGTCGGGCTGTCGCTGATCTCGGTGCGTTCGACCACCCCGTACTCGTCGGTGAGTGTGTCGAGACTCTCGGCGAGCATCTTCCCGGAGATGCCCTCGATCTCGCGTTTCAGGTCGGTAAAACCCATTCTCTCGCCGTGCAACTGGTGGAGAACGACCCCGTGCCACTTCCGGCCGAACAGGTCCGAGACGGCCAGAAGCACGGTGCGCTGTTCCACGCGAGGATACTCTGTGCGTGCGGTCTGTCGCTGGAGGTCCGTGCCTGGACTCATGCGTCACTTCACAGTCGATCAGACAGTGAAATGAAACGTATCCCTAACCGCGTTGTCGGATCGACCCAAACTGCATTGGTGTGATCTCGTTGCACGGCTCGCTCCCGCGCGAAAACGGGGTGACTCGACCCGTTTTGGAGCACACACACCGCCAGCAGTAACGGGGATACCAACGTACTTTGGGAGGATTTTTATGTACCCGGGAGCGGGATTTGCAGTATGTCGACTGGGATCACGAGAGACGACAGGTTTCTCAGGGAGGTCGTCGTCGAGTCCTCCCACGGGATCTTTGCGGTCGACGTGTCCGGGGCGATCGTGTTCAGCAACGGCGTCCTCGAGCGCTGTCTCGGAATCGGTTCCGAGGAGCTACACGACAGACGCGTCGACGAGCTCGCAGGCGAACAGTTGCTGGATCGCGTCCGTGCGGCCGCCTCGGACCCGTCGGGCAGGGGCGTGGAGTTTACGCTCACCGACAGCGGCGGCGATCCGGTCGGCCTGGTAGCCACCTGCGAGACGACCGAGTTCGACGGCTCCCAGTACTTCACGCTGTGGTTCCAAAAGCAGATACTCGAAGAGAACGGAACCACCGTCGAGACGACAGGGGAGGGCGACCGACCGCCGCAGATCCCGGTCGAGGCAGTGACCGAACTCGGACGCGACATGCTCCGCGAGGATGACCCGGAGGCCGTGGCCGGGACGGGACTCGCCGCAGTCGAGCGGATCCTCGGGACGGAGGTGGCGTGTATCAGACTCTTCGACGAGGCGTCGAACGAGTTCGACCGGGTGGCCACGACCGAGCAAGCCACGGAGTTGCTCGCGTCGCGCCCTACCTTCGACCTGAACAGGAGTCTCGCCGGCCGCGCGTTCCGTCGGGACGAACCCGTCCTCGACAGACCCGAGGGTCGCGACGCGGTCGAACGCGCGAACCTGCACGTTCCGCTGGACGGCCAGGGGACGCTGACGGTCTTCGGGACCGGGGCCGACATCTCGACGCGGGACGTCGAACGCGCGGAAGAACTCGCGTCGCTCATCGGGGCAGGACTCGCACAGGCCGGTTCCGGTTCGACCGGCCCACAGACCGGTGAGGCCCACGAACTGCCCCTGGGCGACATCGTCACAGACACCGTCGAGGCCGAAACCCGGAACGGGATCGGACAGCGGGTCTGTGACCGACTCGTCGCGACCGACATCTTCAGCGGCGCGTGGTTCGTCTCGACCGACATCGACGGAGAGTGGCGCGCGGTCGAGACGGATGTCGGCGAGACGGACTCTCCGCCGGAGGGAGTCAGGCGGGCCGAGACCGACGCCGACCACGAGGGCGAGGACCCGATGAGCCACGCCATCGAGACGGACGACGTCTGCCTGGTGCACAACCGCCAGACGGTCACGAACGGCGGGATCGACACCAACGGCGATGGAGTCTCCGACCGCCAGGTCCAGACCACCGTCGTCGTCCCCGTCTCGCACGTCGACCGGACCTACGGTGTGCTGGTGTTGCGGTCGGACTCCGACCGGGAGTTCGACGCGGGCGTCCGGTCGAAACTGGACGTTCTCGGGGACGTCCTCGGACTCGCCACCTACGCCGCCGAGAGCAAGAAACTCCTGCTCTCGGAGAAGGTCCAGCAACTCGAGTTCGAGGTGACCGACCCGGACTGTCTGGCGGTCGTCGTCTCCGGGGCGACGGACGCCTTCTGCGAGGTCGAACACCAGACGCTCACGAACGACGGCAACCACCTCTGTTACCTGCAGGTCGAGGGGGCCCCTCCCGAGACTGCCCGCCAGGTGACCGCGGGGGTCGGAACGGTGACCGACTGTCGGATCGTCGAGGTCGGTGACAACGGCTGTCTCCTGGAGGTCGTCAAGACCCGGTCGGGTGCCGAGGCGATGATGGACGTGGGTGCGACTGTCCGGCGCGCGACTGCCGAAAAAGGTGTCGGGACGCTGATCGTGGAGACGCCTCTCTCGGCCGACGTCCGCGAGGTGGTCGACGCCTACACGACCCTGAACCCCGAGTCACACCTCGTCGCCAAACGCGAGATCGACCGCCCGGTCCCGACGACCGACTCGCTCAGCGAGAGCCTCGAGGACGTGCTCACGGACAAGCAACACTCCGTCCTGAACGCTGCCTACTACGCGGGATACTTCGAGTGGCCCCGGGCGAACACTGCCGAGGAAATCGCCGACTCGCTCGGGATCAGTCCCGCGACGCTCCACCAGCACCTCCGGGCCGCCGAGCGGAAACTCCTCGATCTCGTCTGCGAGGAACAGGCCCACCTCCACGAGAGCGAGCGCCTCTGATAGCGATTGCGGTAAGCCATTCCCGGATCGACCGCAGGACACGACGCGGTCGAAACGGTCATTCGGTACAGCAATCAGTATGATCCTGTCCCGGTGTGGACGGTTTTCGTCCGGGGTCAGTCGGGTCGACTCGACCCGTCTCGATCGGGGATCGTGATACGGACAGTGGTTCCCCCTGTTGTGTCGAACGACAGTTCCCCGTTGAGTTTGTCGACGCTCCACCTGAGTTGCCACAGTCCGAGCCCTCGCCCGTGCTGGAGGTTGGTCTCGGTGCCGGTTTCGATCGGGACGAGTTCTTCCTGCGGGATGCCGGGCCCGTCGTCGTCGATCGTGACGACGTACCCGTCTGGACTGTCTTCGACGGTAACGGTCACGGTCGACTCTGCGTGCTCGAGTGCGTTCTCGAGCGCACTCTCGACTGCGATTGTCGCCGCCTCCCGGTTCGTCCGCAGGGAGGTGCGCTGGGGCACGTCGGTCGACACCGCGACGTGGTTTCGCTTCGATTGTGTCGCCTCGACGGTCTCGCGCAGGATCGCCGAGAGATCGATTCTGGCCGGCGTGTCGCCCATCGAGATGATCCGGTCGGTCTCCCGCGCCCGGGCACCGGTCGCGGCGAGTTCGTCGACCGCAGCGATGATCTGGTCGGCGTGACTGTCCGTCGTCTGGTCTGCCAGGACTTCGGCGTGGCTTCTGATCACGTCGAGCTGGTTCCGGAGGTTGTGGCGCAAAATTCTGTTGAACACCTGGAGGCGCTGCTCGCGGCGCTTGCGCTCGGTGATGTCGTCGACGATGCCGACGAACCGGCGTTTCTCGCCCGGCAGTTCGACGACGTAGCCGGTCGTGTGGACCCACCGCACTTCGCCGCTCGGCCGGCGGAGACGGAACTCGAACTCGTAGCTCTCCGCGGGGTCGCCCGCGTCGATCTCGGCGATCATCGTCTCGAACTCCGACTCGAACGCCTCCCGGTCGCGCTCGTCGATGGCCTCGAAAAACGCGGTCGCGTCGCTGTAGAGTGTCTCGACGGGCTGTCCGTAGATCTCCTCGTAGGCCGGATTGACGTACAGGACCTCCGAGAAGTCGGGCTCGGCGAGGTAGATCACCTCGTCGATCCGCTCGGCGATCAGGCGGAACCGCCGCTCGCTCTCCCGCACGGCCTGCTCCCGTTCGACCCGGTCGAGGGCCGTCGTCACGTGGTCGGCCAGCGCCTTCGCGACGTCGAGGACGGTGCGGTCGGCCTCGGTGTCCTCGTAGGTGCCGGCGGCGACGAGCCCGTGCTCACCCAGCGGGAGCAACACACTCGTCTCCAGGGGGTTGTCCGGCGCGTGCTCGCTGGGCGCGTACTCTGTCACCTCGTCAGCGACGAACACCTCGTACTCGTAGCGATCCGGCGAGAGTCCCGACACCAGCCCCGCCTCGCGAACGGCGTCGGTCGCTGCGGCCGGTTCGAGACGCCCGGACTCGGAGTCGTGGAACCAGCAGATCGCCATCGGCAGGCCGAGCGCGTCGCTCGCAGTCTCGACGGCTATCCTCGCGACGTCGTCACGGGTCTGTGCGGTCTGGAGGCGCCCGGTCGCGTCCTGGAGGGCCCGGATCGCCCGCTCGCGGCGCTTGCGTTCGGTGATGTCACGCTGGATCGAGAGAATCCGCTCTTTGCCCCGGATGACCGCCGAGTCGACTGTTCCCTCGATCCAGCGGGTGTCGCCCGATTTCGTTTGCTGTTGCCACTCCACGACCTCCGGCTCCCCGGTTTCGATGACTCTCTGGCACAGTTCCTGTGCTCGCTCTCTCGTGTATCCGGTCTCGACCGCGCTGAGTCCCTCGAATCCCTTCTCGCGGATCTCCGCCACGTCGTCGTAGCCCATGCGGTCGAGGAACGTCTCGTTCGCGTCGACCGGCTCGGCCGTCTCCGGATCCTGGATGACGATCGAGTCGTTGACGCCGTTGAAGATCTGCTCGTACTCCCGCTCGCGGCGCCTGCGCTCTGTGACGTCCCTGGTCAGCGAGAGGTACCGCCGCTCGCCGCCGATCTCCGCTGGCGTCCCTCGCACGCTGAGCCACCTGGTCTCTCCGGTGCTCGTCTCGACAGCCCACTCGACCTGCCTCGGTTCGCCCGTCTCGACGACCGTCTGGACCATCTCCCTGGCGCGCTCCATGGTGAAGTCCTTCTCCGAGGCGCTCACTCCCTGGACCCCCATCTCGAGGATGTCCTCGCGGCTGTAGCCAAGCAGGTCACAGAAGCTGTCGTTGACCTCTATTATCTCGCCCGTCTCCGGGTCGTTGATCGTAATCCCGCCCTGAACGTTGTTGAAGATCTGCTCGTACTCCCGCTCGCGGCGCTTGCGCTCTGTGATGTCGCGCACGCTCGCGAGCACCCGCTCCGCGCCGTGGAGTTCGACGAGTGTCAGGTGCACCTCGACCGGATACGTGTGGCCGTTCTTGTCTCGTTCCTGCCACTCGAACAGGAGTTCTCCCTCGTCGCGAGCACGCTGGATCCGCTCTTTCGCCCGCTCGTAGGAGTAATCTTCGTCGTCTGCCGTGACGAGATCGACCGTCTCACCCACGAGTTCGTCCCTGCTGTAGCCGGTCATCTCGCAGAACTGTTCGTTGACGTCCAGCATCTCGCCGGTGTCTGGCTCGTGGACGACCAGTCCGTCCGAGACGTTCTCGAACACCTCGCGGTAGGGTTTCTCCTCGGTCGCCCCGTCTGTCGACGGCTGCGCGGCGGTGGATTCGTCGGCGATGCGTTCGACCACCAGTTCGTACTGCGCGCTCGTGGGCGTCCGCGGAAAGACATCCGTCACTCCCGCCTCGAGTGCCCGGTCGAGCGTGTCGCCGTCCCCGGTCGGGTCGGTCAGGACAACGACCGGGAGGTCCCGCTCGTCGGCGAGTCGCTCGACGACGGTCGGTGGCTCCCCTACCCGGGCGTCGACGACAGCCCCGTCGATGTGATCCTTCTTGCTCTGTGCGAGCGCCCCCGAACCTGTCTCGACGTGTTCTGCACCGGACGTCCGCTCCGCCGCTTCGATCGCGTCAGTGACTGCACGGCCGAGCGACTGGTCTCCCGTCGCCACCAGTAGTTCGAGCCCCCCGTGGCTTTCGCTCATGCGAACACGTTCGCCCGTTGTGGTGTGCGCGAGTTAATACTTCGGAGGCGAAAGTAGTGAACGTTGTGGCTCGTCTGGCCACCGCTCGATCCCGCCGCGGGCGCCGGTGGTCACCCGTATCAATTTCTGATCGCGTGAGAACGTGGAACGGGGCTTATCAGAGGTTGACCGATAGAGTAACGTATGCGCTATCTCGTAGCGACCGACGGTTCGTCGGTAAGCGATACAGCAATCCGAGCAGCCGCAGTCGAAGCGATTGCGTGGGACGCAGTGCTCGAGATCGTGCACGTGGTCACGCCCCAGACGGAACTGGTCGAGGGGAACATCGTGTTGACTGGCGACGAGGAGGCGCTCGACCTGGGCCGGCAGACGCTCGAACGCGCGGAGAGCGTGGCGACAGCGGCCGCTGCCGACCGGGACACAGACATCGAAATCACGACCGAACTGCTCACCGGCCGGCCTGCGGAGGCGATCACCGGGTATGCAGACCAGCCAGACGCGACCGGGATCTACGTCGGTCATCGGGGTCTCTCCGACCGGCACGAACAGGTCGTCGGAAGCGTCGCGAAGAGCATCGTCGACAAGGCAACCGTCCCGGTAACGATTGTCAAGTAAGTATCCGGTTCGTCTCGGAGGCAGTGTCGACTGTCGTCTGGCAGTACGGCCGGACGGAAGACCGCAGAGGAGTGTCAGCTCTCGACCGACGGCGCAGTCCCGTCCTGGTCCTCGTATTTCGTCTCGAACTGCTGGATGAGCTGGCCCATCTTGGCGTACCAGTCGTTGAGGAGTCGCTGCATGTTGTCGGCGATGCTCGACGGATCGGTCGGCTTGTAGACGTGGTAGTAGCCGCCGTGGTCGTAGTTGATCTGTTCTTTCTGGATGAAGCCGGCCTGCAGGAGTCGCTGCACGGACCGGTACGCGGTCGACCGTTCGCGATCGACGGCCTCCGCAATCTCGTCCACCGTGACCGACTCTTCGGCGGTTACGAGCGCCTGGAACACCTCCCTGTCCAGTTGCTTGAGCCCGTGGAAACACTCGAGGAGCCCCTCACACTCCATGTCGCGCTGGAGTTGTTCTGACATTGAACTCGGCATTGTGTCCTACTACCCACTGCGCGAATAAAAGACTTGTGTGTAGATCACACAATTCCGTGCCGATCTCCGTCTCCGACCGACGACGGAGACATTTTTCGAAAGCCGACCGCAATGCCGCGGGCATAACTGTCAGTAAGACAACCGTGATCACGCCCGGCCGGCAGCGAGCCAGTTTAG
>CAYYHG010000131.1:0-8105 GCA_964471665.1 uncultured Halobacteriales archaeon | reverse complement strand
CGGAGTGCCCATGACTGACGACACGGACCAGGCAGACGACGACCCCCGCGAGCGCATGGAGACAGCCATCCGGGAGATCCGCCACGAGGGGTGGAAGGCGGCAGCGATGTACGCAATCGTGGACGCGGTCGCGGTGATGCTCGCGGTCGACCTCGTCGTGACGACGTTCGATCCGTCCTGGACACCCTCGGGAGTGGGGGTCGTCTCGACAGTGCCGGCGGATATCGCGTCGGTGCTGGCGGTGACCGGGCCGGTCTCGATCCCGGGGTCGGTGCTTCTCGGAGGCGCCCTGGGGCTGGTCGTCCTCGTGGGGGAGTTCGCGTGGCGGGTCCGCCAGCCGCTCGTCGAGCGGTTCGAGGCGGGGAATCCGGCGGTCGCCGAGGCGCTGCGGACTGCCCGCGACGCAGTCGAGCGCGACGCCGACTCCGAGATGGCCAGGCGGCTGTACGCGAACGTTCTCGATCGACTCGAGGGCACCTCGAGTACCGCGCTGGTCAACCTGTGGCGGATGACCGCGACCGTCGTGCTCGTGCTCGTGTTGAGCGTGGCGGCGGTCCAGGTCGCCGTCTACGACGTCTCGCTGGATCCCGGCGGGGAAGACGCCGAGACGACGACCGACGAACAGGAGGTCGAGTACTCCGGCCTCCAGGAGGGGAGCACGGTGCTTGGCGATCCAGGGTCGGTCACGAGCGGCGACGAGAACCTGACGGCACAGGTGAGCTCGACGCGCGGGGACGAGGAGATAGACGACCCGGAGGATTTTCCCGAGACTGGCGGGAGAGCCGGCGGGGCCGGCGGAGCGGGCGACAGCGTCCAGGAACAGCAGGCCGGGTTCTCACAGCGAGAGGAGATCGAAGACGCCGAACTCGTCCGCGAGTACAACGTCCGCATCCGCAACCAGGAGAACTGATCAATGTCAGAGACCGATATCGACGAGATCCAGCGAAAAGTCGAGGAGGCACGCAACGAAGTCGGCCAGCGTATCGTCGGCCAGCGGGAGGTTCTCGAACAGCTGTTCATCTGCGTCCTCGCAGACGGGAACGCCCTGCTCGAATCGAACCCGGGGCTCGGAAAGACGACGATGGTCCGGACGGTCGCCGAGGTGACCGACCTCGGTTTCTCGCGGGTCCAGAACACCCCGGATCTGATGCCCTCCGACATCACGGGGACGGAGATCATCCGCGAGACCGACGAGGGCCGGGAGTTCGTCTTCGAGAAGGGACCGATCTTCGCGAACGTGGTGCTGGCCGACGAGATCAACCGTGCGACGCCCAAGACCCAGGCCGCGTTGCTCGAGGCCATGCAGGAACGGCAGGTGACAGCGGCCGGCGACACCTACCAGCTGCCGGACCCGTTTTTCGTCCTGGCGACACAGAACCCCCTCGACCAGGGCGGGACCTACGCGCTGCCGGAGGCACAGACCGACCGGTTCATGCTGAAACTGCTGGTGGACTATCCCGCCTACGACGAGGAACAGGACATCGTCGACATCTACACCACCGGCAGCGGTGACGTGCCCGTCGAGAAGGTCGTCACCCGCGAGGAGATCCTTCGCGCCCAGGAACTGGTCCGGGACGTCCCGATCGCGGAGGACCTGCGCGACCGGGCGATCCAGCTCGTCCGGCGGACCCGCGAGGCCGACGCCGTCGAGTTCGGAGCCAGCCCCCGCGCGAGCATGGCGCTCGTCGTCGCCGCGAAGGCCCGGGCTTTCCTCCGGGGACGCAACCACGTCTCGGGCGAGGACATCGAGGCGCTGGCCGCGCCGGTGCTCAGACACCGCATCATCCTGGATTTCCGCGCCGAACGCGGGGGCCAGACCCCCGACGACGTGGTCGCGGACCTGGTAGAATGACCATCGAGCCGGGATTCCTGGACGAACTCGACCGGTTCCAGGCCGCCCTGGACCGCGAGTCGTCCGCGCTCCGGCAGGGCGAACAGGAGTCCCCCCGTGTCGGCGAGGGCCTGACGTTCTCTGACTACCGGCGGTACACGCCGGGCGACGACACACGGCTGATCGACTGGAAACTGTTCGCCCGCACCGAGGAGTACTTCATCAAACAGTACGAGGAGGAGCGCAGCCTGACCGTCCACGTGCTCGTCGACGCCAGCGGGTCGATGGACTTCGGCGAGGGGCCGTCACACAAGTTCGAGTACGGGGCCAAGATCGGTCTCGGTTTCGCCTACCTCACCGCCGAGGAGAACAACGACTTCGTGTTCGGAACGGTCCGGGACCGCGCCGAGCGCCTCGACGCCGGCCGCTCGAACCGCGGGGAGATCCTCGATCTGATCGACCAGTTGAACGGGACGACGCCGGCCGGCGAGGCGGACCTCGAGGCAGCGCTGTCCGCGTACGCCAGCCGGATACGGACCCGCTCGCTGATCGTCGTCGTCAGCGACTGTCTCGAGGACCCGGAGGCGATCGAGTCCGGCGTGGCAGCACTGGCCCGCACGGACTCGGACGTCCTGGTGGTTCGTGTGGTGGCACCGGCGGAACGGGACCCGGACGTCGTCGGCGACGCCCTGTTCGTCGATCCGGAGACCGAGGCGACGCGGCGGTCGTACTTCAGCGGGTCGCTGGCCGACTCCTACCGGTCGCGCCTGGACGCCCACGTCGACGCGGTATCCGAGCGGGTGACCGGTCTCGGCGCGGAACACGTCACCGTCGACAGCGGCGAGGCGTACTTCGATTCCTTCGCCAGTGTCTGGCTCGGGTAGCGATCCCCGCTCTGTGAGTATCATACTGTCGGCTATAACTTCGTGACGATATTCGATCCCGCGGGCGAATCGAAATTGCTCACGGGCTTATAGCCGACAGTATCAGTCGGTCGCTCGGGACACACCGAGGTCTGTCTCGCCCGTGTCCGTCCCCGTCCCCCTGTCGCGGTGGCGACGGAACCGCCGGTAGAGAATCCCGAGGACGGCACCGAATCCGAGCAGGAACACCACCAGGTTGATGAGGTCCCCGACGACGGGAATCCTGGACAGGAGACCGACACCAGCCACGCCGACGAGCAGCGCGACCCAGCGGTTCTCCATGCCGGTGTAAGAGAGTGCCCACGCACCGACGGCGTACTCGGCAAGAGCCGCGGAGACGAACGCCAGAATGCCGAAGGCCATGAGTCCGAGCAGCGCCACCGGGGCGCCGATGATCGTGACGGCGACGAGTCCGAGCACTGTCGGGAGGCCGATCAGACCCAGGAGGCCGATTCCGCCCGACCGGAGTGTGTTCTCGCTGACCTCGTCGACCACAGTTGCGGTATCATCCGGGAAGGCAACCAGCAGGACGGCCCCGAGCAGCAGCGTCGCGAGCGCGAAATAGAGGCCGAAGACCAGACCGAGGGGCCCGGCGTTCTCGGCGAGGGCACCGAATCCTGCGTCGACCGAGAGGTCGTCGGCTGCGGACACCTGCCCGCCGACGGTCGCAGCCTCGTCCCGGACGAGTTCGGCGTCGCTGCTGTACCGGACGGCGCCGGCGACCGACGCCGTGGACGCGAGTTCGAGACGCTCGACGGCAGCCTCGACCGACCCGTCGACGGTCCCCGCCACGACGAGGTCCGCGGCGGCCACCGAGACGTCTCCGCCGACGACGCCCCCGGGCGTGACGGAAACCGAACCCGCGGCACCTTCCAGGTCGCCCTCGACCGTGCCACGGACCGTGACGGTCCCGGCCGAGGCCCGGAGGTCGCCGGTCACCACGCCGGACTCCTCGACGACGACCGCACCGGCGTACCCGCGCAGGTCACCGTCGACTGTCCCGCGAACGACCACGGTCCCCCCGGCGGCCTGGAGGTCCCCGACCGTCTCGCCCGCCGCGACGACCACGTTCCCGTCTGCCTGTGTCGACTGTGCCGCTCCGACTCCCGTAGCTCCCACGAGGAGAACCACGACCACCACCAGCCTCGTCACCACTCGCCTGGTCGAACTGTCCATGATTCCGCCGAGACCGGGCAGGTGAATAAAAGAGCCCGGCGTGTTTCAGTCCGCGAGACGGGAACTGTAACGCGATCGGTGCCGACTCCGGTTCTGTCCGCGCGTTCGATTGTCCGCGCAGTTGTCTGATACTGCCGAGGATAAGCCCGTGAGTAATTTCGACCACCCGTGGGGTCGAATATCTCCACGTAGTTATGACCGGCAGTGTGAATCCTGCTGGACGACACGGGAAACCACTCCGGTTTGTACTACGTTTCTTCGTCCTCGTCCTCGTCCGATTCTTTCCGGGGACAGAACGCCAGTAGGTCGTCGTTCCACCCGTCCGTGCTGCGACCGGTCGTCAGTCGACGCCTCGACCGGAAGCGCACCATATAGGCACATTCCTGGTCCACGTGCCCGGAGATGTCGAACTGATCGTTGTAGTTGTGGTCGAATTTGCTATCGGTCGAGGAAACGTTGAAAAAGGACAGTTCTGTGGCCGGGTCCGGGTCGGAGAGCGTGGTCCAGGTGGTCTGATCGTTGCGCCGTATCTCCAGTTCCCCGCCCTCCAAGTGCGGGTGATAGAGGGTGTACGTGAGGTCGACGTTGTCGGGTGTGATGTCTTTGCACGGATCTGCTTCGAGCTGGACGAGATCGAACGTCCGGATCTCGCCGTTGTTGTTGACGACGATTCGATTGAGCGTCGTTCCGTCTGCCGGGAGGGTCTGCCAGGTGCTACCGACCTGTTCCTGGAGTTCGAACTGGATGGCGAACTCTTCATCGTCCACGGGCGGACTCCCCGGGACCGGTTTGCCCGGGTCGGGAGCCGAGGGCATCGTTTCCGTCGTGAGCTCCGTCGTGTCGAGTCCGGCTAACTGTCCGGTCGGAGCCCACTGGTAACTGCCCAGCGCCGCGATCGGACTCGCGGTACTGGAGTTGTTCTGCGCGGTCTGGTAGGCGTCTCTGATCGCGTCGTCGATACGAACCCACCCGTTGTTCAGATCACCGGGTTCCACACGGACCCGTATCAGATCGAACTGGTTCCGTGTCACATACACGAGCGTTCCGACGTGAACGCCCGAGAACAGGTCGTTCCCGTCATCAACAATCTGGTAGGACTGCGAGGCAGTTCCCTGTGTGCCGTTCTGGAGCTGGGACGGGCCAACTTTGAACCGGTATCGGACGGGATTGCCACCGGCTCCCCGGATCGGGACGTTCTGGACCGGTATGCTTCCCTCCAGGGGTAGCGTTCCGTAGAAGGCGTACTTTTTCGAGTCGGTGTACCCGTCCGTGTCGAAGTCTTTGAGACTGTTCGAGTCCGGGATCGCATACTGACCAACCCGCAACCACGCGGCCGCGATCGATCTGCCGTCCTCGAAGTCCACACAAAGATCGATGTGTTCACAGTGGTCGGCGTCCTCCCGGTCGCTCTGTCGCCCGTCGCTCTGGTCCTCGTCGAGCAGCGTGTTCCCACCAAATGAAACCTCGAAAAAGAGGTCCGGTCCCCCGATCAGCTCGATGGGGGCGAACTGTGCCGGCGTCACCTCAAAGGTGGGTCTGGTGTAGTAGATCAGATACCAGCCGTTGGCGTCGGTCGTATCGGTCCCCAGAGGGTCGGGCTGGACGATGTCCGCGTCGTACACCGCCACGTCAAGCTTGTCGAGCGCCCTGCCGGTCTCGCAGTCTGTGATCTGCCCGCAGACGTACCAGCACCCGAGTTCCTGCATTATTTCGCAGTACTCGTCGGGCGTCAGACACCGCTCGATCTCTCTGCTCTCGCCCTGTTCGGCGAATTCGAGCGTGGCCACCGTCGCCTGTGTTCTCTCCGCCTCCGCTTCGTCCTCGGCACACGGGCTCTCGATCCGGACGTCGACGAAGACCGGTTGCCCCGGCTCCACATACTCGGGAATCTCGACGGGCTCGAACTCTCCGTTCTCGTGTAGCTGCTCGTCCGTACCGTCGATTTCTCGACGGTTCTCGCTGTCCTCTCCTGTCGTGTAGAACAGTACTGTGCCGTTCGAAATCGGTACTTCCAGTCCCTCGCACGGACGCGCACAGACGCGCCCCTCTATCGTGTACACCATCAAATTTCACTGTCCCGTGATGCAATTTTGTACACAGATAATACTCACATAAAACCATCGTCTGCACCGGTGTACTCGCTTGGCCCCGCCGAGACCTGTGCCCGACGTCGGGTGGTTGTCCTGGAAAACGGCTACGACCGCCCCTATGACTCACGGTGTCGCCTGTTCCGAGACCTTCTCCGGGACGATCGTCACCGGGACAGGGGCGGCGTCTGCGACTGTAAAGGCCGTGCTCCCCTGGGTTATGTCCCCAAGCAGTCCCTTCGAGGAGTGACCCACGACGATGTGGGTGACTTCGGCGTCTTCAGCGATGTCGAGCAGAACCTGTCCGAGATGGGTGCCTGACCGGGCGAGCGAGGCGTCGACTGGTTCGATCGCGACGGTCGCCACGACGTTCTCCGCGAGAACGTGCTGGCGGAGTTCCTCGCGGACCTGCGAGTCGTCGGTCTGGTTTTCGTCTTCGACCAGGTGCACCATGTGGAGGTTCTCCTCCAGCGCGTCCGCGAGACGGACGGCCGTGTTGATGACCTGGTCGCGCACGTGGGTGCGCGACACCGCGACGAGGATTGTCATACCACGTTTAGTCGATCCTAGCTATTGGTCGTAACGGTCGCTGACAGGGACGGCTGCAAGCCTGTGAGCAATTTCGATCCCACTACTGACTCATAGTGATTGCTGTAACGATTTACCGTTTTGACCGCGTCACGTCCTGCGGTCAATCCGGTAATGGCTTACCGTTTCGACCGCGTCGCGTCCTGCGGTCGATCCGGGAATGGCTGACAGCAATCACTATCACTGGTCGTCGCGAGCCAGGTCGGCAGCGACCCCCGTGTAGGTCGCCGGCGTGAGCGCCCGGAGCTCCGCGCGCACCTCCTCGGAGACGTCGAGGTCAGCAAAGAGCTCCCGGAAGTCCGCGAGGGTCACCTCGCGCCCGCGAGTGAGTTCTTTCACGCGTTCGTAGGCGTCCCCGTGGCCCTCTCGGCGGAGGATCGTCTGGACGGCCTCCCCGACGACCTCCGGTGTCGCTTCGAGGGCCTCGCGCATGACGGCCTCGTTGGGGACGACTTTCCCGAGGCCGGCCCCGAGTTTCCGGTAGCCGATCAGACAGTGAGCGAGCGCAACACCGGTGTTGCGCTTCACCGTCGAGTCCGAGAGGTCACGCTGGAGACGGGAGGTGGTGAGATACTCGCCCAGGAACACGAGGTCGCTGTTTCCCTTCGAGAGGTTGCCCTCGCTGTTCTCGAAGTCGATCGGATTGACCTTGTGGGGCATCGTCGACGAGCCCGTCTCGCCTTCGACGGCCTCCTGGCCGAGGTAGCCGTCCGAGACGTACAGCCAGGCGTCGACGTCGAGATCGAGGAGGACGCTGTTGGCACCCCGGAGCGCGTCGAACAGCGCCGCGAGGTCGTCACAGGGATTGACCTGCGTCGTCAGGGGTTCGTGCGCCAGGCCCACGTCCGCCAGGACCGACGCCGCGAACGCGGGCCAGTCCACGTCGGGATAGGCTGCGTGGTGTGCCGCGTAGGTCCCGCTGGCGCCGGCGAGTTTGCCCGAGAGTCCCCCGACTGCGTCGTCTATGCGACCCAGCGCGCGGCCGAGGCGGGAGGCGTACACCGCCATCTCCTTGCCGAACGTCGTCGGCGTCGCGGGCTGACCGTGCGTGCGGGCGAGCATCGGCACGTCGTGGTACTCGCGGGCCATCTCCGCGAGTGTGTCCCGGAGTTCGCGGAGTTCGGGACCGAGAACCTCGCGGACGGCGTCCCGGACCAGGAGTCGGTACGCGATGTTCGTGACGTCCTCGCTCGTCAGGGCGAAGTGGATCCACTGGTCGACGCCGAGGTCGTCGAGTTCGTGGCGGAGGAAGTACTCGACGGCCTTGACGTCGTGGTTGGTCGCCGGATAGCCGCCGTATCCCTCGGTTTCGAGCTGTTTGACGACGGCGGCGTCCTCGTCGTCGAACTCCTCGGAGATGGCCCGGAGCCGCTCGCGGTCGTCGGTGTCGAGACACAGCGGCGTGGCCTCGAGGTCGGCGAGCGCGATCAGGTACTCGACTTCGACGCGGACGCGGGCCCGCACGAGCGCCCCCTCGCTGGCGTACGGGACCAGCGGTTC
>CAYYHG010000130.1:0-8114 GCA_964471665.1 uncultured Halobacteriales archaeon | reverse complement strand
AGATGGTGGAACTGTACTGGCGGGCGCTCTGTCGGGACGTGCTGTACGGTGACTATGATTCGGATGGAACAGTCGGAAGCGCTGTCTCCGAACTCGACAGTCTTTCCGGATACAGGGGCCCCGGCAGCGACACAGATCCACGGGGCGATGGTTTAGACAGCAGCAACCTGTTCCGTGGTATCATTCCCGGCGCACAGAAGGGCCCGCGTATCTCGCAGTTCCTCTGGAAAGACATTCCGCGCGGAGCGATCCCGCTGAGTCAACGGATCCGGGTGTTGACGGGCGCGGACACGGACCCAGTTGACTTCGACAGCGGTGACACGACGCTCACGCTCGAGGGGCCGGACTACCTCACCGACTTCGAGACCTGGCTGGCAGTCCAGAACGGCGTTCCCGTTCCGGACGTGAACCCGCCGCCGAATCTGGTCGAGAAGAAAGACGATCCCGACGAGCAGGTCCAGCGCCACATTATCAAGGGTCGGGACCTCGCGAACAAGGTCCGCCGGCAGGTGCCGTACCTCTCGATCAGAGACGCCGGGGAGATACTGCTCGGGATGGGCGTCCCATTCGATCCCAACATTCCGTACGGGACGGGAGCAGACGAGATCGAGACCGGCAGACCGTTCATCAACTTCGGTTCGAACGACGTGCTGGACGTCGTGGTGAACGTGTTCATCTCCGGGCAGAACGTCTGCTGGTACCGCAAGTGGAAGGTCCACCGGCGACTCCGGCCCGAGGAGTACGGCGGGCGGATTCACGCACACCGCAACCGGAGTAGATCCTTCGACATTCCGTCCAACGTGCTCGGTTCGGACGCGCTCTCCGAAATCGAATCCACACACGGCCCCTCACTTCTCCCACAGGCCTACACCGAGGGATCGCCGACGCACCCGTCGTTTCCGGCCGGCCACAGCGGCGTCGCCGGGGCCTGCGTAACTGTGCTCAAGGCGATGTTCGACGGGACCCACGAGTTCGAGAACGACGAGATGGTGGTACCGGTGGCAGAGCCGAAGAAGACGGACGCCGACCTGGCGCACGGTGGAAGCACGAGCGTGCAGCAGACCAAACTCTCGACAGTCGCCGACGAATCCGGTGGAAGCGACGGAACTACCGCCGCCAGCCAGGACGAAATAAACGACGCCCGCGACAGCACCGTCACCGTCAACGACGAACTCAACAAACTCGCCGCGAACATGGCGCTGGGCCGCAACTGGGCCGGCATCCACTACCGCACCGACGGCATCGACGGCTTCCTCGTCGGCGAGCAGGCTGCCGTCCGGTATCTCCAGGACCACATTCGCCACTACGACCTGCCTTTCGACGGCTACCGCCTGGAACCGTTCTTCGACAAGTACCCCGGGACGCTCGACGGCGCGGAGCCGAACCTCGACGGCGGACAGATCCTCGTCAAACCTGAGCGGATCAAGAACTTGGACGGCATGGTAGAGGTCGACGACCCGCTGGGCTGACGCGTTCGACCCGCCGCTGTTCGGGTGAGTGTGCCTCTCGTTCATACTGCCGGTTGTAACTTCGCGCAGATATTCGACCCCGCGGGGGATCGAAATCGCTCACGCGCGTATAACCGGCAGTATCAGGACCGGTCGACGTCGGCCCCCAGTTGCTCTAAGACGTCGAAGAAGCCGGGAAAGGAGACGTCGACGTGCTCGGCGCCAGCGATCGTGGTCGATCCGTCGGCGACCAGTCCCGCGACGGACAGCGCCATGACGATCCGGTGGTCGGCCCGCCCGTCGAGCGTCGCGCCCTGCAGGTCGGACTCGCCGCCGTGGATGGTCAGCGAGTCCTCGCGTTCCTCGACGCGGGCGCCCAGTCGCTCCAGCGCCCGGGCCATCGCGTTCACGCGGTCGGTTTCCTTGTACCGGACGTGCTCGGCGTCGGTGACGCGTGTCGTTCCGTCGGCCGCCGCCCCAAGCACCGCGATGGTCGGCAACAGGTCCGGCGTGTCGGCGACGCTCACCTCGACTCCCTGCAGGTCGCTCCCCCGGACGGCGATCTCGCCCGCGTCCCGATCCCACTCGACGTCCCCGCCCATCTCCTGCAGGACGTCGACGATGGCCTGGTCGCCCTGGGCGCTCGGGCGTGCGCCCGTGACGGTCAGCTGGTCGCCACCGGCGAGTGTGCCCGCTGCTACCAGATAGGATATCGACGAGAAGTCACCGGGCACGCGGTACTCACCGCCGGAGGGATCGTACTGCTGGAAGCCGCCCACGTTGAACCCGCGGCCGGTCTTCCGGGCCGAGATCCCGAACGCGTCCAGCACTTCGAGGGTGATGTCCACGTAGGGGGCGGACTTGAGCGGCGTCTGCAGCGCGATGTCGACCCCGGCGTCGGTGTGGGGGCCAGCCATCAGCAGAGCGGTGACGAACTGCGAGGAGACGTCACCCGGGAGCGCGGCGGTCCCGCCGGTCATCGGGCCGCCAACCACCAGCGGCGCCTGTCCGTTCGCGCGCGTGCTCTCGGCGCGCCCGCCCAGTTGCTCCAGGGCCCTGAGGAGTGGTCCCTGCGGGCGTGAGCGAAGTGACCCGTCACCCGTCAGCACCGTCAGCCCGGGCGCGAGGGCGGCCGTCGCGGTCACCAGCCGCATCGTCGTCCCGCTGTTCGCACAACCGATGACGTCTGCGGGCGTCTCTGGGTTCCCGTCGAATCCCTCCACGACGAGGCTGCCATCGTCGTGGTGTTCGACGTCCCCGCCGAAGGCCTCGACGGCGCGCATCGTCGCCCGCGTGTCGGCGCTCACGAGCGGATCCTGAACCGTCGCGCCCTCGGCGTACCCCGCTGCGAGAATCGCACGGTGCGTGTAACTCTTCGAGGGTGGCGCCTGTGTCTCGCCCTCGATTGTCGACCGGGAAACCGTCGTGTCCATACGCTCCCGATGGACGTCCCGTCGTTTCACAGTGTCGGACCGCCGCGACGCCTCCCTGTTCGGTCCCGCCGGATTCCGTTCGAATCCGTCACTGCTTAACTATAATGAATTATAATTTTATCTTTAGCCAAGTTTATTTCGATATATTTAAAAAGATGTGGAGCATATCTGTATATGTATGACAGAGAAGCAAGACGAGACGACGGAGCAGAGCGATTTCGACTACTACATGCCTGGGATGCCCTCCCTGTCGACGACCCCCGGTCGCGTCGAGCGGTTCCTGACGAACCTCGTCCGCCGGCGCGGCCCGGTCTACGTCCGCGTTCGTCGACACAGCTAGACGTCACGCTGCAGGGCGTAGTTTTGGTTTTAAGAGTGCCACAAGGCTTTTTTCTGTCTGTTGAGTCGATACAATAATGAGTGCGCTGGACGCTCTGCTCGACGACATCGTCGCCGACGTCGACGCGGTTCTCCTGTTCTCGCCGAAGATCGCAACGGTCGACCAGTTCGACGACGCGGCCCTTCCGGTCATCGTCGTCGCCCAGGAGAACGACGTGGGGGCAGAGCAGTTCGTCGATCTGCCACTGGAGTTCACCGACGTGACCGGGCGGGTGCGGTTCGGCGTCGAGGGGGCGCTGGATCGGGGCCTGGTGGAGGCTGAACAGACCGTCGTCTGTGCCACCAGTGTCTTCGATAACGGGACAGACGCCGCGATACGCGTCAGTGTGTCGGAGTTCACGCGAACGGGGTTGTACGACCTGTTCGTCAACTCGCGGGCGGAACCGTCGGTCGTCAGAGACGTCTTCGAGGTGGCGATCGAACTCGGCAAGAAAGGACAGAAGGGCAAGCCCGTCGGGGCGCTGTTCGTCGTCGGCGACGCCGGCAAGGTGATGAACAAGTCCCGGCCGCTGTCGTACAACCCCTTCGAGAAGTCCCACGTCCACGTCGGCGATCCGATCGTGAACGTGATGCTCAAGGAGTTCTCCCGGCTCGACGGCGCTTTCATCATCTCCGACTCGGGGAAGATCGTCTCGGCCTACCGGTACCTCGAACCCTCCGCAGAGGGTGTCGACATGCCCAAGGGGCTGGGCGCACGCCACATGGCCGGGGGAGCCATCTCCCGCGATACGAACGCCATCGCGATCGTCCTCTCGGAGAGCGATGGCATGGTCAGGGCGTTCAAAGGGGGCGAAATCGTGTTCGAACTCGACCCGGAGGAGTACTGATGCAGTTCGACTGGGTCGAACTGTTGCGCAGTCTCTTCTCTAGAGAGACGGCCTTCGCGGTCGCGATTCTGATCCTCCTCGTGGGGCTGGTCCTGGCCTACTACACCTGGCGGTGGGTCCACCGGTTCTCCGACCGTGCCGGAATCACGGAGGCGGTCGAGGGAACGCCGTTCGAACGCTCGGCCCGGGGTTTCGGCACCTCCACGGTGGGGATCGTCGCCACGCTCGCGGGTCTGTTCGTCTACATCGGGGCCATCATCCTCGCCCTCCAGTTCGCCGACCTGTTGCGTGTCGAAATGTTCTGGTCGCGTTTCACCGGCTATCTCCCGCGCCTGTTCGTCGCCGTGCTGGCGCTCATTGTCGGACTCATCGCCGGGGACAAGGCCAGACTCGTCGTGAGCGAGCGGCTGCGCAGCGTCAAACTCCCCGAGGCGGGCATTCTCCCCGAACTCGTCAAGTACAGCATCTTCTACATCGCCGCGCTCATCGCGCTCGGCCAGGTCGGCGTCGATACGGGCGCCCTGCTCGTGTTGCTCGGAGCGTACGCCTTCGGGCTGGTTTTTCTGTCGGGCCTCGCGTTCAAGGATCTGCTTGCGGCCAGTGCTGCCGGGGTCTACCTCCTGCTGGCGGAACCGTACGCCATCGGCGACAAGATCGAGATCGACGGCAAACGCGGCATCGTCCAGGAAGTCGATATGTTCGTCACGCACGTCGAAGACGACGGCGAGGAGTACATCATTCCCAACCAGAAGGTCCTGCGTTCCGGTGTCGTTCGCGTCCGCGAGTGAAGACGGCTTGCTGTCGCTACTTTTCGGGCCGACCGCGGGTTGTCCGGCGGCCGATCCGGGACAGAACGACAGCAATTGTTCGACAGCAGACAGTTGATTGTCACGGTTTTGACCTCCGAGCGCGAACCAGACCGGGAGTAGAGGCGCTGACTGGGCGATTCAGAGAGAAATATGTTAACGGTACTCAGAGTACTACTATATGCCTCCGGTTGTTAGAGCAAGGTGAATATGAAAAAGCAGGAGTTGATTCATCTCCACGGTCTGCTCGCACAGGTACAGAACCACTACGAAGAGCAGACAGGCGGGACCATCGACCACGAGGACTACACAGCACTGGGCGTCCAGCCGACGTCGATACACAAGTCGAAAACGGATCACAAGGCTGCCGTCTTCGCGCTCGCAAACGATATTACGACCGAGATGGAAACCGAAGAAATCGAACGCGTCTCGGCCGCTGCCGACTGATACGCTTTTTCAGCTTCGTAGCGCCGTCGCCTACTGACCGCCGACGGCAGCACACAACCGCTCCATAGAACAGTCTACTCGTCGATGAGTTCTTCGAACTCGGGCAGGACGTCGTCCTCGGACCCGGTCGACTGGCTCGCCTCGGTCTCCTCCTCGAAGTCGGCCTCGGTCTCCTCCTCGTCTTCGTCTTCGTCCTCGTCTTCCCCGTCGAGCTGTTCGATCTCGAGGACGTCCAGGGGGATGTTCTCCAGCCGCTGGCCGATCTCCTTGCGCGCGATGCGGGCGGCGTGCTCCTCGCGCTCGACGTTGAACACGGTCATCTCGAGTTCGAGCGCGACGAGGCTCTCGTCGGCGGCGATGAAGGCGGGGTCGTGTTCCTCGCCGCAGTGGGGACAGGCCCGCTCGCCCATGTTTATTTCGACGTAGTTGAGATCCGGGTTGAGCATCTCGCCGGTCTTCGAGATGGCGATCCGGACCGCCTCGTCGGGTGTTTCCACGTCGTATACTGGGACCGCAGCTTCGACGACAACTCTGCAGTTCATATGGTACGGTTGCCAGGGGAGCAATATGAAGGTTAGCCCGGCGGTCTGACTCGAAACGCCAAAGCATTTGGGTCACGTCTGGTTCGACGATGGAGCGTGGCGAGATAGACACCGCGTCGCTGGCCGGCGGACTCGACCTCCAGTCGACTATCGAGAGTGGCCAGTCGTATCTGTGGTGGCGTGCCGACGGCCGCGACTACGAAGACGCCGACAGCGACGGTTGGTACTTGACGACCGCGCGCGCAGGCGGGGAGCCCGTGGTCCTCCGGGTTCGACAGCGCGACGGACGGCTGGAGTGGGAGTCCACAGTCGACGCCGAACCGATCCTCCGGCGGCGACTGCGTCTCGCGGACGACCTGCCCGCGATCCGGGTCGCGACCGGCGACGAGGGCCTCGTTTCGGCCGCGTACGACGCCTACCCGGGGATGCGCCTGGTCCGGGATCCGCCGTTCGGCGCGCTCGTCTCGTTTATCTGTTCGGCCCAGATGCGCGTCGCCCGGATCCACGGGATGCAACAGTCTCTCCGGACGGCCTTCGGGACACCTGTCGAGTTACGTGGGGAAACCTACCACGCGTATCCGACGCCCGAACAGCTCGCAGCCGCCAGCGAGGCGGAGTTACGCGGGCTGAACCTCGGGTATCGCGCCCCCTACGTCGAACGGACGGCCGAGATGGTCGCGACGGGCGAGGCCGATCCCGCCGACGCGGGGGAGTTGTCCTACGAGGACGCCCGCGAGTTTCTCACGAGTTTCGTCGGTGTCGGCCAGAAGGTTGCCGACTGCGTGTGCCTGTTTTCGCTGGGGTTTCTCGAGGCCGTCCCGCTCGACACCTGGATCCGCAAGACTATCGCCGAGTACTATCCCGACTGTGACTGCGGATCCTACACGGAAACCTCGCGGGCCATCCGTGACCGGTTCGGCGGCACGTACGCCGGCTACGCACAGACGTACGTGTTCCACGCGCTCAGAACGGGCAGCATCGACGTATAGTGACAATCGCATGATACTTCCGGTTGGAGAGAGCCCGACCTGGCCGAAGGTGACGCCCTCACCGCCGAAGACATCCGGACACTTTTGTCTCCGACTGCCGCCCTCGACACCATCGATTTTGAGAGCGAGCGCGGGGCCAGTGCCGTCCTCGGTGGTCGAGTACCCGGCGTCGAACGCCTTCCGGGTGACAGCCCTGCTTGAACACCCAGGCGACGGATTTATACTGTCGGCTATAACTTCGTGGAGATATTCGGCACCCCGGGGTGCCGATACTGCTCACGGGCTTATAGCCGACAGTATTAATCGCGGCTGGGCCCCAGGAACGGCACAGACGAACGTTCGAGGTGACAGAACAGTGAGTGACAGACGGAAACGAGACGCCAGTGACAGCACAGCGCGCCAGGAGAGGGAGGGTGCCAGGAGTGTCACAGACACCACTCTCGTCTCGGTCGACGGTTCCAGCGACGAACCCGAGTTCCAGGTCGACAAGCAGGCGCTCCGCCAGCGGGCAGTGGAACTGCTCGAGGAGTGGGAGAGTGCCGGTCGCCTGGATCGGATCCGGTCCCGAACCCGGACCGTGACCGCCGCTGCGCTCGGGGTGTTCGTCGTCTCCGGGATCCTGTCCGGATCGACGACGGGGATCACCTCGACAGTCGCCTCCGTCTGGCTCACTCTCAGTGGCGCCGTCGCCGTGACTGTCGGGGCAATTGCGCTCCTCCTGCGTGGACTCCGGCGGCCACGCGAGGTCGCGGACAAGCAGGGAGCGCTCGCCCTGCTCGCGATTTCGCTTCTCGCGGTCGGCGGGACACACTACGGGAGATATCCGGCCTCGCGGGCCGCCTGGCGGTATCTCGTCACCGGTCCGCTCCGGGACGGGGTCCAGACGGACGGCGTCGCGAGTGCCGGCGGTGTGGTCGGTCGCGAGTCCCGGCGCGACGCGTTTCCGCTCCACCAGTACGTGCGACTGGCCGGTGGGATCTCCGCAGCAGTGGTCGTCATCCACCAGGGCTGGCTCGCTCTCCAGGGTCGGGACACGGTGCTTTCCTCACTGGTTCGCTCTCTCGTCGGTTCGGGATCCGGCGTGGTGTCCGGGACCGGCGGGACAGCGACGGACCTCGGGACACAGCTCACCGCCTTCGAGAGCGTCGCCGTCCTCCTCGGAGTCGTCGTGCTCGGGGTGGTGATCGGTGCGCTCCTGGCTGTGGGCCGTAGCCGATAGCTAC
>CAYYHG010000129.1:0-8163 GCA_964471665.1 uncultured Halobacteriales archaeon | reverse complement strand
CGAACTCGTCGACGAGCTGGTCGACCGACGCGACGCTGAAATCCCGCTGTTTCAGGGGCTCCTTGGCGAAGAAATACCGGAACACCTCCGGTTCGAGGATCTCGAGCACCTCGTCGACGGTGACGACGTTCCCCGCCGACGAGGAGAGGGCGTCACCGTCGAGGGTGAACCACTCGTAGACCGCCCCGACGGGCGGATCGATTCCGAGGACGCGCCCGGCGATGGCCTCGCCGCTGGGCCAGGAGCCCTCGGCGTGGTCCTTGCCGAACGGTTCGAAGTCGACGTCCAGGACGGCCCACTGGGCGGGCCACTCGAACCGCCACGGGAGTTTCCCGTCCCGGAGAGTGGCGGTCCCCTCGTGGCCACAGCCGTCGATGGTGGCCTCGCCGGCCTCGCGGTCCTCGCAGACGTACGAGACCGTTCCCGCGTCCAGGTCGACGCCGGTCACGCCTTCCGTGAGGATCCCACAGTCCCCACAGCGGGGAACGAACGGGACGTAATCGTCGTCGACCTTGTCCTGGAACTCCCCGAGGACCTCGCGGGCCACGTGGATCCGGTCGAGAACACGCCTGGTAACCGCCTCGAAGTCCCCGTCCTCGTAGAGGTCGGTGTTCGAGACGAAATCGACTGGCACCCCGAGGGCGTCGGCGTGGCGCGCGAGCAGGTTCGTGAAGTGATCCCCGTACGAGTCACAGCACCCGAAGGGATCGGGGATGTCGGTGTAGGGAACGCCGAGGTTGCGCCCGAGGGCGGCAGCGTCGACGTCGCCCAGTCCGACGATAGTCCCGTCGAGATCAGCGAGCGTTCGAGGCACAGCACGGAGGGCGTCCCGGTCGTCGGCGGTGAAGACCTGCCGGACATCGTGGCCGCGGTCCCTGAGTGCCTCGGCGACGAAGTAGCCCCGCAGGATCTCGTTGAAGTGGCCGATGTGCGGGACACCCGACGGCGAGACGCCGCCCTTCACGACCACGGGCTCGTCGGGGTCGCGGGCCTCGACAGCGTCGGCGGCGGCGTCGGCCCAGAAAGCGCGGTCGGGACTCGAGACAACCTCGTATGGATCGGGAGTCATTCGTCGGGAACCACGTCCGTCCCGTCGTGGTCGCCCTGGATCGCCCGCCCAACGGCCCCGGGGTCAGTCCCGTCGATGACCACCGCACGCACGCCCGCTCGCTGGAGGAGTTTGGCGGCCAGCAGGTCCACGGGGACGTTGATGCCCGCCTCCAGTTCGCGGTTGCCGACCAGGCGGACGAGTTCACTCACCGTGAGCCGGTCGTAGGCCGTTGCGTCGGGGTCCTCGGCGGGATCCGCGTCGTAGACCCCGGCGACGCTGGTCGCGTACACCAGCAGGTCGGCCTCGACGTACTCGGCGAGTGCCGTCGCGACAGCGTCGGTCGTGTGCCCGGCCTCGGTGCCGCCCATCACGGGGACGTCGCCCCGGCGCATCGCCGCACGGGCCGTCTCGTAGCTCTCGGGCGGCGTCGGGGCGGCCCGGTCGTCCAGTGCCCCGATGAGCAGGCGGGCGTTCAGGCGCGTCACGGCAATCCCCAGCTGGTCGAGTTCGATCTCGTTGGCGTCCAGCACGCGCGCCGTCTCGATGTACTCGCGTGCAGCCCCACCCCCGCCCACGACGACGCCGAGGTCGGTCCCGGTGTCCCCGACCGACTCGAGGGTCGAGGCGTACGCGCCCACCCGGTCTGCCGACAGGTCCGGGGCGAGGACGCTCCCGCCAATAGAGACGATCACTTTCATCGAATCGGCGTTACTCCGATGTGGTATTAAGGATTGTCAAGCAGACCTGTCGCGGTGCGTCCGCCCACGTGACTCCCTGGAGTGACGGCTGTAGAACCCAAATCCGACTCCGGCAAGATGTTCTGTCTTTTTTGCCGCTCGAGGGAATATATGCACACATTACTTTTTGAAAACAACGTCGAAATCCGATTTCACGAGACGGCCTCAGAAACGATTATAAAACGTCTAAAAATTACAGGACCGCGTGTAAAACGTTCGCGAGACCCGAAATAAAGTGAAAGCAGCCGAACGGATCCAAAGGTTCCTGCCTTTATATACTGTTCGGGGTGGTACAGTGAAGCGAGGCAGCACGATGAGCACAACAACACAGCCCTCCGGCGCAGAGCGTTCGAAAGAAGAGCGACTCGGGGCCTACCTCAGACAGAAGGCCACTGACGGCGAGATGTACTTCAAGAGCAAGTTCATCGCCGACGACGTCGACCTGTCGCCCAAGGAGATTGGCGCGCTGATGGTCAAGCTGAAAGACTCTGCGACGGATCTGGAGATCGAGAAGTGGTCCTACACGAGCGCGACGACGTGGCGGGTCGAGCCCGCGTGACCGGCCGGCTTCTCTCCCCGCTGGAGTCCGGTTCCCGGTCCCCGACCGTTTATGAACGCGCGTCGACTAGCCGGGAGCGATGGGTGGTACCGACGACCGGCCGACCGGCACCGATCTCGCGCCGGCGTTCGACGTCTACGAGATCAGAAGCGACGGCGACGCCCTCCTGTACGTCGGCCAGTCCCGCACTGACCGCGAGGCTGTCGAGCGGGATCTGCAACCGTTGTTTCGCCAGCACGGCTACGAGGTGCGTCTGGAGAGGGGCTACGACGACGCAGATGGATTGCCGCTGACGGCCGGCGAGTCAGTCCTCGTCGCCGAGCCCCTGACCAGCAGCGACGGCGGGTTTCCCTGGCGGAACGCCGTCCTCTTCGTGCTGACGATTCTCTCGACGCTGTTTGCGGGGTCGGTGTACTGGTACCAGATTCCGATCACCGAGCAGCCGCTGCGGGCGCTGGAGGCGTGGCCGTTCGTCGTCGCGATAATGGGCGTGCTCGGAATCCACGAACTCGGCCACTACGCCATGAGCCGGTACCACGGCGTGGACGCGTCACTGCCGTACTTCATTCCGCTGCCAACGTACATCGGGTCGATGGGCGCCGTCATCCGGATGCGCGGGCGCATCCCCAACCGGAAAGCGCTGTTCGATATCGGCGTCGCGGGTCCGATTGCGGGGCTGGTCGCGACTGTCGTCGTCACCGTTGTTGGCCTGCAACTGGATCCCCTGCCCGCACAGGAAGCCGCGGCCGCCGCGACAGACGTCACGCGCGTAGAGTTCAACGATCCACCGCTGTTGGTGTTGCTCGCGGAACTGACGGGGACGGCGGGGAAACTCGAACGGGGCGCGGTCCACCCGGTCGTCTTCGGCGGATGGGTTGGTATGCTCGTGACGCTCCTGAACCTCCTCCCGGTCGGCCAACTCGACGGCGGACACATCCTCCGGGCGATGGTCGGCCAGCGCCAGGAGACGCTCGCTGCGGCCGTTCCCGGCGCGCTGTTCGCCCTCGCAGGCTATCTGTTCTTCGTCAGAGGGAGTGTGAACTCGGTCGGCATCTGGGCGATGTGGGGGCTCTTTGCGGTCGGACTGGCCTACGCCGGTCCCGTGTCACCCATCCGTGACGACACACTCGGCCGGAAACGGGTCGCTGTTGGCCTTCTCACGTTCGTCCTCGGAGCGCTGTGTTTCACGCCCGTCCCCGTCGAGGTCATCACTCCCTGATACGGGCGGCGTCACCGGGCACAGGCAGCCTTTTTACTGCTGTCCACGAACAGGACGTATGGTAGACACGGACAAGATCCGCCAGCTCGCTCCGCACTACCTGGCGATGCTGGTCGTGGTGTTCCTCGTCGTGAGCGTGCTCCGGAGCTTCGTCGGGGAGATCCGGTTCCTGGTCGAGTTCGCGGTCATCCTCGTGATCGTGTTCCTCTATCCGTTCGCGGTCAGACGGCTGGGCTACGCGCCGAGCGTCTGGGAGTGACGGCGGTCAGGTGTGGGTGTATCCGCGGTCGGGGAGCGGTTCGGCGTCGAGTGTCACACCCGAGTCGGTCACGGTCCCGATCCGGGTCAGCGAACAGGGTATCTCCGAGCGAACGCGGGAGAGCGTGTTTCCGGGGAGCGTGCAGACGAGTTCGAAGTCCTCTCCGAAGAAGACGCCCAGTTCGTGTCTGTCGTCACCGGTCGCGACGGCGTCGACCACGTCGTCGATGGGAAGAGGCGTCTCGATAGCGAACCCACAGCCGCTGGCCTCGGCAAGCTGGTGCAGTGAGCGGGCGAGACCGTCGCTGGAGTCCATCATCGCCGTCGCGTGGGGCGCGAGCGCCCGTCCGGCCGCCACACGCGGCTGGAACCTGAAGAGGTCGTTCGCGAGGTCGGTCTCGCCGTCCTCGAACAGACGGAGTGCGGCGCCGCTGCGCCCGAGCGAGCCCGTCACACAGACCGCCTCGCCCGGATTCGCACCCGCGCGGGGGACAGGCGCCCCAGTCCGCCCGAGGGCGGTCGTTGCGACGGTGAACTCCGTGTGGCTGTCGAGATCGCCCCCCACGTAGGAGGCACTGACCGCCTCACAGACGTCGCTGGCACCTTCTACGAACCGCGCGATCCCGTCCCACTCGAGCGTGGGCACGCCGTAGGCGGCGACAGCGGCGAGCGCGTCGGCCCCCATCGCGGCCACGTCCGACAGCGACGCGCCAACGGCTCGCCAGCCCGCGGTGTACCGTGTCGTTCCCTCGGGGAAATCCGTCGACGCGTGGAGCATGTCTGTCGTCAGAACCAGGTCCTCGACGACAGCCGCGTCGTCACCTGCCCCGGGGAGCAGGTCAGCGAGGCCCGCGAGGGCTGCCCGTTCGTCCATGGGAGCGTCTCGGGACCGTGAGTAAAAAGTCGGTCGCACACGCTCGAATACACCTCTGAGAGGGACGGCTGTCGTTCTGTCCCGGATCGATCGCCAGGAGGGACGGTCGATCTGGAAGACCGCGACAGTCTTACTGACTTACTGACTGCGTGTGGAGTCGGAATACGGACGCTCGCGGACGATGTCGGCCAACCGGTCGAGTTCCGAGTGCGTGACGCCCCGTTGCATCCGCCCGTAGAGTTCCTCGACCTCGCTCCGGTCGAGTTTGACCGGCGCGCCCGCCGCGGCGACGCCGTCGGAACGGGCCCCGAGTTCCCGGAGCGTCCCGAGCGCGAGCAGGTACGGGAGGCCCGCAGCCTCCAGCAGGCCGGCAGCGTCCTCGGGGAGCACGTTCAGGTACCGACGGGCACCGTCCGCGTACGACTCGGCGTGGTCGACGAGACGTTCGACGACCCGGGCCAGCTGCTTGGACGTTGCCGGGGTGGCGACCGCCCCGTGGTCGAGTCCTTCGTCGGCCAGCCACGCTCCGGGAAGGTAGACGTTGTCCTCTTCAGTGTAGTCGACGCGGACGTCCTTGGCGATATTGACGAGCTGTAACAGCAGCGCGAACGCGCGTGTGTCGGCCGTGTCTACCGGTCCAGACAGTCCCGCCGGCGAGAGGAGGCTGGTGAACAGTTCACCGACCGTCCCCGCGACGTACCAGCAGTACTCCTCGAGTTCGGTGACAGTGTCAATCCGGACGCCGCCGCTGTCGGCATGACGTCGCAGGAACGTCGCCATCCCGGTCGACATCTCGCGTATGGATCCGCGCATCGAGTCCTGGACGGCGTCGTCGAAGGAGGCAAAGACCCGCATCGTCCGGTCAGTGTGTTCGAGTGCCGCCCAGTCGTCGCCCGCGTCGGCCGGCCGGTGGTCGCTGGCGGCTGCGAGAAACTGGTCGACAGTCACGTCCGAGTCGACGGCTAGCATCGCGTCGTACGTCTCCAGCAACTCGGCGCGGTCTGTCGGATCGATCGTGACCTCGTCTTCGATCGTATCCGCTCCCCGGCACAGGAGGTAGCCCGTACATATCCACGTCGCAACCGGTTTCTGGAGCAAGTCGATGCTCAGTGCGAAGGTTCGTGACACTGACTCGACAGCCTCGAACGTCCAGCGTCTGTCTGCCCGAGTCCGCTCTGAGGGCAATCCGCTCATCGTACATATTACTCGGGCTGGCGACAAAAGTTCCTTGCTCTGAAGCCGACGGCGGCGCCCGAGTCGGACCGCGTTCGGGACAGTAGCTACTTGCCGCCACGGCGCGTTGGCACAGCCAATCCACGTATGCAGTCGTCCCTCGCGGCTCTCAGACTGATCGGATGGCAACGCGTCCGGGCGATCTATGCCGCTGTCCGCCACAGCACGGAGCGCGCAGTCCGGTACGAGACCGATCCAGACCTGGTCGAACTCGTCGCGGAGCCCTACGAGTCCCTCGAGGACACGCGGGGTCGTCTGGAGCGACTCAAGCAGCGGCTGTGTCGCCGGGACGACCGACGTGCTGTCTTTCTGGCGATCTACACTGCCATGACCCGGGCGGTCGAGAACA
Organism: uncultured Halobacteriales archaeon; assembly: GCA_964471665.1. Classification (GTDB taxonomy): domain Archaea; phylum Halobacteriota; class Halobacteria; order Halobacteriales; family Haloarculaceae; genus SW-9-67-25. Next base: position 1,883 of record CAYYHG010000129.1, on the reverse strand, counting down.
GCGTCGAGCGCGGACAGTTCTCCAATTCGGCCTGGATGCGCAGTTACACGGTCACGTTCGCGGACTACTACAGGCAGGCGTTCCTGGACTACGAGAAGCGACGCCTCGGGCGCGTCCCCGACCCGTGGCGGATCGCGTTCGACACGGCAGTTGCGGGGGACGCGCTCGTCACGCAGGACGCCTTCCTGGGGATCAACGCCCACATCAACTACGACCTGGCGCTCGCTGTCCGCGAGGTCGGCGTCGCAACCGACAGGGCGACCAAGTACGACGACCACCGGCTTATCAACCAGGTGCTGGCCCGTCTCGTCGACACCCAACAGGAGACGCTCTCGGAGCAGTACGCGCCTGGTATCGACGACGTGGACGCTGCGCTGGGCCGGCTCGACGAATCCGTCGCCCTGTTCACGATGACCGAGGGCCGGGAACAGGCCTGGCGTGTAGCAGTCGTGCTGACCGACACGGACTCAGGAGTGGTGGCCCGCTTCGCGCGGTGGCTGCTCCGAACGACAGCCACTGGCGGTGCGGTCCTGGTGTTGTCGCCGGCCCTCGACGCCGGGACGATGCGGGCGCTGCAACGCGTGGAACGGGACCAGTTCGACGTCGGCGACACCGTGGAACTGCTCGATAGTCGATTCGGGGCCATCGAATAACGGACCGCTCGCGGGTGACAGCCGAGGATTCAAACGAGGACCTGCACAGTCCGCTCGCGGGGACCGTCACACTCGACGAACAGGACCGACTGCCAGGTGCCGAGAGCGAGGGCGCCGTCCTCGACGGGGACGGTAGTGCTGGGTCCGAGAAGGAACGACCTGACGTGCGCGTCGGCATTGCCGTCCAGTTGGTCGTGTTGCCAGCCCTCGTCGGAAATCAGGTCCGATAGTGCCCGTTCGAAATCCGAGAGCAGCCGCGACTCGGCCTCGTTGACGGTCACCGCGGCCGACGTGTGACGGACGAATACCGTCGCAGTCCCGGACGCGTCCGCCGGCAGAGCCGCCTCGACGCGGTCGGTGATATCGACCACCGAGAGTCGCTCGTCGGTCGACACCGTGAACGCGGTCATACTTGTCGTTTGGCCGCCTGCTTCCTGAACGTAGCGATCCGACGCTGATCGGCCGGCGACCAGGTGGCCGCCCTGTTCGCCAGGCGCCGGCTGGCGGGCGACAGCACGCCTCTCTGTGAGGACTACCGCGGTGCCTGCCGGTAGATGAGGTTGCGCTGGATGGCGTTGGCGCCCTCGTAGATGACCGGGACCCGGACGTCCCGGTAGACGCGAGCGATCCGCCTGTCGGCCAGCACCGACCGCCCGCCGTGGAGTTGCATCCCGGTCTCGGCACATTCAGTCGCGGCCTCGGTCCCCGCGGCTTTCGCCAGCGCGGCCCAGTAGCCGGGGTCGTCATGATCGAGGACCCTGTTGGCGGCGTGCCAGACGAGCGTCCGTGCCTGCTCGAACGCCATGCGCATGTCCGCGAGGTCGTGCTGGACGGCCTGGAACTCGTCGACGGACCGGCCGAACGCCTCGCGGTCGTGGACGAACCCGGACGCCTCCTCGATGGCCGCCGCCGCGAGGCCGACGCCCTGTCCCCCGACCACGACCCGGCCGCGGTTGAAAAACTCGGCAACCATGTAGAAGCCCGCGCCCTCGACGCCGACGAGGTTCTCCGCCGGGATCCGACAGTCGTCGAAGAGGATATGAGCCTGGTTCGAGGCGCGCATCGCCATCTTTTCCGGGATGTGTTCGGCCTCGTAGCCGTCAGTGTCTGTCGGGACGATGAAAAGCGAGTAGTTGCCGTAGCGGTCGTCGGAGTCGTCGGTCTTCGCGTAGACGGTCAGCCAGTCGGCCTCGACGCCGTTGCCGATCCAGTACTTCTCGCCGTTCAGCA
>CAYYHG010000128.1:0-8221 GCA_964471665.1 uncultured Halobacteriales archaeon | reverse complement strand
ACCTGTACTACTGTACGGAGTGTCGAACAGTCTACGCGGGTCACCACAATCCGGGAACCGACGACGAGGGCCACTACACGCCGCCGGAAACGTGCGAGGTCTGTTCCGCCGGCGAGTTCGTCGAGTGGGAAGGCTGATACTGATTGCTGTAAGCCATTCCCGGATCGACCGCACGAACGCACGCAGTCGACCCGGTACACGGTTGCAACCGTCAGTCCATCACAGGGTCGGGACGTAGCCGCCGGTCGGCAACACGCCGATAGAACCGAGGAGGCCGATGAGCAGCGTCGTCAGCGCGATGGCCGTCGCGGGCGGATCCCAGTGGGTGTCGCCGTGTGCGTAGACGAGTCGCTCGGCGAGTTCACCCAACAGCGCCGCAACGGCGCCGAATACCCCACCGACAACAAGCGCCTGCCACAGCGGCACGGCGGCCGCAACCGTCGCCGGCGTTGCCTCTGCGATGGCCACACCCGAGAACGCCAGGACCCCGGCGCTCCCACAGAGAGTCATGTGGTGGGTCAGCGGCGGCGTGATGCTGAAGTCGGCGTAGTTGTCGTCGAGTCCGTCGTTGAGTATCATGATGCTGGCCGCGCTGATGCCGAAAGCGAGGAAAGGGCTCCCGGACCGGTGGAAGACGTAGCCGGCGAGCGCCCCTGCGACCAGTCCGAGCGCGAGAACGCCGGCCCACTGGTAGTGCCAGGGTATCCAGGGTTCGACGGCCAGACGCTGTTCGGGTGTCCCGTTACCTCCGTCGGTGGCGATCAGTTCCTCGCGTTCGAACGGCGAGACGTCGAGGAAGCCGTCGCCGTGGGGTGTCCCGAAGACGCTGTACCCGAGGATAACGCGGTGGGCAGCCGCTGATACGACGATCGACAGGGCAATCGGGTCGATGGGTGCGCCGACCTGGCCGACGGCAAAGGTAAACAGGTATCCCGCAGTGCCAAAGAGTCCACCGACCGCGAGCACGTCGAGGTGGTGTGGACTGGCACACCAGAAGATGTTCTTTCCCTCGTGGTACCCCCAGCCAGTGTCCATGTGACCCTTCTTCGCCGCGTACGCGGTCGCCGCGACACCGCCGGCGAACGCGATGTGCGGGCCAAAGACCGCGCCGAAGCCGAGGTTGCTCGTCAACCCGACGGCACCCAGTGCCGCCGGGTCGCCCGCCGCCGCGTCGAGTCCCGCAATCGTCCGTCCGGTCACGTTGACAGCCTCGCCGATGATGATGACGAACCCGGCGAAGATGAACGAGTGCAACGCGCCGATCATCGCGCCGAAGGCGCCGCCGGCGAAGGCAGCAAAGCACATCGTCACCACCAGCTCGACGTCAACCACCCCGGCTCACCCCCGCTGTGTTCGGATTGGCTGCGTACGATACTCCCGTACCGTGGCCGAGACACGTGCTACCGCCCGTGTCGGATCGGTCGTGTGACATTGGTGTCTCCAATCGTGGTGTGTTGTCCGTGCGTCCCTGCGGACGAGTGTGACACTGGTGTCTGTGTGGTACCTGCGCTGTCGCGTCGTGCCACAGTCTAATAACTGTAGAATAATTGCAAATAAAGATTGTGGTCTTTCCGGACAGGGGGTTCGTACTGCCGGCTGTACGTCACTGCACAAGAGCAACATCCCGGGACAGTGCACATCCGCACGTCGTCACACCCGGCAGTCTCATATTACTGCGTCGAATTACCGTTTCGACCGCGTCGCGTCCTGGGGTCGATCCGGGAATGGCTTACAGCAATCACTATCACTCGGTTTCGTCCACGTCCTCGGGTTGGGTGCCGACACCGTCGGGCCACCCCGGAGGCCGGGCGGCCGAAGGGTCGGCGTGCTCGCGTCTGAGCGTCATGTTCGTCCGCCTGAGTGAGAGGACCTTCTCGTCGTCCTGGTTGTACGCCCGCAGTTCGGTGGTCACGATCCCCACGTGGTCACGGGAGTCGCTGTCGCGTTTCGAGACGACCTCGCTCTCGGCGAAGATGGTGTCGCCGTGGAACACCGGCGCGTGGTGACGAACGTCGTCGTAGCCCAGGTTGGCGGTAGCGTTCTGCGAGACGTCGATGACGCTCATCCCGACGGCGAGAGCGATGACGACCAGCCCGTTGACGAGTCGTTCGTCGAACTCCGTCTCGGCGGCGTAGGGCTCGGTGAAGTGCATCGGGTTGAGATTCATCGTCAGGTTCGTCAGCCAGACGTTGTCCTCTTCGGTCACTGTGCGGCCGTAGGGGTGTTTGTAGACGTCACCGACGGCGAAGTCCTCGTAAAACCGGCCCTGCCAGCCGCTGACCAGTCGGGTGGGTGTCTCCGTTCCCATACGGGTACTGTGGCTCGCCGTCCCACAAAATACTATCCATCGGCCGACTCGTCCGACCGCCAGTCGAAGGCGGTCTCGAGGTCGTGTGGGATGTTTCCGGCCGTTTTCCCGGCACGCTCACGGTAGGCCCGGAGGTCATCGCGGACGTCCGGATGGGCACACTCGGCGATCATCGTCCGTGCGCGTTCTCGGGGCGAGCGCCCGCGGAGGTCGGCCAGGCCGTGTTCGGTGACGATCACGTCAACGTCGTGTTCGGTGTTGTCGACGTGGGCGACCATCGGCACGACACGCGAGACGCCGCCGTCTGTCACCGACGGCAAGGCGACGATGGCAAGCGGACAGTTCCGGTTGAAGTCGGTACTCCCGCCGATGCCGTTGACGATGTGGCTGCCACCGATGTGCGTCGCGTTCGCGTGCCCGTAGATGTCGACGCTGAGGGCGCTGTTGACGCCGACGACGCCGAACCGGTCGATGACCTCGGGGCTGTTCGAGACACTCGCCGGTCGGACGACCACGTCTGTGGCGTACGACTCCAGGTCCGCAAAGAGGCGATCCTGGCCCTCCGTCGACAGCGCCAGCGAGGTGGCACTCGCGGACTCGACGCGCCCCGCCTCGAGAAGATCGAGCAACCCGTCCTGGAAGACTTCGCCGAGGTAGTGGACGTCCCGTTCGCCAAAATCGACGGCTGTGATCGTGTCGATCATGGCGTTGCCGACGCTCCCGACACCGAACTGGAAGTGTATCGAGTCCCGAAAGATCGGGTTCCGGTCGAGTTCTGCTGCGAGGAAGTCCGCGAGATTGGCGCTGATGGCGCGTTCGGTTTCGCCGGGTTCCCGGAACGAGTAGGGCGTGTCCGGGCGCTCGGATCGAACGACAGCGGCCAGTTTCGAGGGATCGAAACGGACGCGACTGGAGCCGATGTGTTCGTCCGGGCGAGAGAGCGGAATCGGTTCGCGCTCGGGCGGGAGTGCCCGGCGATAGACGTCGTGGAGGTGCTGTAGTGAGAGCGGCTGGGCGTCGTTGACCTCGACGACGAGACGGTCGGCGGCGGCCACGTAGGCCGGCGTGTGGCCGATCGACGTCGAGGGGATCAGCCAATCCTCGCCGACCGCAACGGCCTCGATGACGGCGACGTCGACCCCGCCAAAGTCCCCGGCCGCGACCTCATCGCCCAGGCTGGAGATGTACCGGTCGTGGAAGGAAACGCTCCCATCGTTGATGGCGTCTCGGATCGCGGACTGGGCCTGGAAGGGGAACCGCCGCTCGATGGCGTCTGCCTCGACGAGCGCGGTGTCGATTTCGTCGCCGACACTCCCGCCGCTGATCACGGTCAGCGAGAGGTCCCGCTCGCTCTCGGCCAAGGCGAGCGGGACCGCCTTCGGATAGCCGACGCTGCCGAAGCCACTGACTGTGACCGTCGCGTCCGCGTCGATCTGTCCTGCGGCTGTCGACGGCGCCTGCCGTGGTACGTCTCCGGTGACGCGCTTGGAGACAGTCCCCTCGTCCCGCTTTCGGGTCATGGCCCTGTCTCGTCTTCGTACTGCCGGCTGTACGTCGCTGAAGCACGTCGACATCCCGGGGTGTCGAAGAGCTTCACGGAGGGATAGCCGACAGTGTCAGGACTCAACTCGGGGTCAACTACCATGTCTCCAGTAACGTGTGACGAATACTTGAAAATAGCGGTGGTCCCGCCGGAGCGAACCGAACGATCCCGGTGGTGCGATCGCCAGTGCCGTTCCGCAGAACCGAACACTTATGATCGACAAGTAACGTGTGCCTGTATGACAACGGACTCGGATCCGGACGGGCAGCTCAAGACCGGGCGGAGAATGCTCGCCGTGATCGAGGTCCTCGCAGACGAGAACGGTGCTGGTGTCACGACCGTTGCGGACCGCCTCGGCGTCGCCAAGAGTACGGCCCACGCACACCTCCAGACGCTGTCCGAGCAGCGATACGTTGTCAGACGGGACGGCGACTACTGCGTCGGACTGCGGTTTCTCGAACTCGGACACGACGCAAAACAGCCGTGGGACGACTACGAGTTCATCGAACAGAAGGTAGCGGAACTCGCAGAGGACACGCAGATGCGCGCCCAGTTTCTCGTCGAAGAACACGGCGAAGCAGTCTATGTCTACCGGTCAACAGGAAGACACAGCGTCCCCACCAACTCGGGGGTCGGAGTCCGGGTGCCGCTCCACTCGGTCGCGGCCGGAAAGGCCATCCTGGCGACGCTTCCGGAAGAGCGCCTCGACGAAATCGTCGATCGGTACGGACTCGAGAAACAGACCGAGGAGACGATCAGCGACCCCACTGAACTCGAACGGGAACTCGACCGGATCCGCGAGCGGGGATACGCTCGCAACGATGGAGAGAGCTGGGAAGGGGTCCAGGCCGTCGGCGCTTCGATCACGACGCCGGCCGGAGACGTCCTCGGCGGGTTGAGTGTCTCCGGTTCCGCCCACCGGTTCCAGCCCGACGAGATCAACGACCTCGTTATGGGAGCGGCCAACGAGATCGAACTGAACCTCAAGTACGAGTAGTCGTTCGATATCACGGAACGTTGAAAACGAGGTCCTGCCGAACGCTCGTGGCCTATACCGGTCGACGTAAGCCCTGATACTTTCAGCCGGGAACGTCCGGCTGAGAAGTATCAAAAGTTACGTCGACCGGTATAATCGGACGGTTTTTCGCTGCCATAGCCGGACACCACGCGCTCCGCTTTGGGGAACACACCGGAGCCGACTGACATCCGTTCCGAACCCCTTGATGGAGGCTGGCTCCGTGGCCTCTCCATTACGGATATATGTTTGTAATTTACTCGTACACACCGGCAGTGGTTGTGTCGAAAGTCTTCGCTACTGGGCGACGAATCGAGCCGCTGGCTCGTCTCTATCTGGACGTGGTTGGGAGTTCCCGAGCGCCGGGTCGGTGTGCCGTTCGAGACGCGAGGGTGACGTCCCTATCGCCGAATCAGTCTGCGGAGTTCTACGCAGCCGTTTTGTAGCTTGTGAACCATTTATGCGTACAACAAACAACACTTATGAGAGCCATATTAATTATCCCCGGGGAATTACTCATACTGCCCGTTGTATGTTCGTGAGGATATTCGGTACCCGAGGAAGCCGGAATTTTTCGTGAATTATAACCGACAGTATTAATACATCGTCGGAACCAGCCGCTATGTGGTATGACACTACTCCAGCAGGGGATCGCTCTCGATCCACAACAGTACGTCCCGCCAGTCGTCAGTGCGGTCACGACGGTCGTGCTATTCGTCGTTGTGTTCGTTCTCATTTACCTGGTCGGGAAGTCTGTCCTCACCCGAACGGTGGAACGGGGTCTCAGGCAGCGGAACTTCGACGAGACGCTCGTCGAACTGGCGGTGAGTGCGACCGTCGTGGTCATCGCCGTCGTGGCGGTGGCGCTGGCCGCCACGGTTGCTGGCTTCGGCGTCGTCCTGGCCGCGTTCGCAACCCTCGCCGGTGCGCTCGCGCTCGCCGTCGGCTTCGCCGCCCAGGACATCATCGCCAACTTCGTCGCCGGCGTGTTCATCATCCAGGATGAACCGTTCACGATCGGCGACTGGATCGAGTGGAGTGGGAACAGCGGCGTGGTTCGAGACGTCCAACTGCGGGTGACGAAACTGGACACGTTCGACAACCAACTGGTCACCGTGCCGAACAGCGACCTCGCCAACGCAGCGGTGATCAACAACTTGGCGAACGACCGACGTCGGATGGCGGTTGGCTTCGGTATCGGGTACGACGACGACATCGACCAGGCACGGGACGCCATCGTCGACGAGGCGACGGATCTCGACGGCGTCCTCGGTGAGCCTGCACCCACGGCGCCGGTCACGGAACTCGGTGACTCGGCCGTCGTGCTCCAGGGGCGGATCTGGATCGATCCGAACGAGAGTAGCTACGGGGCAACACGTGCACAGTTCGTCGAGGCGGTCAAGCAGCGCTTCGACAGCGAAGGGCTCGACATGCCCTATCCCAATACAGAACTCTCGGGCGGGATCGAGGTCACGAACGCCAGCGACACCGAGGAGGTTACCGGCGACTGATACTGGTTGCTGTAAGCCATTACCGACTCGACCGCAGAACGCGGCGCGGTCGAAACGGGAACTCGGTACGACAGTCCGTGCCACCCCGCGTGTCACGCGGCCCAGTCGCGATCAGACGTACCGCTCGACGATTTGTTCGGCCGTCCGGGCGGCCAGCGCCTGGCCCGTGTTCGTCGGGTTCACCCCACCGACGGAGTTCGACAGGACGCTGTGGTCGGCGACGAACAGGCGATCGACGTCGTAGGCCTCGCAGGCCTCGTCGACCACCTCCCCCATCCGCATCGTGCTGTGGAGGTGGAGGGCGGTGGGCGGGGAATCCGAGCGGTGGACGTGCGACGCCCCGGCCTCGCGGAGGATCTCTGCGGCGATTTCGGCGAGTTCGTCGCGGCGCTGCCGGTCGCCGTTGCTCGGCTCGTAGTTCACGAGCGGGATCGGGCCGTGTTCGTCCGTCAGCCCCGGCTTGACCGACACGCCGTTTCGCTCGTGCGGGCGGTCGTCGCTCACCACGAGCACCTGGAGCATCCGGCGGTAGTCCGAGACGAGTCGCTTGAGTTCGGTGCCGGCGAGCCGACCCATCGTGTCCCAGGGCGCGTCGCCGGGGTCGTTCTGGAAGGCGAATCCGGAGGCGCTGGCCCCGAATCCCAGGATTGCCCCGACGCCAGGCGTGGTCCCGACGGTCTGGAGCATCCCCAGCCCGGGGTAGTCGAAGCGGGCCGCGATGTCCTGGCCCTGGTGCTGGTCGACAGTTCCCTTTCCGATGGTCTCCTCCAGGTCGTCGGCGTCGAACAGACCCATAACGTTGTCGCCGAAGTGGATGGTGAGACCGCGGCCGATCCACTCGTTTTCCGGGAGGTCGGCGTTCAACCAGAGCCGCGGCGTCTCGATGGCCCCGGCGGCGAGAACGACCACCTCCGCGTCGACCGTTTCGGTGTCACCGGACCACGTGTCCCTGAACGCGACGCCCGTGGCGGAGGGCTGGTCGCCGCCCCAGGTCTCGGTCTCGATGTCGGTGACGAACGCGTTCGGCCGGACGGTCACGTTGCCGGTCGCCAGTGCGGGGGGCACGAAACTGACGTTGCTCGCACGCTTTGCCTTCTCCTCGAACGGCGCACCCAGGGGGTGAGGATTCCCGGCGATGTTGGCCAGCGCCAGGGTGTCGCCCTCGACGTCGGGGTAGGTGTAGTCGCCGTCGTACTCCGCGTCGACGTGGAGGGTCTCGTCGGGCTGTCTGATGGCGTTCGGCTGGGGTCGGTACCCCGGCTCCGTGACGTTCAGCCCCTCGAGGAGGTCCCAGCCCGCCCTAGCCGCCCCGCGGAAGAACAGTTCCTCCTTGGCGGTGACGGGCGCCGGTGCCACGTCGCACATCTCCTCGACCTCCCGGTAGTACGGGACCAACTCGTCGTAGTCGATGGGCCAGTGGCCCTGCTCGTCGATCGAGGCCGGGTAGGCCCGGGGGTGACACCCCGTGTAGTGGAGCGTGGTCCCGCCGACGCCCGCACACTGGAGGATGGCTCCGTCACCCGGAAACTTCCGGAACCAGAAGCCCCGCTCGTGGTCGGCCGGGCCGAACAGGAGTTTGTTGACCATCTCGAACTCGCGGGTGGTGAACTGCTCGTCGAGCAACTCGCCGCTCAGGTCCTCGACGCTCGAGGAGGCTTCCCCTCCGGGCTCCTCGTGGGGCTCGGGCCACTGCTCGTTGCCGTGGAAGGGCCCGGCCTCCAGCACGAGCACGGACAGCCCCGCCTCGGCGAGTTTCCAGGCGGCTACCGGGCCGTCCCCGCCGGCACCGACCACGACGACGTCGTAGCTGTCTGCGACCATGGTGTCACTCCGGGTAGGGCTCC
>CAYYHG010000127.1:0-8319 GCA_964471665.1 uncultured Halobacteriales archaeon | reverse complement strand
AGTTGAGATTGAGGGGTGCGGAATATGGGGTACAAGACACTCACCGAAGAACTGGGACTCCCGACCAAACCCGCGACGCCGACGATGTACATTCCGCGGCTCGCATCCGACCCGGACTGTCCGGATCGAATCCGACGCCGGGCGCGAGCCCTTGCCGAAGCGGCTGAGGACGCCGGCGCAACGACAGGCGTCCACCCCGCCGGCTTCGCTGCCGCCTGTCTCTACACGGCCGGACAGGAGGTGGGTCGGTGGCTGACACAGGGCGAGGCCGCGGACATAGCGAACTCACAGCAACGACGATACGGAACCACCGCGACGTGCTGCAGCAGTTCGACATCTGACAGTAGGGGATTGTACCACCGCGGCGGCCCGAGAGGGCGCTCCGCAAAGCAGTAGATAGATACGCGTTGTCGCAGAGGCTATCGACAATGGGCGAGGACTCGGCGTCGATCAGCTACCTGTCGGCCGACGACATCCACGCCATTCACGAGTTGATCGTGGAAGCAAATGCAGAGACCACCGCAGGGGTCGCCTTGCCAGGCGATATCGAATACGTCGTGGACCACATCCAGGAAGGCCAGTCCGGCCAGGGGCCTGAGTCGCTCCACGAGAAAGCCTTCCAGCTGCTGCGGCTCATTGCGGCCAATCACCCGTTCGTCGATGGCAACAAACGAACGGCACTCATGTCGGCCCGGATTTTCTACGCGCTGAATGGGCTACGCTTCGACTACAATCGGGAGATCAAGGAGATTCTGAAGACGCTCGCGACGGATGAGTCGAGTGTCGATGCGGACGACGTACTCGCGTATCTGCAGGCACATACAGAGCCGCTGGCACCGGAATACGAGGCGACCATCAGTTTGTGGCTGGCCCGTATCGACGAGACGGAGCAGCTCCCGGCGGACCACGACACCGACGAGCAGGAATCCCACGAACCGAACGATTATGACCACGACCCCCGTAGTGAGGACTAAGTATGGCCGCTGAAAGCGAGCCGCCCGAGATTCCCGATGACCTGTCCACCGAGGAGGCGCGGCAGTATCTCATCCGGTTCCTCGGCCGCCAGGACCTTGACGAGCACGCGGACATCTACGAGGAACTCGCGACTGAATAGGACTCTGCCAAGCTGAGGGTTCTAGGTGGTACTACAACAGTATCGTGGCTTCTCTCAAAACCAGACCGTTCTGATCCGGTGCGAAAGCGAGATGGACGTATCGGTTTTCCGTTCGCGCTGGAACACCGTCCACGCATATGGACGTAACCGAGGACGCGGTTCGAGATGTCTGTACGGACGCGGTCTTCGAACGTGGCGAACGATATCTTACTGAGAGCCGTATCCACAAAATACACCGCGTCGATACCACCGTAACCGCCGTCGTGAGCGGCAGCCGTCAGTACGATGTCCGTGTTGGCCTCGCCACCGACGGGTTTGCCTCGTGGTGTGATTGTCCGTACGATGGGCCGGGTGCGTGCAAGCACGTCGTCGCCGTGTTGCTTCGGTGTGTCGACGACCCACCGCCTGAGGAAGGCGATCAACTCGACGCCGCAGTTGATGGCGCCGACGCCGACGAACTCCGCGCGTTCCTGCGTGACGCACTCGCGACCGATGCGGATCTCCGCGCCCGGTTTCTCGCCCGAGTCGGCGAGCCGACGAGACAGTCGGCTGACGAGCTTCGCGCCTCGATCGACCGGCGGTTCGAAGAGACAAACCCTGAGTACCACGTTGTCTTCGAGCCCATCGACTTCACGCAGTGGTTCGAGCTCGCAAACGAGTACGGCGAGCAGGGGCGGTACGCGTCGGCGGCGACCGTCTACCGGGCACTCGTCGAGTCGCTCGATGACAATATGGAGCGCGTCGACGGCGCGTACGACCACTTCTCGAGGGCGTTCAGTCGGGCACTCGACGGGTACGTCGGCTGTGTCGCGACTGCGGAGCGCGACGCTGATGCCGTCACTGACGCCGTCGCATTCCTCAACGAGCGGGCGATGTCGGGAACGCCGTTCCTTGCAGAACACTTCGAGAAGGCCGCGGTCGAACTCCGAGAAAAGGCGGATTAGCAGTCCTGCAAGTAGCTTTGTCGCCCTCGATGACGCCCGCAAGTTCGAAGATCACGAGAATTGGTTTGTGGCGCGGTCAGCCACATTGATCCGCTGTTCGCGAGCGGCTTCGACATCGGAGTAGAGCGCCACCGCGTGCTTGATGAGCCGTCGGTCTTCCAGATTCTCCGCCCAGCGCGTAATCACATCACGGCGTTCGTGAAGTTCGTCACTTGAGAGTGACCTATCAGCAAGCGACTGTTCGAGCTCCTCCCACGTCTCGACATCGTAGGTCGTCTGCCACTCCTCGATCTCTTCGGTGATCGCGGCCAATTCGTTGCGAAGCTCTTCGGGCGTGTTCTCCTCTATGAGCGTCCGGATTTCCTCAAAGAGCAGTCGCGTGTAGTCTGGCTGGTAGCGCGTCGTCTCGCCGGCCTCAACGCGACGCAGTTGACCCCGGTCGGCAAGCGCCTGGAGTTCCTCGTTGGTCGTGCTCCAGGCGGCGTCGGCCTGCTCACTGATCCAGTTGACCGACCGCAGTTCGCGAAGCGTCTGGGCGACCACCCGGATACGGTCGCGGGCACTCATCGACTCAGTCCATGACTGGGCCTCATCTCTCGGGGATTCGGGCATGCTTGGCACCTCTAGTCCTGATTGCGATATGGGAGCGTTATCACGTCGAACGCATCGTAGTGCCGGTCGTACGTGAGGATGTGATCGACCGCCAGCTCGTCCATGTGTGCGGCGACAACGAAATCAGTGAACGACGCATCCAGGTCGGTCCACTCAACGAACGTCGCTTTAGCGTCATGGAGGACATCCTCGGAGACGGCTTCAAACTGATAGAGCGTGCTCTCGTCGAGCGTCGTCAGGAACGACGCGGCGTTCCGCGTCGACGCCTGTTTTTTCAGGCGTGTGGCCGCCTCGTCGACGATGTGATCGTTGACGATGAGGCGACGGTAGGGGAGGTCACCGTCGCGGACGAACGTCATGAAGGCCCGCGAGACTGCATGCATCTGATCCTGGGGGTTGAATAATGCGTACAGGAACTTCGGTCCGACGACGACCTGATGTCGGACGTGCCCTGGACGAAAATGCTCGGCTGTGACCGTGCCGATCGGGGTTTCGACTGGCTCTGCCATCTGCGGTCAGGACTGGGCGGGCGGATCATCGGCGAGCGTGAACGATTCGTCGCTGCCGTGCCACTCGTCAACCATATCGTCTTCCTCGCGAGCGTCCGTCGCCGCTGACGCTGAAAGGGATTCGTCCTCGAGGTCGTCGAGGATGGTGAACGCCGGGTCGTTGGGATCCGCTTGCTGCTGGCGTTCGATCCACTCGATGAGTGCCTTGTGGCCGGCTTCTTTCAGCGAGAGTCCGTGCTCTCTCGCAAACTCGCGGAAGCGTTCGTATTCGTCCTCGTTCAGTTCAGTTTGAACGTGCTTGGTGTCGTTATTACTCATCGGGATCCCAGTTGCTACACCCATTTGGTTGCTCATGAAATATAAGATGTTTGCATGATCTAGTTCATGAACCATGCTCAAGCGGGAGACGGAGCGGACGACTGGCCCTGAAGTTGAAATACGAATCCGAGACAAACCACACCAATCGAGGCGTGCTCGCTATCTAGATTTCGAGGAACTGCAGCCGACCGGCGAAGCGTCCCACATTCCGGACACGAGGGTGGACGACGGGTGTGAGGGAGACCCCCGGTGGCAACGCGTCGCGACGAGCGCTGGTGGTTACCCTGATCCGCCGACGGCCACCGACGGTGAGTGCCGGTCCTGTGGGGCGTCAGTCCCAGACGGCCAGACGAAATGCCGGTTCTGTCTCATTAACCATCTCGGAAGTGACGCCACTAGCACGAACGAGACAGCGTCGACAAGATTCCGTGGCATCGTCCACCTGGTCGTCGAGTCGACCACGTTCTACGGCGCCGTGGCGAAGGGCGGCGCCGCGGCGACCCTCCACACCGCCAACGAGGCGGAGCCGGCCGTCGACGACTACACGCTCATCTACGATCTCGACGGGGCGCCGGCGCGCCAGCTGGCCGAGCAATGGCCCTCACTCCCCGACGCGATACAGGTGTCGTCAGAGGAAGATGAGCGGCTTCTCAGTGCCGCCCGTGACCGGACTGGGTGGCACGGGCAGGAAGCGTCGGAGCCGCAGGAGCAGGCCCCGACGCGGCTCTCCGACCAGCGTGGGAACGGCATCCGCGACGAGTCGCATCTCGATGCGGTCCTCGACGACGCCGACGACGCGGTGTGGCTGGTTCCAGCGATGGCGCTGACCGAATCCACTGACGAGGCGGAGGCTGATACCCAGGTGGCGTCGGTGCCGACGACGGAACAACTTGACTGTCAGAACTGTGGGCGGGCGACCGACCACCGGTTCAAGACCCACGAGTCGGTCCCGGATGAGGCGTGGACGGGGCAGCCGATCTGGGAATGCCGGGTGTGTGGCACGGGTCGCTACGGGCCCAGCGGACCGGCACAGCTCCCGTCTTATACTGTCGGCTATAACTTCGTGGAGATATTCGGCACCCCGGGGTGCCGATACTGCTCACGGGCTTATAGCCGACAGTATCAGTCGTCGGCGTGACAGCCTCACCGAGTGCATATACACCCGGTCACGATTCGTTCAAGATTCGATCGGCAGGAACGGGTTTGATACGCCCGCAAACGTCCAGTCTGTCCACCATAACGTTGAGTGGACCGTGACCGGGTGTATAGGCCTCTGCGAAGTCGTGGACTCGTGAACCGAAATATCGACCGCGGAACTCAACCGATTCCGTATGGAGCACACCGCATCACGCTGCCATTGCCGGCGTTGCTGCCTTCCCGTCTCGACTCCCATACTGCCTGCCCGGCCTGCGTCCATGGCCCGCCTCGCTGGAGGCGACCGAGGGAGTCTCGGATCATCAACCCGATATCGAACGGCCCGGTTTCGTACCAGCCCACGAACCTGTCGGCGACATCTTCGCCGTCGAATCCACCACAGGTGATCAGACTGCGTGCGATTCTAAGCGCGAGTTCAGTGTCGTCCGTGATTGTTCCCGCTGGTTCCCTGTGGGTGCGGTCGCCGAGCATCGTCTCGACAGTACCGTGTTGGGTTTCGATCGTCGCGGCGGACTTGAACCCGACTGGCCGGCCGAGGGCGTCACCACACGCTGCCCGAGAACTCGATGGCCTACAACGCCATCTACTGGTCCTCGTCAGACAGTACCGCCGCGATTACGTCTTCGTCCCCACATTCCGCACCCCCAATTTGCATCCTGATCAATTTTCCGTCTGTCGATTATGCCAAATAATATTTGAAATTAAAAACTAACAACTGAGTGTTGTCAGCCATGGAGGGTGATGACGCCAAGATTGCCACAAACGGACGCAGTCAGTGTTCTCACGCCGATTTAGCTTAGATTGGAATTACGGCTGATGTGGACAGACCGCCTGTCGAGCCGATCATCTGCGAAATGACAATTACACAATCAGTTTGCAAAACCGCAAGACGGAAAAATGATGGAGTTGAGATTGAGGGGTGCGGAATATGGATTATACGCCGTCGTCCCACTGGTTTTCGAAGCCGCCAAACACGTAGCCGCATCCCTCGTCAAGTGTGACCTCGTCACTGAATTGTGAGCATGTCAACCTAAATCCAGAAACGTATTTATACGAATCGGGTTTAGAGTATACACAGGTGTTTACCAAGGCTGGACTCGCCGTCATCGATGCGTTAGGTACCGGCCGGGAAGCGACGGCCGCTGACCTCGCGACGGACACCGAGTATTCGCAGGCACACCTCTACGACGTCCTCGATGAGTTGGTCGACGCGGGGCTCCTTGCCGAACGCCGCGGGCCCAACAACCAGCGGCGGATCCGCCTCGCCGATCACCCGGTCGTCGAAGCGTACCGGACTCTGCAGTCGGAGCTCGGCCACGTCGAGTGGGTCGACCTCCTCTCGCCGGCCACACTCCGGGTGTGCTGGTATCTCGACGAGCCCCGCCGGATGACCGAGGTCGCCGAGCGACTCGACGTTACTCGGCAGAGTGTCCACAAGGCGCTGTCGCCGCTCAAGCGTCGCGCAATGTTGTCGCCGTCCGGCCCGGAGTACGCGTTGAGTGAGGATCTCGCGCCGCTGGTGGACTTCGCTCGTGCCGTCGTGCGTCACGAACACCGGTCGCGAGTCCGGATCCTCGCGCCGAGTGCGACCGTCGAGTGGTGCGATCCGAAACGGGCACTCGTCCGCGTCCAGACAGCAGAGGATACGGAGACACTCGAGGCCGCCCCCGACTGGCAACTGACCGGACTCGCCCGGTTTGCAGAGTACGGCCTGCAGTTTTTCCTCGCGGGCGAACCCGCGTTCTGGTATGCCCCGGACGCGGAACTCACACCTGCCGACGTGGTGTGTCACACGCTCGTCCTCGATCACGGGTCCCGCCGCGTCAGCTATGCGATGCTCCTGATCGAGAAGCTGGATATCGACCAGGAGACGCTGACCGAAACTGCGCAGTGGTACGACCTAGAGCCTACGGCGACTGCAATGTATCGCCCACTTCAGGGAGAGTTCGATGGGTCGGATGACTCTTCGGTCGTGCTCCCGAGTGAAGCAGAACTTAGGGCGCTCAAAGAGCAGTACGGGGTCTCATGACGGTGTTCAGGGGCGGCGAAGCGATCGAAGAGTTTCTGGAGGAGGTCGACAGCTGGCTCTCGGAGTCTGTGACTGTCTATCTCCTCGGTGGGTCCGCGATGACGGCTCGAGGGTTGAAAGACCAGACCGAGGATATCGATTTGGCGCTGGGAATTACTTCCGAGTTTGAACACGTGTATCAGACGCTCCAGTCACAAGGATTCACGGTCGTAGACGAGCCGACGGAATCGTTTGAAGATGTCGGGAAAACTGTCGAACTGCAGCACGACGCGCGAGGGCTGCAGATTGACCTCTTCGAACGGCAAGTCGTCGGGAAAGTGTGGATCACCGACCGGATGCACGACCGGGCAGAGGAATTCTGGGCTGGGAATCACGCGACTGCATTCGTCCTCTCCGATGAGGATATGTTCTTGCTGAAAGCGGTCTCGGGCGGTGATCTAGCGAGTGGCCGGCGACGCGATATCGAAGACATGCGGACGTACGCCCAACGGGGGTTGGACTACGAAGTGGTTCTGACCGAGATCGACGAACAGCGACCGTTCAACACCAGGGCGACGGAAGCACAGCAGATCCGCGACCGCTCACATCCGCTGTTCACGATCGAAATGGCGGTGAACTCGCTCTCCGGGCTTCCGGATACATTCACGGCCCGGATCACAGAATTCGCCACGGAGTTCGAGGTCGAATACACCGTTCTGGGAGCGGTAGACGATGGCAGCAACAACGTCGACGTAATCCGGGAGCGAGTCCTCGCGAATGTGCGGGCGCTTTCGGACGAACAGGGGGGCGCCGTCGACGACACGATTGACCGACTGGTCGCCAAGCAGATTCTCGATCGCGACGGCGAGACGGTTCGACTCCGGTGAGCAGGCACTCGGCCGCGGTTGTTGTTTCTCGTCCCGCGAGAGATGCGGGACGGCCCGTCCGTCCCAACACAACAATGAATTCGGAGAGCGCCAGCGAAATCGCCTCCGACCACTGGTGGTTGCATCGACGAACAGACGACGAGCACTTCGTGTTCACCTACGAGTACTCAAGTTCCCTCCTCTGCCACGTCCAGCACACCTCGGACTGGCTGGTCCGGATCGATCGGGCCGACGGAACCATCCTCTTCAGTCAGCACGACCTCCGGTCGCGAGCGGCGGCGTTCGCTCTCGCCGAAAGCGTCATCGAACCCTGTACGATGCTCCATCGAGATGTCGTCACGGAGCGGAGTCAAGCGCGAAAGCCGATGTACGTCAATTCCCAACCAACCGGGTCCGCGAGTGCGAGCAATCAGAGAGCCGGACGCAGTCCAGATACCGCCTGTCGGGCGTCGGATTTCTTCCCCCGCCAGCCCTCGACACGACCACGAGACTTGGGCCACCGGGATGAGTTCCGATGACCGGTAGCCGAGCGTACCGCGGCGAACGCTGCATGGGCGGTCAGCTGGTCTACACCCCGGATGGAGACGTGCTGGACAAGCACCTCAACGTCCTGCGCCGCGCGCCTGGTGGGTTCGACTGGGGACCGGAGACCGACGAGGCCCGCATCGATCAGCTCGCCATCGCGCTGCTGGCCGATTCAGCGACGAAGAACATCGCGCTCGACCATTACATCGCAGAGTACCTGCGTGAAGAGCTCAAGGGCGAGAAACAC
>CAYYHG010000126.1:0-8356 GCA_964471665.1 uncultured Halobacteriales archaeon | reverse complement strand
ATCCAGCGGCTGATGGTCCTTGCCAACTTCGCGACGCTGTGGGGTGTCGAACCGGCGGAGCTCAACGACTGGTTCCACGCCACCTACGTCGACGCCTACCACTGGGTGACGACGCCGAACGTCGTCGAGATGGGCCAGTACGGCCACGGCGTCTTCGCGACGAAACCCTACGTCTCCTCCGGGAGCTACGTCGACCGGATGTCCGACTACTGTGGGGACTGCCACTACTACAAGACCAAAGACACCGGCGAGCGGGCCTGCCCGTTCAACGCCCTCTACTGGGACTTCCTCGACCGCAACGAGGACCGACTCCGGTCGAACCACCGGATGGGACTGATGTACAGCCACGTCGACGACAAACAGGAGTCGGACGAGATGGAGGCGATCCGTCGGCGTGTCGCCGACCTCCGCGAGATGGCCGCCGCGGGCGACCTCTGACCGGGCGTGTCCTGCCGGTCCAGACCGCCGAGGACCGGGAAGCAACTGTGGTTGATGCGGCCGAAGTTCGCCAGCAGAGTCACCACCGTCGCCACCACTCAAATCCGAAACAACGATTTTAGACAGGATTTTAGCCTCTCTAGACTTTTCTCGAGACGTCACTGGCGAATCTGTTCGGTCCAAAAAGCCTATAGTCGGTAATTGGCAAGGTGAAGGTAGCAATGGTAGAACCATTCGTTCCCCTGTTCGGGCCGATCCCGGGGGGACCCGAGATGCTCGTCATCCTGTTGATCGCAATCCTGCTGTTCGGCGCGAACAAGATCCCGAAGCTCGCGCGGTCGACGGGGGAGGCGATGGGTGAATTCAAGAAGGGGCGTGAGGAAGTCGAACAGGAACTCCAGGAAATACAGGAGGGCGAGCCGTCCACGTCCGAGCAGGACGGCCCGCTGGGCGAGAGCGACACGACGACGGAGTCGACGGCCGAATCCGTCGAATCCGAGACGGCCACCGATACCGAAACGACGAGCAACTGATACGGAACGTTGTAATCGGTCACGGCTGATCGCCGCCCCGGGCGGCGAAACACCGAACTGAACTGCAACACTCCCTGCGAGACGAGCAGCCGCCGCCTGTCCGCCCACAGTCTCGTTTCCAGTCCAGGTCCGGTTCGACGACAGCGGCCCGTGCGGACACCGACCAGAGCGGTCCGCGGACGGCTCGTTGCACCCGCTCGTACCGACGGACGCTCTCTGGCCGCGCACGGAGGCCAGCCGTTCCAGATGGTTTTAGGTGGGTGGCCCCGTCAGATCCGCGCATGTCGCTGATCGACGCGGGCTCGTACGCCATCCACCTGCTGTTTGCCGGGCTGTGGTCCGGTAGCGTGTTGTTCGTCTGGTACGCGATTCTCCCGCTGGGACGTGACGGCGAGCTGAACGCCGCGCCGCTCGGGGCTCTCGCCGGGAAACTGAAGTGGGTGTCGCGGACCAGCGCGGTCGTTCTCCTGCTGACCGGCGTACACATGGCCGTCCAGCGGTACACCGTCGGGACGCTGACCGGGAGCGGCGGCGGCCACCTCGTGGTCACGATGGTCGTCCTGTGGTTCGCCCTCGCCGGCCTGGTCGAGGTCGGGGCCGGAAAACTGACCGACGGGACCGGGCGGAACAAGGTCCGGGAACCGGCCCGGGCGGCCCGACGGTTCTTCCAGGCGGCGGCGGTCGTCGCGGCCCTCCTGTTGGTGGACGCGGGACTCCTCGTCGCGAACGGTCTCGGCCTCGTGTCGCTGTGAACGACACTGTCGGCCACGACTTCCCGGAGGTGTTCGACACCCCGCGGCGCCGGCGACACTCACCGGCCAGGGGCGGGCTGTCCGAGCCGGACCGTCGGACAATGCCGGTTGGTTTAATACGGGCGCGGTGTCGAGAAGGTAACGATGGTAAGCACGGGACTGGAAAACGCGATTCTCAACGGAATCGTCACGGGGAGCTTCATCGCTCTGGGTGCGATCGGGCTCTCGCTGGTGTACAACATCGCCGGCGTGCCGAACTTCGCTCACGGGGAGTTGCTGATGATCGGGGCGTACCTGGGGTTCGTGGTGAACTCGCCGGCCAACGTGCCGGTTCTGGGGAGCCTCGCCGGGGAGGGCGGGTCCGTGACGGCCGGCGTCATGGCGGTGCTGTTCGCGCTGACGGCGGTGGCGACGGTCGGGACAGTCGTTCTCATGGGCGGGCTGGACGCACTCAGAGGCGAGTGGTGGCCGGTCGATCCCCCCGTCCCGGCCCTCGCGGTCGCGGTCCACCTGCTTGCTGCAATCGGCCTCGGCCTCTTCGTCGCCGTCGCTTCGCCCTCCATCTGGGCGGGATTCGTCCTCGCCGCGCTGGTGCTGGCTTTCATCGGACCGCTGTTCGACCGGTACATCTTCAGCAAGTTCCGCGAGGAGGGGGCCGATCTCGCGATCATCCTGATGGCGACGATGGGGCTGGCCTTCGTGCTCCGGTTTACGATGCAGGCGTTTTTCGGCGGGAGCGTGCGCAGTTACGAGATCGACCAGACAGTCTCTCTGGCGGGCTACGCGGTCGACTTCTCGGCGGCGAAGTTCGTCGACATCTTCGTCACCGGGGAGGCGTTCGTGATCCGGGTGATCGACACGGCACCCGAGGTCAACGAGACGCTGTTCGTCGGCAGGTACGCCTGGCCGATCTTCGCCGGTCTCCTCCTCGTCTCGCTGGCCGTCGCCTACGGTTCCTACCGGTGGCGTGGCGCCGGCGTCGGCGAGAACGAGGCGGCACAGACAATCGGCCCCCGCATCGTCGGGACCGTGGCCGGCGTCCTCGCGTCTGTCCTCCTACTCTTGGTACTTCCCGCGTCCGCGTCCGCACCCGACCCGGCGGCGTCCATCTACACCTCGCGGATCCGGACGTCGATCATCCGCGTTGCGGTCGTCGTGCTGGCACTGCTGTTGATGGCGGCGCTGCACATCGTGCTCCGCGAGACGAAACTCGGGAAGGCCATGCGGGCAGCCAGCGACAACCTCGACCTCGCGAAGGTCACCGGCATCGACACCGACCGCGTGATGATGGTCACGTGGATCATCGCCGGCGGGTACGCCGCCGTCGCCGGGATCATCATCGGCATCCTCTTTTTCCAGATCGTCCCGAGCATGGGTTTTTTCCGCCTGCTCCCCATCTTCGCGGCAGTGATCCTCGGCGGCCTGGCGTCGGTGTACGGCGCCATGGTCGGTGCCTTCGCGGTCGGTCTCGCCATGGAGGTCGGCTTTTTCAGCATGAACCAGTTCGTCGCGCTCAGCGGGACCCACCGCGTCTCGCTGGCCTTCGTTCTCCTCTTTGTCGTGTTGCTCGTCAAACCTGAAGGGATCATCGGGGGGCGGTGAGCGTGGCGACAGCGAGTCTCCTCGTCAGCGTGGGCACCATCGCGGCCATCTGGGCGCTGTTCGCACTCGGCCTGAACGTCAAGTTCGGCTACACGGGGCTGCTCGATTTCGGACACGTCGCCTTCTTTCTGGTGGGTGCCTACACGACGGGTCTGCTCGTGGCGCCGCCCGCCGGGACACAGGAGTTCCAGACGTACATCCTCGGACTGGATCTCCCGGGTCTGCTCGTCGACCTCACGGGGCTGCAACTGGCCGACGGCCTGGGCTGGCTGGTCGCCCTGTTCGTCGGGACGGTCGTCGCGGGGATCTTCGGGTTGCTGGTCGCGCTGCCGGCGATCCGGCTGCGCGAGGACTACCTCGCGATCGCACTGCTTGGCATCTCGGTCATCTTCAAGCGGACCGTCCAGACGGAGGGGTGGCTCGCGAACGGCCCCGACGCGTTCCGGGGGTACTCCCGCCCGTTCACCGATCTGTTCCCCATCCCGGGGTTCGACGTCGAGGGGACCATCCTCTTTGGCGTTGTCGTGTTCGTCCTCTGGAGCCTCGCGGTGGGCCTGCTCGCGCGCGAAGAGCTCCTCGAGGCGGGATTCGAGGATCCCTGGGGGACGCTCCTGAACGGCGTGTTCGCCGTCCTCACGCTCGGGTTCGGATATCTCGCCGCCCGCCGGGCGCGAGCGGGGCGCACCGAAACGGGGACGACGCCGCTCGCACCCATCCTCGGAGCCGGACTCCTCGTGGCCCTGATCGGGTCCGGACTCGCCGCACTCGCCCTGTTCGTGCCCGCACTCCTCCTGTCGCTCGGGACCCTCTCTGCGTTCGTCTGGGTGTACGCCGGCGTCGTCACGGTCCGTCACTTCGGCCACGTCTCGCGCCGGGGGTGGCTGGCCGCGCTCGGTGTCGGCGTCGGACTCGTCGTCGCGTTCCTGCCGGGGCGGGTGCTCGGTGCCGGCCCGCTCGGAACCTCGGGGCTGGTCCCGACGCTCGCCCTGCTGGTGGCGTACCTGGCCGGCACGGCGTCCCTGTTTCGCAACTGGGACCGGTTCGACTTCGAGGCGAGCCGGCTCACCTTCCTCGGCCTCGTCGGGGTCTGGCTGTTCGTGTTCCGGTACTTCGTGCTGTCGAGTCTGGGGGCACTGGCCGACGGGAACCCCGCGGTGGCCAGCGGGCTGTTCCTCGAGGACGTGCTCTTTCTCGTCCAGTACCAGGGGAGTACCCCCCTGGACGGGCTCGTCCTCAATTACTCGCGGTTCCTGTTCGTGGTGGTCGTCGCGTTTCTCGCAGTGGGGTACGTCCTCTCGGAGACGGCCGTCCGGTCGCCGTTCGGGCGCGTCCTCAAGGCCATCCGCGAAGACGAAGACGTCGCCATGGCGCTCGGCAAGAACCCCTTCTCCTACAAGGTCCAGAGCATGGTCCTGGGCAGCGCGATGGCCGGCCTGGCCGGCGGCCTGGTCGCCATCTACCAGCAGACGCTGACGTTCCGCCTGTTCGAGCCGCTGTTTACCTTTTTCATCTTCCTCATCGTCGTCATGGGCGGGACCGCCAACAACAGGGGCGTCATTCTCGGGGCCGCCCTCTACTGGGCGTTCGTCCAGGGCACCCGGGACGTCGCGGGCGCGCTCCCGGTCGAGGCCTCGGGCATCTTCGCACTCCGTGTCGCACTGCTCGGTGCGCTTTTCATCGCGGTCCTCTACTACCGGCCAGAGGGGATCTGGGGTGAACGGACGGTCGTCCAGGGAGGTGCCGAAGAATGACCGACGACCCGATCCTCGAGGTCGAGAACCTGCAGAAGTCCTTCGGGGGCATCCAGGCCGTCGACGGGGCGTCCTTCGACGTCGAGTCGGGGGCGGTGACAGGGCTGATCGGCCCCAACGGCGCGGGCAAGACGACCACGTTCAACCTCGTGAGCGGCTTCCTCGAACCCGACGGGGGAACCATCCGGTTCAAGGGCACCGACGTCCGGGACCTCATGCGTCCGAGCCCGGAGGAGAACCGCATCTGGACGGCCGCCGCCGGCGTGACCATCGGCGGTGCGGGCGCGGCGGTGACAGCGAGTCTGGGGTCGCCGGTCTGGACAACCGCCGGCGTCGCCGCCGTCGGCGTCGGCGTCGGTGCCGGCGTCTACACCGGACAGGAACGGATCAAGCGCGCCTCCGGGCACCGGTCGACCAGGCCGTACCAGATGGCCCGCAACGGGCTCTCGCGGACGTTCCAGATCACGCGCGAGCTCCAGGGGATGACCGTCTTCGAGAACCTCCTCCTGGCCCCCCAGAACCAGCGCGGCGAGCAGCTGATGAACGCCTGGTTCCGTCCCGACGCCGTCGAAGAGGACGAACAGCGCGTCCGGGAGCGCGCCGAGGAGATCCTGGCGTTGCTCGAACTCGAGCACCTCCAGAACGAACAGGCCGGCAACCTCAGCGGCGGCCAGCGGAAACTGCTCGAACTCGGTCGGGTCCTGATGACCGACCCCGACGTGGTGTTGCTGGACGAACCGGTCGCCGGCGTCAACCCGTCGCTGACACAGAATCTCCTCGATCGCATCCGGACGCTCCGCGGCGAGGGATACACCTTCTTCATCATCGAACACGACATGGAGGTCATCATGAGCCTGAGCGACACCATCACCGTGATGCACCAGGGGGCCGTCCTCACCGAGGGGACTCCCGAGGAGGTACAGCAGGACGAACGGGTCGTCGACGCGTACCTGGGGGGCTGACCGGTGGCACTGCTCGAAGCACGGGGCGTCGTCTCGGGGTACGGCGACGCGGAGATCCTCCACGGCGTCTCGATGGACGTCCACGGGGAGGAGGTCGTCTGTATCATCGGGCCCAACGGGGCCGGGAAGTCGACGTTCATGAAGGCCATCTTCGGGCTGATCGACTGCTGGGAAGGGACGGTGTCCTACGAGGGACGTGAGATCACCGCCGATCAGCCAGACGAGATCACCCGCGCCGGGATGTGTTACGTCCCACAGACCGACAACGTCTTTCCCAGCCTCACGGTCCGGGAGAACCTGGAGATGGGGGCGTACATCCTGGACGAGGTGCCCGAGGCGGCCCTGGCGGAGGTGTTCTCGCGGTTCCCCATCCTGGAGGACCGACAGGACCAGATCGCGGAGACGATGAGCGGCGGCCAGCGGCAGATGCTGGCGATGGGCCGCGGGTTGATGGTCGACCCCGGACTGATGCTCATCGACGAACCCAGCGCCGGCATGGCCCCCCACCTGGTCGACGAGGTGTTCGAGAAGATCCAGGACATCAACGACTCCGGGACCGCCATCCTGATGGTCGAACAGAACGCCCGCAAAGCCCTCGCGAACGCAGACCGGGGCTACGTGCTCGACATGGGCGAGAACCGCTTCGTCGACGACGCAGACGACCTGCTCGACAACGAGGAGGTCGCGGACCTGTACCTCGGCGGATGAGTGCCGTCCCGGTGTCGCGTCAAAAAAGCCCGCTCTGACCGACCAGGCACGATATTACTCCTCGCGTGCCCGCTGTTTCCACTCGTGTTCCTGTCGCCGCTCTGCGACGTGGCGCTGGCCGTCGGCGATAGCGTCACGGACCCGCCGTTCGAAGGCCGTCAGGTCTGAGAGGAACTCGCGCTGGTAGCTCTCCAGGACATCGTAGGACCACCGATCCTCGTCGATGACGCCCCGCGGGAGACACTCGTCGCGCAGGGCGTCTGCGAGCTCGGTGTGCCCGCAGGCACGCAGTTGTGATTCGGCCTCGGCAAGGTGGTCCATCGCGTGGCCGGTCTTGTGGTGAAACCCCACCAGGTCGCCGTGTGCGCGGTGGAGCCACTCCACGCCCAGTTCGACGCTGTGTAGCGCCTCACACTCCGCGTCACTGAGGTCCGCTGCCGGATCGGTGCCGTCCCCATCGACCTCGGGAACACTGTCCTCGCGTCGTGCCATGTGACTTGCTAATAAGGCACAACAATTAGAGGTATCGCCTTGACGAAGTGTGAATACCTGTGGGCAAGAGTTCGGACGGGCAGACTGACAGTGACTGGCGGGCCAATACCTGCGTCGGGCGTCACGAGGTGCGAGCACGGCTTGTGAGTAATCCCTGTGCCATGAGCCGCCGGGCGATCACAACAAGGCCGTTCCCGAACCCCTCGCCGAAAATCGCCTGTTCCTCTTTCGTCTCCGGCATGATCGAACTCACGAGGATCGTCGAACGGTCGATCAGTACCAACCGGCCAATTGCTGTCTTGCCTTCGGTGGCGGTCTCACCGTCTAACCACTCCAACCCCGAGATGAACGTCGTGGCGTCGGGCACGGCTGTCTGAATGTGCTCCTGGAGTGATTCCGTTACTGCGCCGATGAGCAACTCGACGCCGTTCCCGACATCGTTGAGCGTGGCAACGAGATCGTCGGTCAGGAGTGACTCGTCGCCGATGACGAGGACGAGCTCCTCGGTTGCTGTCTGAATGAGCTCTTCGGTCCGATTTTCGATCCCATCCTGCCCGGACATCGCCCACACGTGCTGGATGGGTTCCTCGTCGCCTTCTTCGACGATTTCGACCATGTCGAGGACGTCGTGAAGGCGCTCGAGGCGGGCCTCGTACTGGTCGCGCAGCGTTTCGATCGCCTCCTCGACCGGGACGGCCCGGAACTGCTGTGGGTTCGAATGCTGGATTTCGACCAGCCCCTGTGCTTCCAGCACCCGGATCGCGTCGTACACTCGCGTCCGGGGAACCTCGGTCATCTCGCTGAGCTTCTTCGCTGTGCCTGTCTCCACCCGCGACAATCCCACGAAACACCGCGACTCGTACTCTTGCAAGCCGAGTTGCTGGAGGATTTCTATCGACTCCTCCATGGATTGTGTGGCTTCGTTACTCATGAATACGGTACGCTCTTGCTTCTTCTAAAGTGTTTGCAAATTATAGTAATATGATACTTGATTCGCCGAGTCTCGCACAGCCCCATCGTCAACACAGAGAGTCTACAGGCGAGCGGACGATACGTGACTGTTTTGTATACTCTGACCGCAAGACGGATTGAACCTCTGTACGCAAGCCAGGGGTGGG
>CAYYHG010000125.1:0-8518 GCA_964471665.1 uncultured Halobacteriales archaeon | reverse complement strand
CGACCGCAGGACGCGACGCGGTCGAAACGGTAATTCGGTACAGCAATCACTATGAATTCCCGGACGTGGGTCTGTCGGTCGTGTCCCGTCCACACACAGTCCGTACGGACTGCTGTAAACTGTTTTTGCCGGTACGACCGTACGACTGCGTGGGGTCGATCCGGAAATGACCGACAGCAATCCGTAGAGTTACTTTTTTGTCTTCGAACGTGCCCTCCGAACACCGGTTCTGGCTATTATATTGAGGAGACCGAACTCTGAAATTTATCAAGAGTTAAGTATCTTATTGGGCATAGTGACCATGGGGTTCCAGAATGGTTCAGGCGATTTGGCTGGTGGTGCTCGTGCTCGCAACGTTCACGACAGGCTATCTCGGGTACTCGAAGTACCTCAGTAGGTTCGTCGAACTGGACGACGAGCGGGAGACACCAGCACACAAATACGAAGACGGACAGGAGTACGTCCCATCCAAGAAACCGGTACTGTTGGGACATCACTACTCGAGTATTGCGGGCGGCGCGCCGATCGTCGGTCCTATCACCGCAGCGATGTGGTGGGGCTGGGTTCCGGCGTTCCTGTGGATCGCTCTCGGCAACCCGCTGTTCGGGAGCGTCCACGACTTCATGTCGCTGTCGGCGTCGGTCCGACACGAGGGCAAGTCGATCGGGTACATCATCGGCGAGTACGTCGGTGACCGCGGCAAGGACATGGTCCTGTGGTTCGCGTTCCTGACTATCATCCTCGTGGTCGCGGTGTTCGCGCTCGTGATCGCGCTGGTGTTCAACGCCTACCCCGAGTCGGCGACTGCGAGTTTCATCTACATCGGGCTGGCGTTGCTGTTCGGGGTGTATCTCTACCAGCTCAACGGCCCCTTCCTGCCGGGCGCGGTCGTGTTCATCGCGGCCGTGTTCGCCGGCGTCTGGGTCGGCATCCAGTACCCGGTCACGATGGTGCCCATCGAATTCGGGCGGAGCGGCAACCTCATCGTCCTCTTCCAGGGATCGCCGTTCCCGGCGGTGCTCGGCAGCGAGAACATCGGGGCCTGGATCCCGGTCGTCATCGTGTACGCGTTCATTGCGAGCGTCCTCCCAGTGTGGGTGCTGTTGCAGCCGCGTGACTTCCTCACGTCCAGCATCCTGTACGCGGGTGTCGGCGGGACGCTGCTCGCAGTCATCGTCGGCACGGTCGCGGGTACGGCCGCCGAGCCGCTGACGATCAACCTGGCGGCGTTCCACGGCTTCTGGGGCAATCCGGAGTTCACGTTCGCACCGCTGTTCCCGCTGTTGTTCGTAACGATCGCCTGCGGGACGATCAGTGGGTTCCACTCGCTGGTCTCCTCGGGCACGACCGCGAAACAGCTGGACAAGGAGACTGACGCGCGCCTCATCGGATACGGCGGCATGCTCGGCGAAGGGTTACTGGCGGCCACCGCCCTGGTGACCGTGGCCGTCTACGCACAGGCACCCGCAGGCAGTGGGATCGGCCTGGCTCTACCGAACTTCGCGACCGGGGGCGGCATCATCCTCACCAGTTACGGCCTCACGCAGATCGTCGGCGCGACGTTCATGGGGCTGGTGCTGGTGAGCTTCCTGCTGACGAGTACCGACACGGGCATGCGCCTGGGCCGGTACATGCTGGAGGAGATCATCGGCACGCCCGAGACGAGCCTGGAGGCACTCGGTGCCAACCGGTACGTCAACGCCGGTATTCTGGCGCTGCCGGCCTACGTCCTGGTCGCATCTGGTCGCTGGGCCGACCTGTGGCCGCTGTTCGGCGGCGCCAACCAGACCCTCGCAGCGCTCGCACTGCTGGTCGCGACGGTCTGGCTGGCCAACTGGGACGACACCAAGCAACTCCTGTCGACGGGCGTCCCGATGGCGTTCATGTTCTCTATCACGGTTCTTGCGTTGCTGTACCTGGCGCTGTACCAGAACCTCTACCAGAAGTTCGTACAGGGCCAGTGGGGCGAGGCCGGCGCGACCTTCGCGGCACAGGCGTCGGCCGCCGTGCAGATCGTGCTCGCACTCGTGTTGGTGTTCCTGGCGCTGTCAGTACTCAAGATGGGGTACGACAGCGTCGTCGAGGAGCGGGACCGCTTCTTCGACACCGGGAAAGAAACGCCAGCAGAACCGAGCGACGACTAGACCTGTAACCGCCGTCGGAGGAGGTCCAGCCACGTTACCTCTTCTTCCTCGATCGGCTCCCAGAGCCGAAACGCCTCGTCGAGCGTCGCCGCCTTGCTCGCGACGAGATCTTCCCGTTCCGGATCGACCACGATCAGGTGGATCTGGTAGTGGCCGTAGTAGCCTTTCTTGATCAGCGTCCGGTTCTTGAAGCCGGACACGAACGACCGGACTGACTCGCTGATCTCGTCGGTGACGAGTGCGAACGTGAACTCGGTGGCGTAGTGTTCCTCGTCGGCGTCGATCCACTCGTCGGCGATGACGTGTCCCAGGTCGACGAACGATTCGACCCGGTCGGCTGTCACTCCGCCAGCGTCGTGGACGAAGAGGTGTTCGAACGTGTCGTGGTGGGCGAAAGACAGGGCCGGATGGAGGAAGTGTTTCTGGTGGTGGACGTTCATCACCCCGTACATCGTGAAGGTCCGTCCCTGGACGGTGCGGTCTTTCTCCAGGTCGTAGTTGAACATCAACCGGTCGCTCACCCGGTCGACGTACTCGTCGTCCCAGTCGGGGACCGCCTCCGGATCGACGGGTTCGGGCGAGTCGTCGGTGCTGTGCGCAGTCATGTGCCGGCTATCGTGGACACAGGTACAAAACATCTGCCGTCGCCGTTCGCGGATCTCAGAGTTTCTCGGCCGCGCGGGCCTGCTCTGTCCGCTGGACCGCCTGGTCGAGGCGCCGTTCGGTCGCCCGCGACAGGTCGGCAGGGATTGCGCCCTGGGCCTCGGTGAGCCGCTCTGCGACCCGACCCAGCCGTTCGGCCACCCGCGCGAGGGCCTCGTCGGCCTGTCCTCTGTCTTTTGCCTCCGCACGCTCCTGTGCCCGCCGGGCCGCGTCCGTCACGGCGTCGAGTGCCCGCACCAGCCCCCGGGCGCCACCGCCCGGACTGCCGCTCGTCTGATCGGTCCTGGCCGACTGATCGTCGTCGTCATCGTCATCGTCGTCATCGTCATCGTCGTCATCGTCGTCGATATCGACGTCCGCGGCGTCGGCGACGGCCACCCGGGTTTCATCCACCACGTCGACGAGAAACGACGCCAGCGAGGCCTTCCCGGTTCGCGGTTGGTCGATCCGGACGCTGTCGTCACCGTCGTCTCCCGTGTCCGGGTTGACACGGAACGCTCCTACCTCGTCGTCGGCGTCCCGGACCTCGGTCGTGTAGGCGCCGCCGTCGTGGACGTAGACGGCGTCGGGTTGTTCCAGGGGTGCGTCGTAGAGGCGCCCGGCGAAGTCGTCCTCGACGGCGAGGTCGGTCAGGTCACTGTCTGCTCCTCGCGGATCGACCTCGAGCTTCTGGGCTCGATCCCTGGCGACCAGCGGGATCTCGCCCTCGACACCGGCGACCGACGGCCCACCGTTCGAGACCGAGACCGTCTCGCTGTGTGGGGCCACGCCCGCGCCGTTGACCGTCAGCCGGTGGTCGCCCGCGGGGACATCCTGGACGACCGCGACGCCACCAAAAGTCGGTACCGCGCTGGATTCACTCTCCAGGAGTGCGATCGACTCGACGGAGGTCTCCTGGGTGGTCAGTCCCTCGTCTTCGGGGGCGTCGTCGGCGGTGATCGCGTCGGTGACGGAGGCGACGACCGTGTTGATCGGCGCCGGGTCGCCGATGGCGTCGTACCGTTCCGCCATCGCGGCCCGGTGGTTCGGGTCCGAGATGTCAGCCGCCGGGTTCTCGTACCGCGGGGACTTCCACGGGGTCCCGGTCGTCGTGATGTGCCCCGCAACCGCGTCCTCGGCAAAGTCGGGAACGGCGAACTCGAAACTCAACTGCGGGCCGGTGAACTCGGCGATGTGTTCGAGTTCGGCCGCCGGCACCAGGTCGTACTCGACGTCCGCCGCCTCCTCCCTGTCCACGTGGCCGAACACGGTGCCCGTACTGCGTTCGGGCAGGTTCGACGGCGGCGAGGTCAGTTCCTCGAACGACCGCACGACGAACTCTCCGTCGATGAGGTCCGACTGTTCGACGGCCGGCAGGCGGTCGTGCTCGTGGATCGGCTCCCCGCCGAGTTCCGGGACGACGTAGGGTAGCCGTGTCCCCTCGTCGCGCGGGAGGCCGTACGCGAGCGGCACCTCCGCGAGGTCATCGATTCCCTCGATGGTACTGTTGGTGATGTCCGCGAGCAGGTCGCCGGACGGGAGCCGCTGGAACCGGTCGCCGTTCTCGTTGATTGACAGCGCGCTCGAGTGCGACCCCAGTTCCGAGAGAACGCGGGGCACGTCGGTCTCCGGGTCCAGAAATTCGTTGTTGGGAACCTTCCGGGAGTGGGAACTCGCGACGTACAGGTGTGGCTCGTCGGTTTCGGTGTCGACGAACACGTGCAGTACCTCCCAGTCGTGCCAGTGAAAGTTCGTCGTGAACTGGTCGAACGCCGAGTACATCCAGTACTGGACGGCGACGAGAGGCGAGTCCTCGTACCGGACGACGTTGAAAAACACTGTCGGATCCGGCGGTGTGTCCCCGTACCGCTCGGTGTACCCGTCGAACGCGTCGAACCCGTCGACGACCGTCTCCCCGTCGCTCTCGTCCTCGTAGGGGCGCGGGTCGGTCGGGTACCACTCCTCCCGCTCGTCGAAGTACACCGTCGGTGCAAATCGGGCGGCGAGTTCCCGCGCCTCTCCCTTCTCGACACCCGTCGTCGGGTCGTCCTCGCCGCGCGAGAAGAGGCCACAGCCAGCAAGCGAACCCGCCCCGACACCGGCGAGCGCTCCCAGCAGGTCCCGGCGATCGATTCCCCCGGAGTCGTACCCCGTCACCGACACCACCCGGCGCTAACTCGATACGGTGGTGTAGTTCGCTCACACGCGGGACGTCTAAATCGGCAGGCCGCGGTATTCGAACGGTAGATCACGATGCGGACACGCCGGCTGGAAACGATATATGTATTGTGGCCACCCGCAGCCGGCGGGTCTGTCGGACAACCCAGTCTCCGGTCCTCGACGGTCTCGGGTCCCCAAAGCGGCGCTCGTCTCAGGAAAGCGACGTTGCTGCCGGGGCTGTCAAAGGCGGGACGAACGGTCCCGCTCGCTGCCGGTTGGAGGCGTATTCGCCGGGTAGGAAGCTGTCAGAGGCACGGTCCGGGTTCGTATCTCCCCAACTCGGCGTCGGAGCCTTTCGGGTCCATCCACATAATTTTGACGCCCGTTTGGCGTCCAGACAGTTCTCGTGGGGACGGCTGTCGTCCGACATCCCGCGATCGACCCGGTACAGAACGACAGCCGTCCTCATAGTGATTGCTGTAGCGAATTACCGTTTCGACCGCGTCACGTCCTGCGGTCGATCCGGTAACGGCTTACAGCAATCACTATCAGAGGTGTTCCTCTTGATAGGAGCCGTCGTACGTATCATCGTGTGTGGCTTCAGCGAGGACGAGTTGTGCGATCCGGGCGCCGGGTTCGAGTTCGATCGGATGGTGGACTTCCAGCAGTCCCTCGCCGCGCCCCTCGTAGCCGGCGTCCCAGACGGCCGTATTCAGCATACAGGAGTTGCGAAGGAGCGACGACCGGGGATAGAGAAAGCCCACGTGATCCTCCGGTATCACGACGCGTTCCGCGTAGCCCACCACGTACCCGCCTGGATCCAGGCGGTACAGGCCGTCGGTGACGTCCAGTTCGCGCCGCTCGCCGACGGTCTTGTCCCCGCGTTCGACCCGACCCGGCGAAACCTGCTCGTAGACCGCTCCCAGCGTCAGATCCACACCGTTCGGCTGGACCTGTTCCGACCGGAGCTCGCCCAGCTGGTCGGCCAGAAACTGCCCACTCCTGAACATGTGCCGGCGTCCGACGGAGCCGGCAAAATACTGCCGAAATCGGGTCCCGGTCACACCCACGTCCAGCCAGGGTTTCGACCAAAGCAGGACAGACCGCACCTCACGGACGACCCGACGTCGGTTCCTCGGCGCCACCGCGTCACTGAGCGCACTTGCGGTCGCTGGCTGTGCGAGCAGCGACGGCGGTGCGGGCGGCAGGAGAGCATCCCGACGCCAACCGAGTCGATGGACGAAACCGACACCCCCGTGCAGACGGATACGCCCACCGAGACGGAATCGGGGATGGCCGCCCCAGACGTGTCGGTTTTAACCTCTGAATTAGCGATCCGGTGATGGTTCTCTTACCGCATGCGAGATACAGAGCATCAATGCAGCAGTCGGTAACGTCTATTTCACGCAGTCGTCCGTGAACCACCTGCTCACTAAACCTGCTATTGTTCGCGTTGAGCCTCTTCAAGTTCTCGAGCTTGTTCGTCTATCTTGTGGAGTTCTCGTTCGATTTCATCGTCGGGACCGCCATGTGAAAATCGGACAGACAAGTCCAACGGAGAGGGAACGAACCTGTCACTCTCTTGGTCTCCCTCCTTGGTATTGCGCCTTAATATCGAACGGAATATCTCCCAGAGGGACCGGACCATATCTCAACTATACGCCCGCTGTCAATAAATATTGCCTCCACGCTCTGTATCGACCGATCACAATATCTGTGATCCGACCAGTCTCTCGCGCAAGATACGCGTCTTACATTCATCACCCCGGTTCTGACAGATAACACATCGTTTGAGTTCTACGGGCAATGGTAACAGCCAATTGACCCTGTCAATCAATGCTTGACAGATCACTAGTTTGCAACCGTCACTATATCAAAACGAATCGGACGACCCGGCGAGCACGTGGTAACTCTCCAGGGTCCCGGCCATCGAGGGTGCCTCCTC
This sequence comes from uncultured Halobacteriales archaeon, assembly GCA_964471665.1. GTDB lineage: Archaea > Halobacteriota > Halobacteria > Halobacteriales > Haloarculaceae > SW-9-67-25. Next base: position 1,627 of record CAYYHG010000125.1, on the reverse strand, counting down.
GTCGTCTTTGCGCTGGGTGCCGTAGTCCATCCACCGGCCGCCGCTGAAGCTGTACATCTCGAAGGCCGTCCCGGTTTCGAGAACGACGTCCACCACCGCGTCGTCGGGGGCGCTCGGCGGAAGGACCACCGACCGGATGTTCTCCTCGTGGTCCATCACCCAGACCGCACGCACGTCGTCTTCCAGCAACTCCGCCGCGTCCGCCTCCGAGAGGGGGCTGTCCGGCCAGCCCTCGGCCGGTTCGGGTTCCTGCATGCCCGACGGGAGGGCGCCGGTACGTATCCATCTTTGGTCGGTCCTGGTCGCCAGTCTCCAGCGGTTCGGGACAGCTGATACTGTCGGCTATAAGCCCGTAAGCAGTATTGGCACCCCGGGATGCCGAATATCTTCACGAAGTTATAGCCGACAGTATGACTACGGGCGACGACCCGACCGCTTAACACCGTCGGCCCCGGATCGGCCGACGATGACCGACGAGGAACGGGCGTTCGTGCCTGGACACGTGACGGGATTTTTCACGAGCGAGCAGGAGCGCGATCCGGCGCACGCGGGGTCGGTGGGCGGTGGTCTCGTGGTGACCGACGGTGTGACCGTGACCGTCAGCGAGGGTGCCCACGGCGTGGGCATCGACGGCAGACAGGTCGAGGTCGAAGCGGTCGAGCGCGTGCTGGACGCGCTGGGTGTGCGCGAACGGGCGGCTGTCCGCGCGGACAGCGACCTCCCGATCGGGACTGGCTTTGGCGTCTCCGGCGCGATGGCGCTCGGGACCGCGCTGGCGGCGAACGCGGCCTTCGACTGTCGGCGGTCGGAGAACGAACTCGTCACCATCGCTCACACCGCCGAGGTCAGTGCCGGCACCGGACTCGGCGACGTGGTCGCGCAGGACCGGGGTGGGATCCCGCTGCGTCTCTCGCCGGGCGCGCCGGCAGTCAACGAACTCGACGCCATCCCGGCCCGTTCGCGCGTGGAGTACATCGTGCTGGGCGAACTCGATACCGCCGCGATCCTGTCGGGAGACACCGAGGCCCTCACCGAGGCTGGCGAGCGCGCGCTCGCAACCGTTCGTGCAGACCCGACGCTGCCGACGTTCATGCACGCGTCCCGTCAGTTCTCCCGCGAGGCCGGCCTCCGTACCGAGCCGGTGACGGCGGTCATCGACGACGTCGCCGAGGCCGGCGGGTCCGCCACGATGGCGATGCTCGGCGAAACTGTGATCGCACTCGATACCGGGCTTTCCGAGGCTGGGTACGATCCGTCTGTCTGTTCGATCCACCCCGGCGGCAGCACTCTCTACAGGCGGAGCAAGGCGAGTGCCTCGGGGCTTGACCCCGAGGATGAAGCCGACACGAACTATTAATTAATCACGGTCCGTAGCGAGGATACAGTCAGAGAACCCCAAAGACGGATTAATACTGTCGGCTATAAGCGCGTGAGCAATATCGGCACCCCGAGGTGCCGAATATCTCCACGAAGTTATAGCCGACAGTATAAAGATCTTAATCCAACACTGACTGATAGTGATTGCTGTAAGCCGTTACCGGATCGACCGCAGGACGTGACGCGGTCAAAACAGGAATTCGGTACAGCAATCACTATGAGACAGTTTGGAACTGTGGCTCCTCTCAAA
>CAYYHG010000124.1:0-8637 GCA_964471665.1 uncultured Halobacteriales archaeon | reverse complement strand
TGCCATCTCCCGGCTCGCTTTCGCGTCCGTCTGATAGTCGGAGCAATCGACGTATACGTGCTGGAACGAGGTGTCGTGCTGCCGTGCTTCTGTCGTTGCCTCCCGAGCCACACACCGCGTAACGAGTGACTTTCCGGTCCCAGTCTTCCCGTACACGATCGTCGTCTCCGGTGGCCCGCCCACCGTCGCTGGACCGAGTGCTTGCCCGATCGCTGCCACTTCCTGATCACGACCGACGACCCGGGCCAGGTCTGGGACGTGCCCGACTCGCACGAGTTCCCGGTTGGCAAAAATGTTCCCAGTCTCGAAGATATCGTCTTGCGTTCCAAAATCCGGCATCGTTCATTCTCTGTACGGCTCTTTTAATAAATCTTCCGACCGTACAACGAGTGAAGTTAGTATGAACTCCTCAAAAGCCCATTCAATCTATATTCAATGTAGTATATATATCCTATTTACGGCATAGACACACCAGAAACCGAGTGAAGTGTGCTGGTCTTCACACCGGGGTCGCCAGCGTCTTTCACTCGGTGTGGGGTGTGTCCGTGGTCAGCGGTCCCAGCAGACGCGTCTGTTCACTCGGTGTCGGGAAAGGGGGGACGTACGTGCCCGTTTGCTGGCCTTCACCTCCCTTTTGATGGTGGCTTTCACACGACTATCGCCGTCGCGAGACTCTCCGGATTCTTCCTCTCACGTCGACGAAGACACAGGACCCACACCAGCTCGCCCAGAGCAACACCATTGTCGACAGTATGAGCGTACTCCGGGGGAGTCGATGACTCCACTTGAAATACCCGGGGCGCAGCCAGCCCGACCATCGCCAGCAACACGCGCTTCTGTGCCAGGACGATCGTATCGAGGACGCGCCGCGGCCGGGGCTTGTAGAGGGGCCACAGCGCGACCACTACCACGGCCAGCGTCGTCCAGATCACCAGCGACAGAGCGCCACCCGAGAGAACGACCGGCGCAGGGTTGCCGAAGAACGGCACCAGCGCGAACGCGTGCTGGACGGCCGGGTAGTTGGCCACGGCCACCGCTACGGTCGTCAGTGCGACGGTCCCGAAGATGCCGGCCGCACGATGCCACCACCCAGTCCCCATACGTCAATACTGATTCACATGACATTTATAAAACCTGCGGCCCGAGAACCGAGTCGCGGCCAGGGCGCAGACCGGTTACCTCTCCATGAAATGGATTCTTTGGGCTTCAGCGACTCCTCGCGAACCCGTTCGAACGCGTCGGCGTGCTCCCGTTCGAATGCCCGGATCTGCTCGATGTTCTCGTAGTAGTATGCCATCGCCCCGTAGATCGCCGCCAGCGGAACGTCGAGTTGGTCGGCCACGTATGCAGGCGAGTACCCACCGTCGATCACTTTACCAGCGACGTGTCTCACGCCGATTCGGGTCCCGTCGATTCTGGGTTCCCCACCGAGAATCTCGTCGTCGCTGGTGATTGTCATGCGTCTATGTTACAGAGTTGTGTATTTATCCTTTTGTCTTCCAGTCGCTCGCGCCCTCTATGAGCGCAGCAACAACGCCCGCGAATATCTCGATTGGCCCGAATTTCTGACGGGTGGCGTTGCTGTACCGCGACTGTGGGGCGCCACGAAGGTTTATTCCGGCGGGCGCCGTGTCTTCCACAACGGTTCGAAAGCCGGGCACACTCTCCCATGACGTCCACTCGCGGCCAGGAGCAAGACGACGGGCAGTCCGTTCGGAGCGTGACCGAGAGCTCCCGGCTCGTCGCGGTGGGGCGCGCGGCCGGGAACTGGGTGCGACAGTCGGTTCTCTACCGGTGGCTGACCAAGGAGCCCGAGCCCGACGTCATCGTGATCGACCTCCGGAAGACCGCCACGGTCGGCCCGTTCATCGCGTTGCTCGACCGCGCGACTGCGCGGCTGGCCCCCTGGTGGCGCACGTCCGGCTGCAGGCGGCTGTGCGTGTGGACCGGAGCGCGGCTGGTCGAGCGCCCGGTACGCACTCTCGGACTCGTGTTGACCGCGGCCGTTACGACGTGGGTCGCCGTGGCGGCAGTGACCGGTGGTCTGTCCGCACAGATCCTCGCTGTCTCTCTCGGTGTGTTTGTGATCGGCGTGCTCGCGACGCGGTCACACCACTCCTGGGAGGACGTCCAGGCAACCCGCGGCTACCAGATTCTGGCCGCCGCGCTCGAACCACCCGAGCCGCCGGAGTCCGGGACTGCGGAGTCAGAAACCGCCAAATCCGAGACTATGGAGTCCGACAGCCACGACGCCGGCGGCCGCGCGACGGCCCGCGACGACGGTCGAGAATCTGCGACGACGGACCGGGACCGACAGACCTGATGGACAACTTATTTGTCCCCAGAGTGAGTTACTCAGAGTGTGAGTAACTCATGACCATCGTTCTTACTGGCGGAGATGGCTACGTCGGCTGGCCGACGGGTCTTCGCGTCGCAGACCGCACTACCGATCGCGTCGTCCTCGTGGACAACTTCGCACGCCGCGACTGGGTCACCAGCGTCGGAAGCACCAGCGCCGTCCCGGTCGCCTCCATGGACGAGCGCCTCGCCGCCGCAAACGAGGTGCTGGAACTCTCGAATCTCTCGTTCGTCGACGGCGACCTCACCGACCGGGGGTTCGTCGACGAACTCCTCGACGTCCACCAGCCGGAGACAGTCGTCCACACGGCCGCACAACCGTCCGCGCCGTACTCACAGATCAACGGCGAACGGGCCAACTACACCCAACACAACAACATGCAGGCGACCCGGAACCTGCTGTGGGGGCTCGACGAACACGACCTCGCGGACACGCATTTCGTCGAAACGACAACCACCGGCGTGTACGGCGCGCCGGAGTTTTCCATCCCGGAGGGCGGTGCCGTCATGGAAAACCAGGGCGACCGCGACGAGGTTCCGTTCCCCGCCATGGGCGGGAGCTGGTACCACGCGACGAAGTGTTACGACGCTCACAACATGCGTCTCGCCCACAGCCAGTTCGGCCTCCCGATCAGCGACGTCCGGACGGCCATCGTCTACGGCACGGAAACGCCGGAGACAGCCGCCGACGAGCGACTCAACACGCGGTTCGACTTCGATTACTACTTCGGGACCGTCGCACACCGCTTCTGTGCCCAGGCCATCGCGGGTTATCCCGTGACCGTCTACGGCAAGGGCGAGCAGCGCAAGCCGTTCATCTCGCTCGAAGACACCGTCGAAGGGCTCGCACGCCTCGCGCTCGCGGATCCGGCAGACCGGTCGGAGGGGCTCGCGGTGTACAACCAGGTGACCCGCGCGATCAGCATCGTCGAGATCGCCGACACCATCGCCGACGTCGCTGCGGACCTCGGGCTGGACGTCGCAGTCGAACACTTCGAGAATCCGCGCGACGAGGACGAAACCCACAAGATGGAAATCGAGAACGGCCGCTATCTCGATCTCGTCGGCGAGCAACGCCAGGAATTTGCGGGTGCCGTCGAGGACATCCTCTCGACGCTACTCGAATACGAGGAGACGATCCGTGCCCACGAGGACCGCTTTCTCCCGGGTGTTCTCGAAGACCGCGCGGCCGACGCGGCGACGGACTGACTGCACATGCACGTCCTCGTCACCGGCGGCTGTGGCTACGTCGGCAGCGCGCTCGTCCCGAGACTCCAGGCCATCGACCGGATCGACCGCGTGGCCGTCCTCGACGCGCTGACCGGGGGTTCGCCGGCGAACCTCGTGTCTGCCCGCGTCGCGGACGGGCTCGCCTTCCACAGGGGCGACGTCCGGAACTACGGCGCCGTCGAGGCTGCCATGCGCGACGTCGACGCGGTCGTCCACCTCGCCGCGGTCACGGGCGCCGCCAGCACCCACGACCGGAGAGAGGAAACCTACGAGATCAACCTCGAGGGAACGCGAAATGTCCTGAACGCCGCCCGCAAGTGTGGTGTCGACCGCGTCGTGTTCGCCTCGTCGTGTAACGTGTACGGCCGCGCGACGACAACGAACATCGACGAGGCGACGAGGCCCGACCCGATCAATCCCTACGCCGAAACGAAACACGGGGCCGAACAACTCCTCGCCGACACCGAGGGCGTCGACGCGACGGCGCTCCGGATGAGCACTGTCTACGGGTACGCGCCGGGAATCCGGTTCAATCTCGTGGTCAACAGCTTCGTGTTCCGCGCGCTGACCGGCCGGCCCCTCACCGTGTACGGCGACGGGAGCAACTGGCGGCCGTTCATCCACGTCCAGGACGCGGCCCGCGCGTTCGCACACGCCGTGTCCCAGCCCGATTCCTGGCCCGAACTGGTGTACAACGTCGGAGCCAGCGAGGCGAATTACCGCATCGCGGCCATCGCCGACACGGTCAGGGATGTCGTCGGCGCAGCGGTCGACGTCACGTACCTGGAAGACGAGCACCCCGGCCCCTCCTACCACGTCAACTTCGACCGGCTCTCCCACACCGGGTTCGAACCGGACTGGACGCTCCGGGAGGGCGTCCGGGAACTGGCCGAGCGATTCACTGACGACCTGACGAACCAACCACAATCCATGACAGACAATCCAGACGAGACAGCACCGTCCGATACGATCCATGACCGAGGCCACTGAGTCACCGACTGTCGCCGTCACCGGCGCGGCGGGCTACATCGGGAGCCGGATCGTCGACCGCGTCCAGGCCACCCGTCCGGACTGGTCGATCACCGCCATCGACAACTTCTACCAGGGAACCGTCCGCGAAATCGGGGCGGTCACGGTCGAACACGTGGACATCCGCGACCGGTCGCGCCTCGAGGCCGCCCTCGACGGGGCGGACATCGTCATGCACCTCGCGGCGATCAGCGGCGTCGACGACTGCGACGAGCAGCCCGAGGACGCCTACGAGGTCAACGTCCAGGGGACAGCCAACGTCGCGTGGCACTGCCGGCAGACGGGGGCCGGGTGCGTGTTCCCGTTCAGCATGGGCGTGCTCGGTGATCCGGAGTCGTTCCCGATCACTGCCGACCAGCCGCGCGACCCGCTGAACTGGTACAGCCGGACGAAACTTCTGGGCGAACAGCTGATCGAAACTGTCGCCGACGGGTCGTTTCCCGCCCACCTGCTGATGAAATCCAACGTCTACGGCGACCACGAGATCGACGGCCACACCGTGACCAAGGGGACGGTCATCAACTTCTTCGTCGACCGGGCACTCGCCGGCGACCCCCTGACGGTCTACGAACCCGGCACGCAGGCGCGCAATTACGTACACGTCACTGACATCGCACGCGCGTACCTCCGGAGCGCCGACCACCTCGTAGACCAGCTGGCCGCAGGGGAGACGGGTGCCCGGAAGTACGAGATTGCCAGCGACGAGGATCCGAGCGTCATGACGGTGGCCGAGCACGTCCGGGACATCACGGCCGAGGAGACCGGTCGGGAACCGACAGTCACGCTGGTCGAGAATCCCCGCGGCAACGAGACACTCGTCAGCGAGTTCGCCATCGATACCAGTCGCGCACGCGAGGAACTCGGGTGGGAACCGACCCACACGGTGAAGGATTCGATCCGAACGCTGGTCAGGGATCGCAGCGGCAGGTCCGCGACCAACTGATAGTGATTGCTGTCAGCCATTCCCGGATCGACCGCAGGACGCGACGCGGTCGAAACGGTAATTCGGTACAGCAATCACTATGATAGGAACGGCTGGAGCCGTTTTCCGTGCCGATCGGACCCGGGGAATTATACTCGACACGCAACTGTCCTGACGTATGACCGATCCGCCGGAGGTCGATTACCTGTCGGAGAAACTGGGGTTGACCGAGTACGAAGCGACGGCACTCCAGAACCTGCTCGTCGTCGGGCAGACGACGGCTCCCAACCTCGCCGAGGCGACGGGCATCCCGAAAGCCCGCATCTACGGTGTCCTGGATTCACTGGCCGACGACGGGTACATCGAGATCATTCCCGAACGTCCGAAAGTCTACCAGCCAAAACCACCCGGACGAATCCTGGATCGGGCAGTCGAGAACCACCGGCAGGAGTTCGAACAGTTCCAGCGACAGATCGAGGGACTCCGGTCGGAGTTTCTCGACACGTTCGGGCCGCTCTACGAACAGGCGACCGAGGACGTGACGCCGACCGAGGAACTGTTCTACGTCGTCGACGTGGGAGAACCGAGCGAGCGCCAGACCCGTACCATCTACGACGCGAGCGAGAGTGAAATCCACGTGCTCACGAAGAGTTTCGAATATTTCGAGAGTGTCGAACCCGCCGTCGAGCGGGCACTCGACCGCGGTGTGCGGATGCGTGTCCTCTTTTTGCACCCCGACATGCTCTCCACGGAGAACCGTGACATCCAGGCAGAGATCGTCGCCACGCTGCGCGAGTCGTATCGTGACATCGACTTCCGGTTCAGCGAGACGAAACTCCCACTCCGGGGAACCCTCATCGATCCCAGCATGGAGTACGACACCGGGAAAGCCATCTTCCTGGTCGAGGAACCGGAGATCCCGCTCCACATGCGACAGGCTGCCGTGACCGACAACGGCTCGCTCGTCGCCGGTATGAGACGGTACTTTTCGCTCGTCTGGGATCACGATAGCACGTCTGGTATCTAGAGACGTCCGCTCGCCTGTGGAAGCGGGTTGTTCCTACCGCGTCAGCTCCGCGAGCCCCTCGCGGAGGTCCCACTGTGGTTCGTACCCGAGGACCGCCGACGCGGTCGAGATGTCGGCACGACTCCGCTCGATGTCCCCCTCGCGCGCGTCGACGTGTTCGATCCCCACTGGTTCGTCCGCGAGGTCTTGGACGAGTTCGGCAAGGCCGCGGATCGAGACGGTCCGGCCAGTCCCGACGTTGAACGCCTCGCCCGTCGCGTCGGTCGTCGCCGCCAGGCAGTTCGCCCGCACGACGTCGGCCACGTGGACGAAATCCCGTGTCTGGGTCCCGTCACCGTGGACGGTCAGCGGGCCGCCGGCCCTGGCCTGTTCGCGGAAGACGCTGATGACACCGGCGTAGTCCCCGCCAGTCTGGCGGGGCCCGTAGACGTTGAAGTAGCGCAACGCGACTGTCTCCAGACCGTACAGGTCGTGGTACAGCCGCGCGTACTCGTCGACGGTCAGTTTCTCCAGGCCGTACGGCGACTGGGGTTCGGTCGGGTGTGACTCCGCGACCGGCACCGACACCGGATCGCCGTAGATCGCCGCACTCGAGGCCACGACGACACGCGCGTCCTCGGTCCGTGCGGCCTCGAACACGGTCAGCGTCCCGCCGACGTTGACGGCGTGGGTCGGTCCGGGTGCCTCGATCGAACGGTCGACGCTCACAATCGCCGCCTGGTGGAAGACGGTGTCGACGCCGGCCATCGCTTCGCGGACGGTCTCCTCGTCGCGAACGTCGCCGACGATCAGCGTCGCGTCGTCGTGGACGTACGCCTCGCGCCCGCTCGAGAGGTCGTCGAGAACGCGCACCTCGTTGTCTCCAACCAGCGCCTCGACGAGGTGCGAGCCGACGAATCCCGCACCGCCCGTGACCAGTACCGTCGCCCCGCTGGGTCCGGCGTGCATGTTCTCTCCGTTTGGTGTCTGTCCTGAACAACCGTTAGTTCTGTCCCTCTCGAACAGTCCCCACCCCGGAAACGGAGAGTGTCTGCTTGTTACCGAACCCGAACGCGACGGTGCGAGGTCCCGATGGGGACAACCGACGGATCCGGGCCGACCAGTGTGTGCCTGCCGAGCGTGGCGTCTTCAGCCCAATCCGAACTGTTCTTCAACTGTTTCACGACAAATTAGTACACAGTCATGACCCGTCACCACGTCGACGAAGTCGACAGACAGATCATCCACGCACTGATGTCTGACGCCCGGAACACCTCTGCGCCGATGATCGCTGAGAACCTGAGCGTGTCCGCGGAGACGGTTCGGAACCGGATCAACAAGCTCGAAGAGAACGGCGTGATCCGGGGCTACACTGCACTCGTCGATTTCGAGCGCGCTGACCGTCTCACCTCCGTGTTCATGTGCACTGTCCCGGCCGACAAACGCGAACAGCTGGCCGAGATGGCCCAGAACATCCAGGGTGTGATCAACGTCCGCGTGTTGATGGCCGGCCGCCGTGACCTGCAGATAGTTGCTGTCGGGGAAACCACAGAAAACCTCCGGGAAATCGCGCGGATCCTCGCAGAACTCGACATCCAGATCGAGGACGAGGAACTGCTCCAGACAGAGCTCTACAGCCCGTACTCGAAGTTTTCACCCGAGGACGGCGAGGACTCGCCCGGAATCATCGATACCGTCACGACCGGAGAAGAGGCGATGATCATGGAGGTCGACGTGGCCGAGGAGGCCCCGATTGTCGGAATGAGTCCCGAGGAGGCCCGCCGGCAGGGCAGCCTCCCCGAAGATGTGATCGTGCTAACGGTCGAACGCGACGGCCGGATCATCCAGCCGGTCGACGAGGTTCGCGTGGAGTCCGACGATCTCGTGACCGTTCTTCCGAAAGAAAGCTCCAAAGAGAAGGCTGTGACCCCGTTTCTCGGAGAGAACAGCGTCTGAAGACTTCCAGCCCGGGGTGCCGAATATCCGGACGACGGCACAGCGCCGCTGCTACGAGTGATTTCGATCCGGCAAGACGGGTGATGGGACCGCCGAGATTCGAACTCAGGTCCGACGCACCCCATGCGCCGAGGAT
>CAYYHG010000123.1:0-8829 GCA_964471665.1 uncultured Halobacteriales archaeon | reverse complement strand
TCGGTGACGCTGACCTGCGTGTCGACCTCGGCCTCGTCGAGTTCCAGCGCCGTGTCAACCAGCAGAACGTCGGCGTCGTCGAAGTCGGTTGGCATCGTCTCGTGGACCGGATCCTTGTCGACGACGCCGCCCTCGAGGAGTTCCGAGTCGCCGGCCGAGCGCCCGGTCTGGGTCTCGACGTCGACGAAGGCGAGATCGACCACGACGGAGCCGTCGTCGGCCTCGACCGTCACCGCCTGGGCGGCGTCGACGACGAGGTCCGCGAGGATGTCCTTGTGCTGTTCGGCGCCCTTCCCCGTCATCGACGTCTCCGCGACCTTCCGGATCGTCTCCTCGTCCTCGCGGTCGACGTCGATGGCGATCTCGTCGACCTGGCTCCGGGCCTCCTCGGAGGCCATGTCGAACCCGCGCATGATCGCAGTCGGGTGGATGTCCTGGTCGAGGAGTTCCTCGGCGTTCTTGAGGAGTTCGCCCGCGATTGCCACCGCCGTGGTCGTGCCGTCGCCCGCCTCGTCCTCCTGGGTCTCGGCGACCTCGACGACCATCTCGGCCGTGGGGTTGTCGATGTCCATCTCGTCGAGGATGGTCACACCGTCGTTCGTGACGATGATGTCACCGAGGGAGGTGACGAGCATCTTGTCCATCCCTTTCGGCCCGAGTGTCGATCGTACCGACTCCGCGACGGCCTGTGCGGCCGAGATGTTGTGCTCTTGTGCGCTCTTGTCTTTCATCCGCTGGGCGTCCTCGCCCAGAATGATCATCGGCTGGCCCTGCATCTGTTGGCTCATATTCAAGCGGAACTTTGTATGTGGTTCTATATAAATTGTGGTGGTCCCGGTCGACGACCGCCGGCTCGCGCGCTGTGGTCTGGGCCGATCGATCGCGTGATGTGGCCCGGATCGAGACAGAGCTATGGTATCGAATGACACGCTAGCCGGTCGAGCGAGGTCAGCTTTTATACCGGTCGACGTAAGCCCTGATACTTTCAGTCGGGAATGTCCGGCTGAGAAGTATCAAAAGTTAGGTCGACCGGTATATTACGGCTCTCCGCGGGACGCGGGGAGACCGGGGTGTTTTTGCCGGCCAGCGGCCTACCGGGCGGACATGCAGGTACTCACGCTGGGGCCGGCGGGGACCTACTCCCACCGGGCGGCCGGCGCCGTCACCGACGACGGGGAGATCGCTTTTACCGAGTCGGTGACCGAGATCGTCGAGTCGGTCGCCGCCGGCAGCCACGAGCGCGGCGTCGTTCCCGTCGAGAACAGCATCGAGGGCAGCGTGACCGAGTCGCTGGACGCCTTCGCCGAGTACGAGGTCGCGGTCGTCCGCGAGATCATCACGCCGATCCGCCACGCGCTGCTCGCCCAGACCGGAGGGTTCGAGACCGTCGCAAGTCACGCCCAGGCGCTGGCACAGTGTCGCGAGTACCTCGAGGCGCACTACGCGGACGTCGACCTGGAGGCGGTCGCGAGCACCGCCCGCGGCGTCCAGCGCGCCCGCGAGGAACCGAGCGTAGCCGCCATCGGCCACCCTGCCAACGCCGAGGACGGCACGTCCCTGGAGGTGCTCGCCGAGGACATCCAGGACCGGACCTCCAACGCGACGCGCTTTCTCGTGGTGGCACCGGTCGCCGAACGGACGAACGCGGGGAGCAAGAGTTCCTTCATCGTCTATCCGAACGTCGACTACCCCGGCCTCCTCCTGGAGCTGCTCGAACCCTTCGCCGAACGGGACATCAACCTCACTCGCGTCGAATCTCGCCCCAGCGGCGAACGACTGGGTGACTACGTCTTCCACATCGACATCTCCGCCGGCCTCTACGAGGAACGCACGCAGGCAGCCCTGACGGTCGTCGAGTCCATCGCCGAGGACGGGTGGGTCCGACGGCTCGGGTCCTACGACAGCGAGACCGTTCTGTACTGATACGGCTCGCTGTCGTTCGGTACCGGATCGACCGCGGGACAGCGCACGGCCTGGAACATAGCGACAGCAATCACCGTCTGTCTTCCCCACGAGGCCGCCGGGATGGTCGGCACAGTCGTCGTCGAGTGACCGACAGTATAAGCCCGGGGCCGCCGTAGGCTGGCACATGACCGGTCCAACCGACCCATTCGACGAGATGGAACGGTTCTTCGACCAGTTCGCGCAGTTCGGAACCGCCGCGGGCAGCGACGTCCCGGTCGACGTTCTGGACGAGGGCGACGCGTTCGTCGTCGTCGCGGACCTGCCGGGCTACGAACCCGAGGAACTGGACGTGCAGTTGCAGGGCGAGCGGCGACTCGGCGTCTCGGCGACCCGCGAGACAGACCGCGAGACCGACGAGGGCGACTACGTCCGTCGCGAGCGGACGCAGTCGGAGGCGAGCAGGACTGTCTCGCTGCCCGAACCGGTCGACGGGGGATCGACGGAAGCGAGCTACGACGACGGCGTGTTGCGTGTCCGTCTGGGCAAGCGGACCGCCAGCGAGGGGACCGACATCCCGGTGAACTGAATGGTTCTCGAACCCGGCGCGCCCGTGCCTCCCGTCTCCGCGACGGCCCAGGACGGCCAGCGGCGAACGATCGACTTCGCGACCCCGACGGTGCTGTACTTCTACCCGCGGGACGACACCCCCGGCTGTACCACGGAGGCCAGGCAGTTCGACGCCGCGCTCGACGCCTACCGCGAGGCCGGCGTGCGGGTGTACGGCGTCTCGACGGACGACGTCGACTCCCACCGCGCGTTCGCGTCCGAGCAGGACCTCGACGTGGAGTTGCTGGCCGACCCCGACGGGAAGGTCGCAGACGCGTTCGGCGTCGACACGACCGGCGGGGCCGCCGACCGGACCACGTTCGTCTGTGCCGGCAAGCAGGTCTGTGGCGTCTACGAAGGTGTTCACCCGGACGGCCACGCGCGTGCTGTTCTGGAGGACATCCTCGATATGGGGCTCGTCTGACCGGTCAGTACAGCACGCCACCCAGCGGGACCGCTTTGTCGGGAGTAAAACGGCGGTAGCGACCGTCCCTTTCGATATACCGACATACACTTCAGATACGGACAGTCAAAACCGTTAGGTCGCCGGCCCGCGAGGCACTGGGCATGAGTCTCCGGACACCACCGTTGCGCGACGCCCACGAGTCGGCGGGCGGACAGTTCACCGACTTCGGCGGGTGGGAGATGCCCGTCGAGTTCGACTCGATCCGGACCGAACACACCGCCGTCCGCGAGTCGGTCGGGAAGTTCGACGTCTCGCACATGGGCGAAATCACCGTCTCGGGACCGGACGCCACCCGACTGTTGAACCGCCTGACCACCAACGACGTGAGCGCGCTCGATCCCGGCCAGGCCCAGTACGCGGCGATCACCGACGAGAACGGCGTGATGCTGGACGACACCATCGTCTACAACCTGCCCGATGGGGCAGACGAGGAGTACCTCTTCGTTCCGAACGCCGGCCACGACGCCCAGATGTACGACCGCTGGGTCACCTACCGCGACGAGTGGGGGCTGGACGCCGCTGTCCAGAACCGCACCGGGGCGTACGCGATGATCGCCGTCCAGGGTCCCGACTCGGCAGACGTGCTCGGTCCGGAGACCGACGTCGACCTCGGGGAACTGTCCGGGATGGAGATCACACAGGGAGCGGTGGCGGACGTCGACGCGCTGGTCGCCCGCACGGGCTACACCGGCGAGCGGGGGTTCGAGGTGCTCGTCCCCTGGGGGGCTGCCGAGGCGGTCTGGACGGCACTGGACTGCCAGCCCTGCGGGCTCGGGTCCCGGGATACGCTGCGAACCGAGATGGGGTTCCTGCTCTCGGGCCAGGACTTCGACCCCGAGAACGACCCCCGCACCCCCTACGAGGCGAACATCGGGTTCGCCGTGGACCTCGACACGGAGTTTCTGGGCCGCGAGAGGCTGGAAGCAATCGCCGCAGAGGGCCCCGAGGAGAAGCTGGTCGGACTGGAACTGCTAGAGCGCGGCGTTCCCAGACACGGCTACGAGGTGACGACGCCGGAGGGCGACCCGATCGGACACGTCACCAGCGGGACGATGAGCCCGACGCTCGGCGATCCGATCGCGCTCGCGTATCTCCCTGTCTCCTATGCCGGACGAGAGGAGACTGTCCGCGTGATCATCCGCGACGAACCGAAGAAAGCACGTACTAGGACGACGCCGTTTCTATCATGAGCTTCGAGATACCCGACGACTGTGGGTACCTGGAGACCCACGAGTGGGCCCGACCGGAAGACGGCACGGTCAGAGTCGGCATCAGCGATTTCGCACAGGACGAACTCGGAGACGTGGTGTTCGTGGAACTCCCCGGTGAGGACGAGGAGTTCGACCGCGAGGACAACTTCGGCGTCGTCGAGTCGATCAAGGCAGTCTCGGACATCTACGCGCCCGTCGCCGGAACGGTCGTCGAGGTGAACGCCGAGTTGCGCGACGAACCGGAACTGATCAACGAAGCGCCCTACGACGACGGCTGGATGATTGTGCTGGATCCCGACGACGACGACCCGCTGTCCGGACTGCTCTCGCCCCAGGAGTACCGCGGGCAAATCGAGTGAGTGCGGCCCGGCTCTCCGCTTCTCGCTGCGAGTCCGTGAACTGCAACCCGTCTCGTTCCTTCGATAAATTGTATATTGCTATATGAAATCGCCAACTGTCAACTGGTTGAGACTGGCTGTCTCGATGCATGTCGCTCTCCAACCCCTCCGTGTCGTTTGCAACTTCCGGGAGATGTCCGAGTGGCGTCTCGGTGCCGGCTCGACCGCGGGCCAGCGCGCGGTCGGCCTGGAAAAGAGCGACAGCAACCCGTATCAGCGAACAGTCGGGATCTCCAGTCGAAACGGTGGGGTTCGTCGGCCGGTGCCGCGACGGTCGCAGAGACGGCTGATGTTCTTTCACCGATCGATCCGCAGAGCCGGACTTCGACCTGAAAACGGTGACAGCGGTCCCTATCATAGTGATTGCTGTAAGCCATTACCGGATTGACCGCAGGACGTGACGCGGTCAAAACGGTAAATCGTTACAGCAATCACTATCAGTTCTTGGGTTCGTCGGAGTGGCCGGGACGGCCCCGGCCCTGGTAGAAAGCACCGCCCCAGTTGCTGACCCAGATGTCCTGGTTGGCGAGGTACAGCGCCGGCCCCGTCCGGAATGTGTCGTCGGTGACCGACCACTCGCCGCTGGCGGTGTCGAATTCGATTTCGGCGTTGTAGACGGCGGCCTGGCCGAACTCGCCGCCGGCCTCCGGTGGCAGGGGGGGTTCGTTGTCGCGGTCGTTGACCGACGGGGGCCGCTGGGCGCGCTGGAGGCGCCCGGTATTGAACGTCTCGTCGAAGAACTGGACGAACACGTCCCGGAGGTCAGACATGCCGAGGACGGCCTCGGCGGCGTTGAGCCCGCCCGTGATGTCGCCCGCGTCGCGGGCCGTGATCGTGTAGGTGTCGTCGTCGACGCCGGAGGCGAAGGTACCGGCGTCACCGTCCCACAGTTCGTCAGCCATGTACCCGACGACGTCGCCGGCCAGCTCCGAGCGGTCGACGCCGTCGACCTCGGAGGCCCACAGCAGGCCCTGCGCGACCATTCCCTGCGTGGCAGCCTGGTTGGCGGCGCCGTCGCCGACCCGGCCGCTGCCGTCGGTGGCGTCCGCGACGGCGCCGGCGAGGCTGTCGGCGTAGTCGGCCGCCATCCCGGCCAGTTCGTCGGTGCCAGCGTGGGTGCCGTACCAGCCGACGGCACCGAGCATCTCCCCGATGTCGCGGGTCGATCCCGCCTCGAGGATGCTGTCGGGGTCGAAGGCGTTCATCGTCGTCTTCGCGACGCCGTCCGCGAGCGCCTGGACGTTCTCGGGCGGGATCAGCGGCTCGGGGTTCTCGTAGCCGAACCAGCCCCCCTGCGCGAGGCTCACCATGTCCGAGAGGAACCACAGCATCGCGCTGTGATCGAGGGGCCGGGGGGTCCCCTCGACGGTGCCCTCGCCGGGCCGGAACGCCGGCGCCAGCAGCATGTTCTCGTCGTTCAGGCGGAGGTTCCCCTCGACGAGGGCGAAGGCGGTGCCGGCCTGCGCCAGCGTCGAAAGCACCATCGACCGGAACTCTGCGGCCAGCGAGTCCGGCAGAATTTCGAAGTGATTCTCGAAGTTCTTCGCCCAGGTGACGCCCTTGGTGTGTGTCCAGGCCAGCGACTGGGGGCTGACCGTCGTCGACGACGCCGCTCTGTCCCACTGCAGGGTGGCGGCGTCGGGCCGGCCGTCCTCGCCCTCCAGCACCGGCTGCTGGGTGAACGAGGGGTCGCCCTCGGTGAACGGCGCCATGTTGAGGTTGGGGTTCTTGATCGGTGGTCCGGGCTGGTCGGCGGCCGCGAGCATCTCTGGGAACCGCTGCTGGAACGTCTCCTGCTGGTCCTCTGTGGCCGGGAAGACGATCCCGTTGCCGCTCATCGCGATGTTGGTACTCATGTTGTACAGCGAGTACCAGTAGGCGTCGAAGGTGGCGGCCTGCCAGCCGTACTGTGTGGTCCCGTCGCCGCCCGTCTCTGCGTCCCCGACGACCACGGCCCCCTTCATCCCGAGGCTCTGGTGTGGCGTACAGAAGTACTTGTACAGCCCCTCGTCTTCGAAGGTGCGCTCGAAGGTCGTGCTCGGATCGTCGGTCGGGTCGCCACTGGCGAAGGACTCCTCGCGCTCGACGACGTTGTGTGTCCCACCCTCGCCAGTCCACTCCCAGCGGACAGTGGTGCCGGGGTCGACCCAGACCGCCGGCGGGTCGAACGCGAACGCGCCGCCGTTGCCCTCGGCACCGACCGCGACGGTCACATCGCTTCCCCCGCGAGCGTCGGCGGTCGTGCCGTCGAAGTTGTCGGTGTCGGCAAACCAGTCGCCGTAGTCGATGTCCTCGACGGCCAGTTCGGTTGCCGTCTCTGTCGGGGTGGCCGTCGGCGTCGCGGTGGGTGTGTCGGTACTCGTCGGCGCGTCCGCCTGGCTGTCCGGACTCCCGAACACACAGCCTGCGAGCGATCCGACGGCAGCGAGGCCACTAAGCTGGAGAAATCTGCGACGGTTCTCTTCCATGACGGTCCGGCCTACCCCCAGCGGGGAAAAAGGGATATCCCGTCCGCGCGTCTGGATTGCACAGCGACGAAAGATTGTATTATGCCGAAATGGAGAGATATAAATGCTGGTCGTGTGCGCGTCTGTGCGGCATGCGCGGACACGGCGCGCAAGAAGAGCCGGACCCGTCAGCGAAGCGAACACTGATTACCGAGGGGCCAGTACTACGCCACGAATGACTGAACCGCTCATCATCAAGGCGGGGGAGATGGGAGCCAGGGAGTTGCTGGACACCCTCGAAGGAGGCCAGCGGGTGGTCGTCAAGACGGAGTTTCTGGGCTCGGAACACGAGGTGACGCTGCGCCACGACGGCGATACCTACTACTGTGACACCCCGACACGCCTGCACAAACACGAGTCTCAAGAGGAGATGCGCGAGTGCCTCGAGAACCAGGGATACAGCCAGCAGTCGGCTCCAGAGGAGTAAGGTCGCTGGCCTCAGTGCCGTCCTGCCGTGAGTCCCAGGTAAGGTGGGTTTTATTCTGCCGGCGTCACTACCGTCCGACATGGTAGCACCCGATCCGTCGCCTGATCCGTCGCCCGACCGGTTCCGGGAACTCATGCTCGGCGAGGAGCCGAGTTTCAGAGACGTCCTGACCTGCGTGTTCGGCATCCAGCGCCACGAGGCACGCACCTACCAGACGCTGCTCGACAGCCCCGGAAGCACCGTGGAGGAACTCGCCGACGAACTCGACCGCGACCGGAGCAACGTCAACCGCTCGCTGTCGACACTCCGGGAGAAGGGACTCGCCGAGCGCCAGCGCCGCCTGCTCGACGGCGGCGGTCACGTCTACCAGTACTCGGCGACGCCCCTGACGGAGGCCCGCGACCTGATGCACGAGACGCTCGACGCCTGGGCCGAGTACGTCCACGAACGGATCGACGACTTCGGCGAGGGCGATTAGCGGCTGCCGGCCCTACGGGCAGCTATGCGACTCGGCCGGAAGGTCGACGAGTTCCAGCAGTCCCGTCCGCCCGAACGGGTGTGGGGCACCGTCCGCGACCGCCTGCGTGGTCTGGACGGCCTGGTGATCAACCTCGAGTGTGTCCTCTCGACGCGGGGCCAGCAACCGCCCCACTTTTGCCCGGCGGGTACCTTCGCCCGGTAATGAGCCACCTGGAGCTGACCGCCGACGCGCCGGCGTGTGCGACCGACGGCGTCTGGCTGAGTTGCATCGCGTGCGGGGAGACGTTCGCCCCCTTCGACGCGGTGCGGTACACCTGCGATTCGTGTGACAGCCTGCTGGAGGTGCGGTACGCGGATCTGCCGACCTGGGACGACTTCGAGGGCCGCGGCGTCTGGCGCTACGCCGCCACACTCCCCTTCGAGGAGGGGGTCACGCTGCCCGAGGGTGACACGCCGCTGCACGACGTGCCCCGCCTGGAGAGCGAAATCGGCGTCGCGCGCCTGCGGGTCAAACACGAGGGGATGAACCCGACCGGGAGTTTCAAAGACCGCGGGATGACCGTCGGCGTCCGCGTGGCCCGCGAGGTGGGCGTCGGACGACTGGCGTGTGCCTCGACAGGGAACACGAGCGCCGCGCTGGCCGCCTACGGTGCCCGCGGCGGGATGGAGACGCTCGTCCTCCTGCCAAGCGGCAAGGTCGCCGCCGGCAAGGTCGCCCAGGCCAGCCTCCACGGCGCGCGCATCCTCGAGGTCGACGGCAACTTCGACACCTGTCTCGACATCGTCCAGGACCTCGCCGCCCGGGGCGAGGCGTACCTGCTGAACTCGC